>NZ_QKTA01000027.1:0-44889 GCF_003234395.1 Curtobacterium sp. MCLR17_051
CCCCCACACGCAACACGGCGCCGGACGGAACGCACCCGTGTCCCGTCCGGCGCCGCGGTCTCTCCCCGACCGAACGCCGGGCCCGCTGCCTCAGGCCCGACGCACGCGCAGCGTCACGATCTCGAACGGACGCAGGGTCAGCACGACCGGCTCCCCGGCCGACCACGAGCGCTCCAGCGGCCGCTCGAGCAGGTCGACCTGCGACACCGACGCGACGTCGAACCCGAAGGCGACCCCGACGTCCGTCGCCCGGCCCCCGAGCCCTTCGTACAGGCGCACGACGACGTCTCCGGAGCGGTCCTCGGCGAGCTTGACGGCCTCGACGAACACCTGCGGCGACGACACCGTGACGAGCGGCGCGACCTCGGCGGACCCGGGCACGCTCCGCACGGGCAGGTTCAGCCGGTACCCGGAGTCGGCGGCGTCGAGTACCGAGGCCCCGATCCGCATCACCGTCCGGAACACGTGGTGCCCCTGGTCGGCGTTCGGGTCCGGGAACGTCGGTCCGCGCAGCAGCGACTCCCGCACGAGCGTGGTGATCCCGCCGTCCGGCCGGGTCTCGCGCGTGATGTCGTGGCCGTAGGTCGAGTCGTTCGCCACGGCGACGCCGAACCCGGGCTCCGCGACGTGCACCCAGCGGTGTGCCGAGGTCTCGAAGCGGGCGTGGTCCCACGAGGTGTTCTGGTGCGTCGGCCGGTCGATGTGCCCGAACTGGATCTCGCTCGAGGCCGACGACGCGAGCACGTCGATCGGGAACGCGAGCTTCAGCAGCTTCTGGTGCTCGTGCCAGTCGACCTCGGTCTCGACGCTCAGCTCCGGTTCGCCCTGCACGGCCGAGTAGCGCGTGGTGAGCGTCGACGATCCGAAGGACCGTTCCACGACGAGCTCGTCGCCCGCGATCGCGACCGACGACGCCGACAGCACCGTGCCGTTGCGCTGGTACGCGCGGTCGATGTCCCAGGCCTCCCACTGGTTCGGGGTGTCCCGGAAGACCGTGTACTCCGCCGCCGCAGCGCCGGGAGCGATCGCGTCGCGTCCGGTGGCGTGGTCGACGAACGAGACGACGTGGCCGGCAGCGTCGATGGTCGCGGTGACGACGCCGGTGTCGAAGACGAAGCGGTCGCCGCTCCGGACGGGAGGCACGGGTCGCGGCGCGTGGACGACCGAACCTGCCAGGGCGGTCACGTCCCCCGCCGCGACCGGCGAGGCGTTGAAGCGCACGACCGACGCGGTGTCGTCGGCTGCGCCGGCAGCGGCACCGATGACGGCTGCGCTCCCGCCTGCGGCGAGCGCCGTCGTCGCGCTCCCGATCAGCCCCTCGAGCACCCCGGCGACCCGGGCGTACTGCTCCTCGGCGTTCTCGTACACCCACGCGATCGAGGACCCGGGCAGGATGTCGTGGAACTGCTGCAGCAGGACGGTGTGCCAGGCGTCCTCGAGTTCGGCGTACGGGTACTCGCTGCCGAGCCGGACCGCCGCCGTCGCCGCCCAGAGCTCGGCCTCGCGGAGCAGGTGCTCGGAGCGGCGGTTGCCCTGCTTCGTGCGGATCTGCGACGTGTAGGTGCCGCGGTGGAACTCGAGGTACATCTCCCCCGACCAGACCCCGGGTGTCGGCAGCTCGGCTTCGAGCTGCTCGAACACCTGCGCCGGCGTGCCGAGTGTGACGTGGGGCGACCCGTCGAGGTCGTGCTGGCGGTGTGCGGCGCCGACCATCTCGCGGGTGGGACCGCCACCGCCGTCGCCGAAGCCGTACAGCAGCATCGAGGTGTTCGCGGTGCCGCGTTCCTTGTTGTTCCGTTCGCCGCGGCGCAGGTCGGCGGGCGAGACGTCGGAGTTGTAGGTGTCGGCCGGGGGCAGGTGCGTCAGGACGCGCGAGCCGTCGATGCCCTCCCAGTGGAACGAGGTGTGCGGGATGACGTTCGTCTCGTTCCACGACGGCTTCTGGGTGACGAACCACTTCGACCCGGCAGCGCGGACGATCTGCGGCAGGGCGCCCGAGTAGCCGAACGAGTCGGGGAGCCAGGCCTCGGGGGTGTCGATGCCGAACTCCTCCAGGAAGAAGCGCTTGCCGGCGACGAACTGGCGGGCCAGGGCCTCGCCGCCGGGCAGGTTGGTGTCCGACTCGACCCACATGCCGCCGACCGGGATCCACCGCCCTTCGGCGACCCGCTGCTTGATGCGGGTCCAGATGGACGGGTACTCGTCGCGGATCCACGCGTACTGCTGCGCGGACGAGCAGGCGAAGGTGAAGTCGGGGTCGCGGTCCATCAGGTCGAGCACGTTCGAGAACGTCCGGGCGCACTTGCGCTTCGTCTCGCGCACGGGCCACAGCCAGGCGGAGTCGATGTGGGCGTGCCCGACGGCGATCGCACGGTGGGCGGCGGGGCTGGCGGGGACGGCGAGCACGGGCGCCAGGACCTGCCGGGCGTCCGCGGCGGTGCCGGCGACGTCGTCCGGGTCCAGTGCATCGGCGGCGCGTTCGAGTGCCCGCAGGATGTCGGCGCCGCGGGTGCCGTCGGTGGGGAGTTCGGCCATCAGCCCGCGCAGCACCCAGAGGTCCTGCTGCAGCTCCCACACGGTGTCGTCGCGCTCGACGACCTCGAGGGCCTTCAGGCGGTAGATCGGGTCGTCGCCGGCGGTGGAGCGCGAGCCGAGCGGCGTCGCGCCCTGGAACGAGTCGCCGCCGATGTCCGGGTTCGCCCCGGCCTCGATCCAGAGCTCGAAGGACTCCCCCGGGCCGACCTCGAGCGGCACGGTGTCGTTCCGCGGTTCGATCGCCTTGATGGTGGAGCCGTCGGCACGGAACGCGAGTCCCTCGGCCTGGAACCCGGGCTGCCGCTTGGTGAACCCCAGGTCGACGTGGAGCTCGGCGGTGGTCCCCGGCGCGGTGCCGAAGTCCGCCGGCACGGTCCCGGTCACCCGGAACCACGTCGTGCCCCACGGGCGTCCGCCCCAGTGCGACCCCACCGTGAACGGTGTGTACGTCTCACCCACGGCGGCGTCGAACGGCACCGGTTCGCCCGGCACCTCCCACGCCTCGATCGTCACCGGCGCCGAGCGACGGAGGACGGCGGGGTCGACGCGGTCGCGCACGAGGCGGGCGATCCGGGCCTCGACGAGCGGTTCGTCCTGGTGCATGTGCTTCCTTTCTGGTTGCAAGACACCGGTGTTCGCGAACGGAACCGCGGTTCGCGGGTGTTCGACGCGCGAACACCGGTGTTTTGCGGGGCGTGGACCGGCGGATCAGCCCTTGATGCCGCCGGCGAGGGCGTTGCCGCCGCCGAGGCCTCGGGACACGATCACGTAGAGGGCGATGACGGGCACGGAGTAGACGATCGAGAACGCGGCGAGCTGGCCGTACGCCACCGCCCCGTTCTGCCCGAAGAAGTTGAAGATGCTCACCGCGGCGGGCACCTTCTCGGGCGAGAGCAGCAGGACGAAGGGGACGAAGAAGTTCCCCCACGCTTGGATGAACACGAAGATGAACACGACCGCGATGCCCGGACGCATGAGCGGGATCACGATGCGGGTCAGGGTCGTCAGCATCGAGGCGCCGTCGGTCCACGCCGCCTCTTCGAGCGAGATCGGCACCGAGTCCATGAAGTTCTTCGCCATCCAGATCGCCATCGGCAGCGACGTGGCGGCGAGGAAGAAGATGCAGCCCCACACGTTGTCGATCAGGTTGAGCGACACGAACAGTGCGTAGACGGGCACCATCATCGCGGTGATCGGCAGGCCGGTACCGAACAGGATGCTGTACAGGAACGGCTTGTTGACCCGCATCTTGTACCGGGACAGCGGGTACGCGGCCAGCAGCGCGAACACCACGGTGACGACCGCGGTGCCGCCGGAGAGCAGCAGGCTGTTCGCGAGCGGGATGAACGACAGCTCGGGGGTGAGCACCTTCGCGAAGTTGTCGAGCGTGAACTGCGAGGGCAGCTTCACCGAAAGCGAGGCCTGGGTGTCGAACGAGGCGAGCACGAGCCAGAGCAGCGGCACCGCGAAGCACACCGCGATGACGAGCAGCACGACGTTCGACACCCACCGCATGGTGCGGCCGCGCGGGGACGTCATGTGCATCGACCCCGGTGCGGTCACCGAGCGGGTCGTGGTCTGGTCGAGGGACGGGGCTGTCATGGCCATCAGTCCACCTCCGGCTTGAGGGCCCGGATGTAGATGATCGAGAAGACCGCCCCCACCACGAGCAGGATGGTCGCGATCGCGGTCCCGAAGCCGAGCTGCGAGAACTTGAACGCCTCCTGGTACGCCAGGATCGGCAGGGTCGACGAGTTCGTGCCCGGACCGCCGCCGGTCATCACGAAGATCAGCGTGAAGACCGACAGGGTCTGCAGCGTCGTGAGCATGAGGTTCGTCGAGATGCTCCGGCGGATCACCGGGAGCGTGATGTAGACGAGCCGCTGCCAGCCGGTGGCTCCGTCGACCTCGGCAGACTCGGTGATCTCCTCGGGGACCTCCTGCACGGCGGCCGAGTAGACGAGCATCGAGAACGCGGTGCCGCGCCAGATGTTCGCCAGGATCACGGCGAGCATCGGGTACGTGTAGAGCCAGTTCGCGCCGGTGATCCCGATCGACGCGAGGAACGTGTTGAGCGTCCCCTCGTCGTTGAAGAACGCGTACGCCGCGAAGGACGCCACGATCTCGGGCAGGACCCACGCCGCCACCACGAAGGTGCCGACGATCGCCCGGACGGCCTTGTTCGCCGAGCGCATCAGCAGGGCCAGTCCGAGGCCGAGCACGTTCTGTCCCACCACGGCCGAGGCCAGCAGGAAGACGACGGTCAGGATGACGGACTTCGGGAAGTCCGGGTCCTGGAACAGCTCGACGTAGTTCTGGAACCCGACGAACTGCTGGTCGGCCGCGCTGGCACCGGTCAGGGCCGAGTTGGTGAACGACCCGTAGAACGACGAGATGACGGGGCCGAGCAGGAAGATGACGAGGAGGACCAGGGCGGGCAGGAGCGGAACCGCTCGTCCGACGTTCCGCAGTGGTCGCCGCTTGCGCGGCACGGGTGGATCGGTGCGCTTCGGCGCACCGGGCGCCGACAGCGTCGGCGCGAGGGGGGTGCTGGACACGATGGGTGCCTTCCGGGTGCGGAGGGGTTCCGAAGGTGGGGAAGGACGGACGGGAGGCGCGGCGCGGGACCGCCCCGCGCCTCCAGTCCGTCGGTGGGTGACGTCCGTCAACCAGCGGAGACGGTGTTCTCCTTGCCGACCACCTGCTTGACGGCCTTGTCGTAGGCGGCAGCCGCGTCCTTCGGCGACTGCTGACCGGTCATGACCGCTTCCATCGCGACCTGGATCGCGTTGGACACCTGCGAGTAGTCACTCGTCGCCGGGCGGAAGTTGGTGTTCTCCACCAGCCCCGAGAAGAACTTGAACGTCGGGTTCGCCGCCGTGTAGGCCGGGTCGTCCGCGACGTCCTTCCGGACGGCGATCTGGCTGTTCTCGGTGTCGTACTTCAGCGAACCGTCCTTGTCGAGGAAGCTCGTGATGAAGTCGAACGCCGCCTGCGGGTTCTTCGACTTCGCGCCGACCGCCAGGGTCCAGCCGCCGGACATCGAGTTGTAGCCGGGAGCCTGCCCGTTCTGGGTCGGCATGGGTGCCTGGCCCATCACGTCGTTCCACTCGGGCCACGGCGCGGTGCCGGACTTGAGCCACGTGCCGGACTGCCACGAACCGTCCAGGTCGATCGCGAGCTTGCCCTTCGGCAGCCACGTCTGGGCGATGGTCGTGCCGACGTTCGTGTCGAGCGCCTGCTGCGGTGTCGGGCCGAGGCCGCCCTGGTAGACGTCCTTCACGAACTTGAGCGAGTCCTCGAACTGCTTCGAGCCGGTGACCCACTTCTTGTCCTTGTACAGGGTGTTGCCGGAGCCGTCGGCGCCGTACAGGAGCATCTCGAAGCCCTGCATGGTCGAGGCTTCGCCCTGCGCCTTGCCCGAGTAGATGTTGAACGGGATGACGTCGGGCTGCTTCTCCTTGATGGTCTTCGCCGCCGCGAGCACGTCGTCCCACGTCTTCGGCTTCCACGGGACGTCGAGCCCGGCCTTCTTGAAGATGTCCTTGTTGTACCAGAGGGCTCGGGTGTCGGTGCCCATCGGGACGCCGTAGATCTTGCCGTCGTCACCCTGCCCGGCCTGCTTGGCGTTGTCGAAGAACTGGTCCCACTCGTCCCACTTGTCCGTGTACTTGTCGAGTGGCAGCAGGTAGCCCGCCTCGGCATCGGCCTTGACGAGGAACGTGTCCTCGTACATGACGTCCGGGGCGGTGGCCGGCGCCTTGTTCATGAGCGCGAGCTTCGTGTAGTAGTCGTTGCCCTGTGCCTGGATGGGCACGAGGGTGACCTTCTTGCCGGGGTTGTCCTTCTCGTACTGCTTCTTGACGACCTTCATCTGGGCGTCGAGCTGCTGGAAGGCGCCGAACTTCTGGTACGCGATCTTGATCGTGTCGCTCGAGGCGGACCCCGAGCTCGAGCAGCCAGCCAGACCGACTGCGGCCACGGCCACAGCTGCGAGTCCGGCGATGATGCGGGTGCGTTTCATCGGTGCTCCTTTGCACGGGTGATGTCCGCGGGCACCATCGCCCGCGCGCAGGATTAGTCCACCGTATTGACTTAACCGTGTCAAGGAGTTTCTCGGGCGGAATCGGGCGTACCGGGCAGAATTGGGCGTACCGGGCGGAATCGGGCGTACCGGGTCGAATCGGGCGTACCGAGCGGGATCGGGCGTACCAGGTCGGAAGTTTCGACCAGGTACGCCCGATTCCGCTTCCCATCGCATGCGTTCTGGGAAGGAACGTCCGTCAGGAGATCGGCGTCGCGCTCCCCGTCACCGTGATCCCGCCGGCCTCGGGGACGTCCACGAGCAGCAGGCTCGGACGCCCGACGTGCCGCCCCTGCCGGATCGTGATGCGGTCGCCCGGCTGCACTGCACCGATCTGCCGCAGGTACGCCCCGGTCGACGCCGCTGCCGATCCCGTCGCCGGGTCCTCGGTGATGCGCCCGGCGGGGAACAGGTTGCGCGCCTCGTACTCCCGGTCGCCGGTGCAGTGCAGCACCGTGACCGTCCCCGCCCAGCCGGCCTCGCGCTTGAGCTCGGCCAGGGGCCCCGGCGCGAACCGGAACTGGTGGAACAGCTCACGGTCGTGCAGCACGAGCACCGGGTGCCAGTTGCCGGCGAAGGACTCCAGCACCGGGAACCCTGGAGCGATGTCCGCCGCCTCGAGCCCGAGCAGGTCGAACAGCCGCACCAGCAGGGCCGGGTCGATGTCCCGTGTCGCCGGCTCGACGCTCGTCATCGCGACCTGCACCGAGCCGTCCGCACCGACGGTGGCGTCGAGCGCGACCTCGCCGGCCAGGGTCGTGAACACCCGGCGGCCCGGCCCCTCGCGCTCGGCCAGCGCGACGGCCAGTGCGACGGTGGCGTGCCCGCAGAACGGCACCTCGGCGCTCGGCGAGAAGTAGCGGACCCGCGGCCCGGTCGACGTCGCACCCACGACGAAGGCGGTCTCGGGGTACCCGACCTGCCGGGCGACCGCGAGCATCTGGTCGTCGGACAGTCCGCCCGCGTCGAGCACGAGCCCGGCGGGGTTGCCTCCGCCCGGCTCGGCGGCGAACGCGGTGTACCGGAGGATCTCCTGCTGCATGCCCCGACGCTACTGCGGCGTCACGACCGGGTGCGCGGGCCGATCACCGACGGGTGGCCCGGACTGCTGCGGCGCCGCGGGTGGCTCCGAGGGCAGCGCGAGGAACACGGCGAGCACGATGTAGCCGGCGGGCACGAAGCAGAGCAGGACCCACCACCCGGAGCGGTTCGTGTCGTGGAGCCGCCGCACCGCGATGGCGATCCAGGGCAGCAGCGCCGCGAGCCCGACGACCACGAAGACCCCCAGTGCGATCTGGGCGAAGACCGGCATCGACGTGAGCAGGAACCACCAGACCGGGAACGGGTTGAAGGACTGCATCGCCTGGTCGAGGACGCGCGCTTCCTCCGGGCTCGGCATCGGCGGCGGCGTGGTGAAGAGTCCGACGCCGTACACGATGTTGATCGCAGCGGAGATGATCGCCCACCACAGCGCCCACCACCAGAACTCGGCACGAGCGGCACGACCGCGGAACACGACGTACCCCCGCCAGAACCGCGAGAACGAGGCGGGGAAGGTGGCCTGGTGCCAGGGGACTCCGACCGGTGGCTGCTGCGTCTGGTGCACCGAACCTGCTTACCGGGGCGACCTGGGCACTCCTGAGCACTGCTCGGCAGGCCCGGCGTACTGCGGCGCCCGGGTGGGGGTAACCCCCGACCACTTCCGGGTGCGCACGTGATGTTTCAGCGTCGCCTCCGTCGTGAGACTGGATCCATGAGCACCGACACGCGCCCCACCACCGCCCGCCGCACCCTCCGGATCGCCCTCGCCTCGACCGCCGCGGTGTCCGCCCTGCTGCTGACCGCCGGCTGCAGCGCGATCCAGGACATCGTGCCGAACAAGACCCCGCAGAAGCACTTCGACGCGTACTCCGACGCTCCGCGCTCCGGGGAGTCCGAGGACCTGGCCTTCTTCATGCCGAAGTGGGTGCCGGAGGACGCGAAGGACATCGACGTCCGCCTCCACGTCTCGCAGCCCGGGTACGTCATCGGGTTCGCGTCGAAGGACGGCGTCGACGTGGACGACTGCACCCCGCTCGACGAGTCGTACGGCGGCACGGCGATGACCGCCGACTTCCTGCCCGAGGAGCTCCCGACGAAGGGCCTGGTCACCTGCGGCGACGGCCGCGCGGTCACCGAGATCGACGGCCGCTGGTACGGCTGGACCACGAAGGACGCCATCCCGGGTCAGGACGACACCCAGACCATGCACGGGTCGGCGGACTGATCGCAGCCACCCACCGGCCTGGAGGCGCGGGGCGGCCCCGCACCGCGCCTCCCGTCCGTCGCGCGGTCGCGCCCACCGCGCATGGTGAGCAGCAATGGTCGGGTCCCCACTGCGGACCCGACCATTCCTGCTCACCAAGTGCGCCCGTGGGGCGTGGGGGCTACTCCGCGGCGGCCGCAGTCCGACGTCGGCGACGCACGACCAGCACACCCGCACCCGCCGCGAGCAACAGGAACGCCACCAACGCACCGGCACCGAGCCCCGCAGCACCCGTGAACGCGAGCTGCCCATCCGTGGTGATCGTGATCGGGGTCCACCCGATCAGGCTCCCGTCAGCAGCCGTCACCGCGAGACGGTGCGCACCAGCAGCCGTGTCCGCCGGGATCGTCACCCGAACCGTCCCGTCAGCAGCCACCACAGCCGTGCCGATCAGCGTCGGCTCCGAGAACAACCACACGTTCACCGTGTCACCGGCCGAAGCCGAGCCCACCGTCACCGTGATCGTCTCCCCCGCACGAGCAGTCGCCGGAGCCGACACCCCGCCACGGTTCGCCTCCGTCAACAACGACTCCGACGGCGCCACCGGAACGACCGGGGCAGCCGAGGGACCCGGGGTCGGACCCGCGGTGGGCGTCCCGCCCGGGGTCGGCGTCGGCGTCGTGCCGCCGTCGCCCGGGGTCGGGGTCGGCGTGGGCTCCGTGCCCGGGCCGGTGTCGCCGCCCTCGCACGGGTACGTCCCCGTGCGGAGCGAGAACCCGTCCGTGTCGTTGTCGTCGGCGTAGAAGGTCGCGCGCTCCCCGTCGGTGCAGACGCCCGAGATCGCGAAGCCCTCGTTGGCGAGCGTGCGGTCGGTGGCCGAGGGCGCCTCGTACAGCGTCGAGGCGGTGAATGCCCCGTCGGTCACCTCGTACAGTGCAGTCCGGCCGGAGCACACCTCGTCGCAGACCACCCAGAGCGCGTCGAGCGTCGGGTCGAACTGCACGTCGGCGACGACGGCGAGCGAGGTCGCGATCGTGGCGACCCGCGCCGAGGACCCGTCGTCCATCAGGGCGTAGGCGTACACACTCGCGGTGCCCTCGACCCCGACGAAGAACAGCCCCTCGCCGTGTCCGGCGTAGCTCGACGGTGCGTAGGCGGCGCCGGTGCGCTCGTCAGCGAAGCCGTGCGCGGTGAGCCAGGTGTCCGGGATCCAGGTGACGCCCTCGAGCCCGGCGTTCGCGCCGAGCCCGGGGAAGTCCGCGGCGAGGTTCCACTCGTCGGTGGCCCGCAGGGTGCCCTCGGAGCCGTCGGTCGTGGCGTAGCGCAGGACCGACGGGCGGCTCGTGCTCGACACGTCGTTGTTGCGCTCGGTCGACACGTAGACGGCGCCGGGGTCGTCGCTCGTGACGGTCACGCCCTCGGCGTCCGGGGTGCCCGTGCCGTCGGCGTAGCGCAGGTCGGTGCCCGCGGCGTTCGACGGCGCCCAGCCGCCCGCGCCGTCCGAGGTCAGGTGGTAGAGCAGGCCGTCGCCGTTCTGCACGGCCCAGACTTGCCCGTCCCGCGAGGTCTTCGAGGTCGTCCAGTCGAGGCCGCTCAAGTCGCCCGTGAAGGTGTCCTCGTCGTCGAGCACGGTCTCGTCCGGGCCGCCGGGCCAGGCCTCGGCGGTGACGACGCCGGCGAACCGGTTCGCCGCACCCTTCGTGGGTGCTGCCGTCTCGGCGAAGTCGCCGGTGCCGTCGGGGTTGCGGCCGTACGTGGTGGCGGCGTGCGCCGTCCACGAGGTCGAGTCGACGACCGCACCGCGGGCGTCGAACAGCCGCGCGGAGTCCGCCTTGCCGAGTCCGAAGCCGAACGCCGCCTCGTCGAGGACGGTGAAGCCCCCGGCCGCGACGGTCGTGTCCGCGGGGATCGTGTACGTGTGGTCGTCCTCGCTGTCCCGCAGCACGTACCCGCCCAGGTCGACGGTGGTGCTGCCGGTGTTGGTCAGCTCCACCCAGTCGCCGGGGGTGCCGTCCTGCGACTCGACCTCGTTGATCCGCACGGGTGAGGAGCAGTCGTTCGCAGCCCCCTTGGTCGAGGCCGTGGTGTCCACGAGCGGCCCGACGCCGTCGGCGCAGCGGCCGTAGGTGACACCCGCGTGGGTCGTCCAGGCGTACCGGAGCACCGGGTCGCCGGCGGGGTCGTAGAGGCGCGCGGTGTCGGCACCGCCGAGTCCGAAGTCGAAGCCGGGGGCGGTCGCGGACAGCTGGTCGACGACGAAGTACCCGCCGGCGGCGATCGTCGAGCCGCTGGGCAGCACGTATGCGTCGTGCGAGCCGTCGGAGTCGAGGAACGCGTACCCGGTCAGGTCGATCGCGGTGCCCGAGGTGTTCTTGAGCTCCACCCAGTCGGTGTCGTCGCCGTTCGACTCGACCTCGTTGACGACGAGGCCGTTCGCCGCGACTGCGCCGACGGCCGGGTCGTCGTCACCGACGGCGGCGAGGGCCGGGCTGGCGGTGACGACACCGGCGGCGACGACCAGGGCGGTCGCGACGGCAGCACCGATGCGCAGGGTGGGCGGGCGCAGGGCGGGAGCGCGCATGCAGGGTCCTTCTCGGGGGAGCGAGCGGGCGGAGACCTGCACGACTGTTCAGCATCCACGCGACCGGCCGGTGGCCGCGGGGTGAACGGGCGGTGTCCCGGGTCGCGTCCGGCGCCCTGGACCCGCCGCGTGCGGACGGGAGGCGCGGGGCGGCCCCGCACCGCGCCTCCCGTCCGCCCTGCGGTCGCGCTCACCGCATCCGGTGCGCAGAAGACGTCGAGTCCGCACGGCGAACCCGACGTCTGCTGCACACTCGTTGCTCGAGGTGTCAGCGCTCGGTGACCTCCGAGAAGTCCGGCGTCCCGTCGGGCAGCGCGGGCAGGGGCGTGCCGTCGACGTAGCGGGGCCAGGCCAGGGCGCGGGAGGCCGACGGACGGGACGCGTAGCGACGCCCGTCGGACGCGACGACCGTTCCGGGGGCGGGATCGGTGGCGGAGGCAGGAGCGGGAGCAGGTGCGGGAGCAGGCGGCAGTGGCACCTCGGGAGCAGGTGCGGGAGCCGCAGGCGTCGGCGTTGCGCTCCACGCCGGCTGCTGCTCGGGCGCCGGCCACGTCGCCGACGGCAGCGTGGCTCGCGGACGGAACAGGGCGTTGCTGAGGGGCACCACGACGGTCCCGAGCAGGTCGAGGATCACCACCACCCAGACGAGCCGCCAGTAGCCGCGGGCGTAGTCGACGTCCGGCGCGAGCAGCGGGATCGAGAGCAGCAAGGCGAGCAGGGCGATGACGCCGACGGTGGCCTTCGCGACGATCTGCAGGACGGGCGTCGGGTACCGCCGGTGGATCACGAGGAGCAGGTGGACGTGCAGGAGCGCCACCCGGGCGACGCCGACGAGCCAGATCCAGTGCCAGAAGTGCTCCAGGACGAACCAGATGCCGTCACCGGAGACGCCCGTCGGCACGATCCACACCTTGTACAGCCCGGCGACGAGCAGGTACATCGACGTGGCGATGCTCGCGAACGCGAAGATCCCCGACCGCCTGGACGACACGTCGGCGTCGTACCAGGACAGCAACGCGAAGACGACCACGACGACGATCGTCAGGAGCAGCTGGACCGCGACCATGCCGAAGTCGCCGAGGAGCACCGCGGCGATGCCGACCAGGCCCGCGGCGACGACCGCGCCGATGATCGTCCGGAACACGAGTGGACGCACCCTCGCCCACCGCGGGTCCATCGTGCCGTCCGTGCCGTCCTTGCCGTCCGCGCTGTCCGTGCTGTCCGTCATGTGTCCCCCGTCGATCCCGCACACCTGGCGGCTGCGTCGGATCGCAGCGTAGCGGGCCGGGGCGGAGTGCTCCGGCCGGGCAGGGCGCCGAGCGCCGGCGCCCGTGCCGTCAGCGCCGGATGAGCAGGGTGCTGGCCCGCGGCGAGAGCGCGGCGTCGAGCACCAGGCAGGCGGCACCCACGGCGGCGACGTCGGCACCGCGGTCGCTCTCCACCACCTGCACGGCGTGCTTCGGCACGAGCAGCGGCGACCCGACGATGGCGGTCCGCGCGGCCGGCAGGGCAGCGCTCGCGATGCGTGACCAGAACGGGCCGCCGAACACCACGCGGTCGATGTCGAGCAGGTTCACGATGAGGACGACGGCGTTGCCCATGACGGTACCCGCATCGGCCGCGAGCGTGACGGCGGTGTCGTCCCCGTCCGCGATGGCCGCGGCGAGCCCGTCCCACGCGGCGTTCACGGCATCGACATCGGCGGCATCGGCGGCGTCGGCGGCGTCCGTGGCATCGGCGGCGTCGGTGGCACCCGCGGCGTCTGCACCAGCATCTGCCTCGGCGACCGCGCCGCCGCCCGACAACGCCAGACCCCGCGACCGCGCGACCCGCACCAGCCGGTCCGGCGCGACGGCTGCACCGACCTCGCCGCGCGTGCCCGAGCCGTCCGGGGTGCCCGCGAGCGACCCCTGGTCGACCATGATGTGCCCGGCGTCACCTGCGTTCGACCCCACCCCGCGCACGGGTTCGTGGTCGACGACGAGCCCGACGCCGAACCCGGTGCCGAAGTACACGAACGCGAAGTTCCGGGCCGAGGACTCCCCCGCCAGGAACATCTCGCCGACCGCGGCTGCCGTGACGTCCTTCTCGAGCAGGACCGGGTAGCCGGTGGCCTCGGCGAGCGCATCGCGCAGGGGCACGTCCCGCCACCGGGGCAGGAACGGCGGGTCGACCACGATGCCGGCCTCGACGTCGATGGGTCCGGGGCTCGCGATCCCGACACCGAGCACGCTGTCGACGGCCACACCGGCGTCGGCGACGAGCCCGTCGACGGCCGAGGCGATGGTGCGCACCACCTCGGACGGGTCGTCGGCGGTGGGGGTCGAGGTCGTGGACGCGGCGACGACGGTGCCGGCGAGGTCGAGCAGCACGTAGGTGACGACGGCCGGGTCGACGTGCACGCCGACCGCGTACCGGCTGCCCGGTTCGAGCCGCAGGATGGTGCGGGGCTTGCCGCGGCCGGAGACGACGGTGCCGGACTCGACGATCATGCCGGCCTCGATCAGGAACCGGGTGACGTTCGACACGGTCTGCGCGCTCAGGCCGGTGCGGGCGGCGAGTTCGACGCGGCTCAGGCCATCGGGCGAGCGGCGGACGGCGTCCAGGACCACGGTGCGGTTGAACCCGCCGATCGACGGGAGGTTCGCTCCGCGTCGATGCTCTGCCATGCCGCGACCATACCGCGGCAACGGTGCGGTCTCGGTCTGCCGTCGTCACTGGCTTCCGCAGGGTCTGCACCGTTAGCCTGGCCGCATGTCCGACCTGCGCCTGGAAGAACTCTCCGCGAAGACCGCTGCCGCGGCCAACTCCCTGACGCTCAAGCCGGGCCAGGAACAGTTCGTGCAGCCGACCACCTACGGGGTCGCCGAGTCCGACGTCAAGCCGAGCTCCGCGTGGACCCGTGTCGTCCTCGACGACGACGAGGTCCTCGGCCTGATCATCGGTTCCTTCGACGCCGACAACGCGCAGGAAGAGCTGCGCAGCTGCATCTGGCGCGTCAACGTGGCGGCGAGCGCGCAGGGCCGGGGCGTCGGTCGCTTCGCCGTGCACGGTCTGGCGGACGAGGCACGCAGCCGTGGGTTCGAGCGGCTGACGGTCGTGTACGAGCCGGGCGGCGACGACAGCCCCGAGGCGTTCTTCCGCGCCGTGGGCTTCGAGGTCGTGCGCGAGACCCAGTACGGCGACCACTTCGCGGTCCTGACGCTCTAGCGTTCCCCCGACGACGTACGCTCCGACGACGTGGCATCCGACGACGCCCCCGTCGACTTCGGCGCCGCCGTCGCCGAGGTGGTGCGGATGATCCCGCCGGGTCACGTCATGACGTACGGCGACGTCGCCGCAGCCCTCGGGTCGCGGGCGTCGCGTGCCGTCGGCAAGGTGATGGCGCACGAGGGCGCCGACCTGCCGTGGTGGCGCGTGGTGCGCGCGGGTGGGCACCCGCCGCTGCACCACGAGGCCCGTGCGCTCGAGCACTACCGCGTCGAGGGGACGCCGCTCGTGCAGGGGACGACGGCCTGGAGGCTCGACATGCGTCGTGCGCGCTGGTCACCCGCCACGGACGCGGACGACCCGTTCTGATCCCCGGCCGCGCAGGTCGGCCCGCCAGGGTGCTCCGCCAGGGTCCACCGTCAGCGGTCGAAACGCGCACCCTTCGGGTTCGCGGGCAGCAGGCACAGCACGTACACGATGAGCGAGCCGAGGCCCGGCAGCACGTGCAGGAACTGCCAGAAGCCGGACAGGTTCGCGTCGTGCAGCCGTCGGGCGCCGAGGGCGAGCGAGCCGATGAGCGTCGCGAGCACCCACAGCATGAACAGGTACGAGCCGACGGGGTTCTCGAGCACCGGGGTGTCCGGCGTGAACACCTGCGGCACGAGCTGCAGCACGAGCCCGATCGCGAACGACGACAGCCACCACCACCAGAACTCGGCGCGCGATGCCCGTCCGGTGAACACGGTGTACTTCCGCCAGAACCGTCGGACGGCCTCGGTGAAGGGGGCACCGTAGAAGGGGTCGTGCAGGGCGACGCCGCCGGGCTGCACCACGCTGTCGTTGCTCATGGAGCAAGCCAACCACGTGGTGCAGCCCGACCGGGGCCTAGACGAGCGAGTCGCGCCAGGCCGCGTGCAGCTGGGCGAACCGCCCGGTGCCGGCGATGAGGTCGGCGGGGGTGCCGTCCTCGACGATCCGGCCGTGTTCCATCACGAGCACCCGGTGGGCGATCGCGACGGTGGACAGCCGGTGCGCGATGATCACTGCGGTGCGGTCGGCGAGCAGCGTCTCCAGGCCCTCCTGCACGAGTCGCTCCGAGGGGATGTCGAGCGACGCCGTGGCCTCGTCGAGGATGAGCACCTTCGGGTCCGCGATGAACGCCCGCGCGAACGAGAGCAGCTGCCGCTGACCCGCCGAGACACGGCCACCGCGCTTGTTCACGTCGGTGTCGTACCCGTCGGGCAGCGCCATGATGAACTCGTGCGCGCCGACGGCCTTGGCCGACGCCTCGATCTCCTCACGGGACGCACCGGGCTTGCCGAGCGCGATGTTGTCCGCGACGGTGCCGGAGAACAGGTAGGCCTCCTGCGTGACCATGACGATCGCGCGGCGCATGTCCTTCGTGTCGAGGTCGCGCAGGTCCACACCGTCGAGCTTGACCGAGCCCTGGGTCGGGTCGTAGAAGCGCGCCATGAGCTTGGCGAGCGTCGACTTACCGGCACCGGTGGACCCGACGAGGGCGATCGTCTGCCCCGACGGGATGTGCAGGTCGAACTCCGGCAGCACGACCTTGCCCTTGTTGTAGGCGAAGACGACGTCGTCGAAGTCCATCTTCCCGGTGGCGTCCGCCAGGCGGGTGGGCTTCACGGGGTCCGGCACGCTCGGCCGTTCCTCGAGGACACCGGAGATCTTCTCCATCGCCGCCGAGGCCGACTGGTACCCGTTGTAGAACATCGCGAGTTCCTGCGCCGGGTCGAAGAAGCGCTTGGCGTACAGCGCGACCGCGAGCAGCGCACCGACCTCGAGCGTCCCGCCGACGATCCGGAAGCCGCCGACGATGACGACCGCGGCGAGCGTGGCGTTGCCGATGAGCACGAGCACGGGGTCGAAGGTCCCGAACAGGTTGAACACCTTCGTGTTCGCCACCCGGTAGTCCTCGACGTAGCCGCCGTACTCGTCACGGTTGCGGGACTCCTTGCGGAACGCCTGCACCGCCCGGATGCCCGTCATCGTCTCGACGAAGTGCACGATGACGCGCGCCGAGGTGACACGGGTGGAGCGGAACAGCGTCTGCGAGTTCGTCTGGAACCAGCGGATCAGGAACCAGAGCGGCACGAGCGACACCGCGAGCACGAGCCCGGACGTCGGGTCGAGCAGCACCAGGGCCACGGCGGTGAACGCCATGTACAGCACGCCCTGGATGAGCTGGTTCAACCCGGAGTCGAGCAGCTCGCGGATCGAGTCGAGGTCACTCGTCTGGCGCGAGATGATCCGGCCGGACGTGTACGTCTCGTGGAACTCGAGCGAGAGCCGCTGCGTGTGCAGGAACACCCGCTTGCGCAGGTCGAACAGGATCGCCTGGCTGATCCGTGCCGCGAGCACCGTGTACCAGGCGGTGAGCACCGCGCCGAGGACGGCCACGACGATGTACGTCGCGACGACCCCGAACGCCGGCACCCAGTCGTTCTGGTCCATCACCGCGGGCAGGGCGTTGTCGATGCCCCACGCGATGAGCGCCGGACCCGCGACGGTGCCGGCGGTCGAGACCACGACCACGATCCCGAGCAGCACCAGCCGGAGCTTCAGCGGTGCGGCGAGGGACCCGAGCAGGGCGAGGGACCGGCGCCGCAGGCGCTTGCTCTCGGCCTTCGTGAAGTCCTCACGCTCCTCGCCGCGCACGCCCATGGTGGTGATCGAGGCGGTGACGGGCGCGGCAGACTGCGCGTCGGCGATGTCGTCGACGACGGGATCCGCGCCTCCCGGCCCGGCCGACGTGTCGAGCGGCAGGTTCTTCTCTTGCTGGCTCATGCCATCGCCTCCTGTCGTGCGGTCGCGTCGTCGTCGTCGAGCGACGAGATGACGTAGCGGTAGTGCTCGTTGGTGGCCATCAGGTCGTGGTGGGTCCCGACGGCCGTGACGACGCCGTTCTCCATCAGGGCGACCCGGTCGGCCAGCGTCACCGTCGACGGACGGTGCGCCACGATGAGCGACGTGGTGTCGGCGAGCACGCGTCGCAGGCCCGCCTCGACCCGCGCCTCGGTGTCGACGTCGAGCGCCGACAGCGGGTCGTCGAGCACGAGCACCGACGGCCGTGCGGCGATCGCGCGGGCGAGTGCCAGGCGCTGGCGCTGCCCACCGGACAGCGACAGCCCCTCTTCACCGACCCGGGTGTCGACGCCGTCGGGCAGGTCGTCCACGAAGGACGCCTGCGCGATGTCGAGCGCCTCGCGCATGAGCGCCTCTGCCTCGGCACCCTGCACGTCCGGTCGACCGAGCAGCACGTTCTCACGCACGGTCGACGAGAACAGGGTGGCGTCCTCGAACGCGACGCCGACGTGCCGGCGCAGCTCTTCGCGGGTGAGGTCGCGGATGTCGACCCCGTCGATCGTCACCGAACCGCCGGTCACGTCGTACAGACGCGGCACGAGCGAGAGCAGCGTCGTCTTGCCGCAGCCGGTGAGCCCGACGAGCGCCATGGTCTCGCCCGGCTGCAGCTGCAGTTCGACGCCGTTGATCAGGTCCGGGTACTGCGGTGCGGAGTCCTGGTACCGGAAGTGCACGCCGTTGAACGACAGCGCACCGTGCGGCTCCGCGATCGTCTTCGGGTGCTCCGGGTCCGTGATGGTGTTCTCGGAGTCCATGACCTCGAAGAAGCGGTCGACCGCCGTGCGGGTGTCGAACGTCATCGAGAGCAGGAAGCCGATCGACTCGATCGGGAACCGCAGCACCGTCGCCGTCGCGAAGAACGCGAACAGCTGCCCGACGCTGAGCTGCCCCTGCGATGCGAGCCAGATGCCGGCGAGCAGGCACAGCGCGAACGCGACGTCCGGCACGAGCAGCAGCCACAGCCAGATGCCCGCGATGGCCTTCGCCTTCTTGATCTCGGTGCCGCGCAGCGCCTCGGCCTGCTCGCTGAACTCCTCGAGCTTGGCGCCGCCGCGACCGAACGCCTTGAGCACGCGGATGCCGTGCACCGACTGCTCGACGCTCGTGGCGAGGTCACCGACCTGGTCCTGGCTGCGGCGTGCGACAGCGGAGTACCGGCGCTCGAACAGCAGGCCGTTGATCCACAGCGGGATCGACGCGATCAGGAAGATCAGCCCGAGGATCCACCCGAAGGTGAACAGCACGACGAAGCCGACGACGATCGTCACGATGTTCACGACGAGCAGGACGACCCCGAAGGCCAGCCAGCGCCGGATCAGCGACAGGTCCGACACGGAGCGGGACAGCAGCTGCCCGGACTCCCAGCGGTCGTGGAACGCGACCGGCAGGTCCTGCAGCTTCGCGTAGAGCGAGTTGCGCATGCTGGTCTCGATGCGGGTCGAGGGGCGCATCACCAGCCGGCGGCGCGAGGCGATGAAGAACGCCTCGAGCACACCGAGGGCGAGCACCCCGAGCCCGGCGGGCCAGATCTGTGCCGAGTCGCGCGACGACAGCGGACCGTCGACGAGCCACTGCAGCACGTAGGGGATTGCGAGCGCCACCAGGGAGGCTCCCATCGCTGCGGCCATGCCGCCGATGAGGCGCCCCTGGTAGGGCTTCACGTAGGGGTAGATCCGCGCGATCGCGCGGAAGGTGGACGGGCGCGCCGTGGTGGGCGACTTGGACATGCGTTGCGTCCTCATGCGTCTGCCGGGTCCCCGGGTCGCGCTGCGCGGTGCGTGCTCGCTGCTTGCTTGCTGCTTGCTTGCTTGCTTGCTTGCTTGCTGCTTGCTTGCTCGCGTCGCGCGGCTTCGGCCTGGAGGCTCGGTGTGGCGTTGCGTGGTGATCATCGGCCGGGCGCGTGGTCGCGTCTCCGCCGTCACTCGCGTGACGTCGGTCGGGCCGGAGGCACCGAGGGACAGTCGTCCCCCGGGTTCAGGCGGGTGGTTCGCGGACGCCGGTGGTGCTGCGTCGCGGGGCCGTGGGAACGGCCCGACTAGACGGCGGCCGCGGCGCGGGGCCGCGGTGCGATCAGGGATCGCCGTGCGGGAGTGGTCCCCACGACGGACACGAGACCTGCACGGGCGGCCGTCGCCACGGTTCCGGTCATGTTGTCCATCGTCACTCCAGTCGTCGTCTTCGTCACCGTTGTGTCCGCGGTGCCGCCGGTCCCGAGGGATCGTCGGCTGCCTGCCGCGGAGCCTTACAGACTATTCACAGTGACTCACGGCGCGCAATGGTTCGCCACCGATTGTTCACATCAGTGGAAGAAGTGGCGCTCGCTCGTGAAGTACATCGTGACGCCGGCGGCCTTCGCCGCGGCGATGACCTCGTCGTCGCGGACGCTGCCACCGGGCTGCGCCACCGCACGGACACTGGCGTCGAGCAGCACCTGCAGGCCGTCGGCGAACGGGAAGAACGCGTCCGACGCCGCGACACTGCCGGTCGCACGGTCACCGGCACGGTTCACCGCGAGGTGGCAGGAGTCGACCCGGTTGACCTGGCCCATGCCGACACCGACGCTCGCACCCTGGTTCGCCAGCAGGATGGCGTTCGACTTCACCGAACGGCTCGCACGCCACGCGAAGGCCAGGTCGGCGAGGGTCTGCTCGTCGGCGGGCTCGCCGGCGACGAGGGTCCAGGTGGCCTGGTCGAAGCCCGTGAAGCGGTCGGCGTCCTGCACCAGGAAGCCGCCGGAGATCTGCTTGACCTCGCGGTCGGCGAGCGCGAAGTCGGCCGGCAGCGTGAGCAGGCGGATGTTCTTCTTGCGCGACAGGATCTCGAGCGCCTCGGGGTCGAACCCGGGGGCGACGACGACCTCGGTGAAGATGTCCTTCACGGTCTCGGCCATGGCCACGGTGACCGGGCGGTTCGCGGCGATGACCCCGCCGAACGCCGAGAGCGGGTCGCAGGCGTGCGCGGCGGCGTGGGCCGAGGCGATCGGGTCGGCGGCGTCGGCCGGGGCGATCGCGATGCCGCACGGGTTGGCGTGCTTGATGATCGCGACGGCGGGCTCGTCGAAGTCGAAGGCCGCACGGACCGCTGCGTCGGCGTCGACGTAGTTGTTGTACGACATCTCCTTGCCGTGCAGCTGCGTCGCCTGCGCGATGCCGGTGCCGTCCGACGTCGTGTAGAGCGCCGCAGCCTGGTGGGCGTTCTCGCCGTAGCGCAGGGTCGCCGACAGCTCGGCCTCGACCGTCAGGTGCTCGTCGAACGCACCGGGGGTCCGGATGTCGCCGGCGGTCGTCGGGGCTGCAGCGGCGGTGACGACGTCGCTCGCGAAGTAGGACGCCACCGCGGTGTCGTAGGCGGCGGTGTGCGCGAAGGCCTGGGCGGCGAGGCGCTTCCGGAGCTCGAGCGTGGTGCCGCCGGCACGGACGGCCTCGACGACCTCGGGGTAGGACGCCGGGGAGACGACGATCGCCACGTTCGGGTGGTTCTTCGCCGAGGCACGGACCATCGCGGGGCCGCCGATGTCGACGTTCTCGACCACGGTCGCGGTGTCGGCACCCGACGCGACGGTCTCGACGAACGGGTAGAGGTTCACGACGACGAGCTCGAACGGCGCGATGTCGAGGTCGGCGAGCTGCTGCTCGTGCGACTCGAGCCGCAGGTCGGCGAGCAGGCCGGCGTGCACCGACGGGTGCAGCGTCTTCACGCGACCGTCGAGGGACTCCGGGAACCCGGTGACGCTCGCGACGTCGGTGACGGCGTAGCCCGCGTCGCGGATGGTCTGGGCGGTGGAGCCGGTCGACACGATCTCGACCCCGGAGTCGGCCAGTGCGCCGGCGAGCTCGAGCAGGCCGGACTTGTCGCTCACCGAGATGAGTGCACGGCGGACCGGGACCACGTCACGGTCGCGGTAGAGGCTGGGGTCGGCTGCGTGCACGCTCATGCGCTCGGGGTGCCCTTCAGGTCGGTGGTGCCGTTGGCGATGTCGAGGATGGTCTGGATGAGCAGGCGGCGCTCGACCGGCTTGATGCGGTCGTGCAGCGTCGACTCGGTGTCCCCCGGCAGCACCGGGATGCGCTCCTGCGCGAGGATCGGCCCCGTGTCGACGCCGTCGTCGACCGCGATGACGCTCGCACCGGTCTCGGTGACCCCGGCGGCCAGGGCGTCCCGCACGCCGTGGGCGCCGGGGAACTCGGGCAGGTACGCCGGGTGGGTGTTGATGATCCCCGGGGCGAACTCGGACACCACGGCCGGGGGTAGCAGGCGCATCAGGCCGGAGAGCACCAGCAGGTCGGGCGACCACGGGCGGATCTGCTCCGCCAGGGCCTGGCCCCACTCGGCGCGGGAGTCGTAGCGGGTGAAGGGCACCGTGAAGGTCGGGATCGAGAACTCCTCGCCCAGGCCGAGACCCTCGGCGTCACGGTCGGCACCGATGGCGACGACACGGGCGGGGTACTCGGCGTCGAAGGTCGCTTCGAGCAGGGCTCGGAGGTTCGACCCGGTACCGGAGATCAGGACGACCAGTTCGAGCACGGCACCAACCCTACCGGCAGGCACGCACGCGACGGGCGCTGTTACCGGTCGTCCTTCGGCTGCCGCCACCAGGGCAGCTCGTCCTCGGGGATCTGGTCGGTGACGTCCCACTTCGCCGGGCGGGACGGCTCCGCCGGCTTCGAGGCGGGCGCTCGGGTGTCGGGCGCGACGTCCACGCGGTCCGCCTCGGCCGTTTCGTCCACGTCGTCGCGGCCGGCCACGAACTCCTCGGTGCTCCACGGGAACGCGGGCTGGGCGTCGGTCGGCACCGGGGTGGGTGCGGATGTGGACGCGGCTGCCTGGGCTGCGGGCCGCTCGGGGCCGGGCTGCTCCGGCTCGGCGTCGGAGCCGGTCACGCGGTCGCGGAGTGCACCGGCTCGTCCCCGGACGCCCTCGGCCGCACCGGCCAGGCGGTCGCGGAGGCCACCCAGCGCTGCTCGTCCGGCACTACGGCGCTCCGGTTCGGGCTCGGCGGCCAGGCGGTCGGCGGCCACCGCGTCGGTCTTCGCCCAGTCGGGGAGCTCGACGTCGTGGTCGGTGTCGCCGGCACGCGGTGCGACGGGTGCGGGTGCAGAGGCAGGTCGTGCGGGTGCGGAGGCGGGTCGTGCGGGTGCGGAGGCGGGCTCGCTGCTGACCGGCTCGGTCACGTGTTCGGTCGTCGCGCGGGGCCGTGCAGCGGTCGACCCGTCGTGGGACTCCTCGACCACGAAGCGGTGCACGTCGGTGGTGTGCCCGGCGCCGGCCTGGTCGAGCGCGGCGAGCAGGGACCCCTCGCCGACATCGACCCCGGCGCGCGCCGCGTCGTGGGCATCGTCGGGTTCGTCGGCCTCGGTCCAGCGCTCTCGCGTCCATCCGCGGTCCGGCAGCCGGACCAGGTCACTGCCCGCGGCGAGCGCGATGATCGCCGGCAGGCCGATCTCGAGTGCGGCGAACCCGCCGACCGCGAGGGCGTGCGGACCGACGTCGGCCAGGCGGCCGGGGCCGAACGAACCGGAGGACACCCAGGCGATGAGCCCCGTGAGCACCCCGGCCACGAGTCCTGCGACGACACCGCCGAGCGCACGGTGCAGCGCGGAGTCGGTGGCGCCCAGGGCCCGCACCAACCGCGGCCGCATCGAGCCGCCGATCGCGAACCCGGCGATGACCGGCACGAGGATCCAGACGAGCCCGAAGGTGTGACCGGAGGTCGGCAGCGCGCCGAAGACCGGCAGCCCGGGGATCGGGCCCAGGGTCGTGGCGATCGGGGACACGCTCGACCCGGTGCCGATGGCGAACCCGGGACCGATCAGCCACGAGGTCGCCCACCCGACGAAGTCCGGCAGGAAGGCGAGCTGTCCGACGGTGAGTGCGACGCCGCCGATGACCCCGGCGTGCGACTGCTCGTACAGGGTGATGACCTCGGCGAACGAGGTGAAGAGGAGCAGGCCGACCAGCAGCGCGGCAACCCCGACGACCACGGCGGTCGCGGCGGTCCCGGCGCGCAGGCCGAACCCGGCGACGGTCCGCCAGACGGCGGGGATGCGGTCGACCAGGTCGATGACCCGCTGGGTGCCGGCGTCGGCGGGCAGGTCACGGCGACGACGGCAGACCTCGGAGGCGGCGAGTGCAGGGATCCCGAACCAGAGCGCCGGCAGCACCACGGCCTGCCAGAGCGTGGGGCGGGTGGCAGCCGAGGTCGACGACAGTGCGACGGCCAGACCGAGGAGCGCGACGACGGCGGTCCCGACCAGCAGCCCGGTGGTGCGGTGCTCGGTCTCCGCGAACCGACGTCCGGCACGGGCGCCGAGCCAGGCCGTCACGACCGCGAATCCCAGGGCCGCCAGGGTCACGTGGATGGGGTCGGCTGCGCCGCTGACCCCGGTGCTCTTGGCGAGAGCGGACCCGAGCAGGAACGAGACGTCGACGCCGTGCCCGACGAGCCAGACGCTGCCGGTGGCCTTCCAGAACACGTCCCAGTCGACCTGCAGGCCGTACTCGAACCCCCAGAGCAGCGTCAGGGGCACGAGGGCGATCCCGATGCCGACGCCGACCGTCACGACCGCCTCGATCGCGGCGAGCAGAGCGGTTCCCAGGCGGTTCATCGCAGCGAGGATACGTGCCCCTCGCGCGGCCGCCCCGGAGCCGCGCGGCTGCCGACGCAAAACACCGGTGCTCGCAGGACGAACACGCGCAGGACGCGGTTCAACCGACGAACACCGGTGTTTTGCGGAACGGGCTGGTCGCTAGCGAGCGGCGACGACCTCGCGCAGCAGCGCGGCGGTCTCGGACGGCGTCTTGCCGACCTTGACGCCGGCGGCCTCGAGCGCCTGCTTCTTCGCCTCGGCGGTACCGGCCGAACCGGACACGATCGCGCCGGCGTGCCCCATCGTCTTGCCCTCGGGAGCGGTGAAGCCCGCGACGTAGCCGACGACCGGCTTCGTGACGTGCGCCTTGATGAACTCGGCCGCACGCTCTTCGGCGTCGCCACCGATCTCACCGATCATCACGATGGCCTCGGTCTCGGGGTCGGCCTCGAACGCGGCGAGCGCGTCGATGTGCGTGGTGCCGATGACCGGGTCGCCGCCGATGCCGATGGCGGTCGAGAAGCCCAGGTCCCGGAGCTCGTACATCATCTGGTAGGTCAGGGTGCCGGACTTCGAGACGAGCCCGATCGGGCCCTTGCCGGTGATCGTCGCCGGGGTGATGCCGACGAGGGACTCCCCCGGGGTGATGATGCCGGGGCAGTTCGGCCCGATGATCCGGGTCGTGCCGCCCTTCGCCTTGGCGTGCGCCCAGAACTCGGCCGAGTCCTGCACGGGGATGCCCTCGGTGATGACGACGACGAGCGGGATCTCGGCGTCGATGGCCTCCATCACCGCGTCCTTCGCGAACGCCGGCGGGACGAAGACGATCGAGACGTCGGCACCGGTGGTGTCGATGGCCTCGCGCACCGAGCCGAAGACCGGCAGCGACACGTCGCCGTGGGTGACGGTGGTGCCGGCCTTGCGGGCGTTCACGCCGCCGACGACGTTCGTGCCGGCCTTGAGCATCAGGGCGGTGTGCTTCGTGCCCTCGCCGCCGGTGATGCCCTGGACGATGACCTTGGAGTCCTTGTTGAGGAAGATCGACATGGTCAGTCCCTTCAGGCCGCTGCGGCGGCGAGTTCGGCGGCCTTCTCGGCCGCATCGTCCATGGTCGCGGCGACGGTGACGAGCGGGTGCGCTGCCTCCGCCAGGATCCGGCGACCCTCTTCCACGTTGTTGCCGTCGAGGCGCACGACGAGCGGCTTGGTGGCCGCGTCGCCGAGGATGCCGAGCGCGGCGACGATGCCGTTCGCAACGGCGTCACAGGCGGTGATGCCGCCGAAGACGTTCACGAAGACGCTCTTCACCTGCGGGTCGCCGAGGATGACGTCGAGGCCGTTGGCCATGACCTCGGCCGAGGCGCCGCCGCCGATGTCGAGGAAGTTGGCGGGCTTCACGCCGCCGTGGCGCTCACCGGCGTAGGCGACGACGTCGAGCGTCGACATGACGAGCCCCGCGCCGTTGCCGATGACGCCGACCTGGCCGTCGAGCTTGACGTAGTTCAGGCCGTGGGCCTTCGCCTTGGCCTCGAGCGGGTCCTCGCTGGCGGTGTCCTCGAGGTCCTTGTGGCCCTCGTGGCGGAAGTCGGCGTTCTCGTCGAGCGAGACCTTGCCGTCGAGTGCCAGGATCTGGCCGTCGCCGGTGCGGACGAGGGGGTTCACCTCGACGAGGGTCGCGTCCTCGCCCTTGTAGACGTCGTAGAGCTTGACGAAGACGTCGGCGACGGCGTCCTGCAGCTCCGATGGGAAGTTCGCCTGCCGAGCGATCTCGAGCGCGGCGGCCTTGTCGATGCCGGTCAGCGGGTCGACCTCGACCCGGGCGAGCGCCTCGGGCTTCTCGACGGCGAGCTGCTCGATCTCCATGCCGCCCTCGACGCTGGTGAGCGAGAGGTAGGAGCGGTTGGCCCGGTCGAGCAGCACGGAGAAGTAGAACTCCTCGGCGATGTCGGCACCCTGGGCGACCATGACGCGCTGGACGGTGTGGCCCTTGATGTCGAGGCCGAGGATGGCCTGCGCGTGCTCGAACGCCTCGTCCGGGGTCTTCGCGACCTTCACACCGCCGGCCTTGCCGCGACCGCCGACCTTCACCTGCGCCTTGACGACCACGACGCCACCGATCTTCTCGGCCGCCGCCTTCGCCTGCTCGGGGGTGTCGGCGATGATCCCCTGCAACACGGGGACGCCGTAGGACTCGAAGAGGTCCCTGGCCTGATACTCGAAAAGATCCACGCTGTTCTTCTTCCCGCACGGTTCGTGCGATCGGCATCGGTTTCCCGGTCGCGCACTCCACATCGAGGGTCGCTCGATGTCGAGACAACGGCCGCCACGCAGCCTAGCGCTGCTCGGTGGACGGCCGGTGCACGGATGCCAGGCCCCGGTCCGCCCCGACGCGCGTGAGCCGCTGCGCGCACCGCTGGGACCGGCCCGAGCTGGCGCTCGGCACTGTGGATCGGTGCAACCCGAACTCCGTACCCGCGCCACCGAGGTCTTCGGCTGGAAGCTCCGCCCCGACCAGGAGTCCGTCATCGACGCGGTGCTCGAGGGCCGCGACGCCCTGGCGGTCATGCCCACCGGATCGGGGAAGTCCGCGATCTACCAGGTCGCCGGCCTCGGGCTGGACGGCCTCGTCGTGGTCGTCTCCCCGCTCGTGGCGCTGCAGGAGGACCAGGTGGTCGGGCTCGAGCACCATCCCGACGCACCCAGAGCCGTCGCCCTGAACGCCACCAAGAAGGCACGGGACGTCGCCGACGCGTGGGACGCCGTCGCCGCGGGCGAGGTCGGCTACGTGTTCCTGGCCCCCGAGCAGCTGGTGAAGGACGACGTGCTCGAGCGACTCCGCGACGCCGGGGTCGCGCTGGTCGCCGTCGACGAGGCGCACTGCATCTCGTCGTGGGGTCATGACTTCCGACCGGACTACCTGGCGCTCGGCGAGGTCGCGGAGCGCCTGGGCCGACCGCCGGTGCTCACCCTGACCGCGACGGGCTCCGCTCCGGTCCGGGACGACATCGTCGAGCGGCTCGGCATGCGCGACCCGTTCGTGCTCGCCTCGGGGTTCGACCGTCCCGGTATCCGGCTCGAGGTGGTGCGGCACGCCGAGGACGCCGAGAAGCGCCAGGCCGTGGTCGACCAGGTCGCCGAGCTCGACGGGCCGACCGTCGTCTACGTCGCCACCCGCGCGGCGACGACGGAGTACGCCGACGCCCTCGCCGCCCGCGGTCGTCGTGCGCAGCCGTACCACGCCGGCATGCGGGTGGCGGAGCGCGAGGCCGTGCACACCGGGTTCCTGGACGGCGACGTCGACGTGGTGGTCGCGACGAGTGCCTTCGGCATGGGCATCGACAAGCCCGACGTCCGGTACGTCGTGCACGCCGACGTCCCCGAGTCGATCGACGCCTACTACCAGGAGATCGGGCGGGCCGGGCGGGATGCCGAACCGGCCGGCGCCACCCTGCACTACCGCGCCGAGGACTTCGGCCTGCGCACGTTCTTCGCGTCCGGCTCGCCGCGACCGGCCTCGGTCCGGGCCGTGTTCGACGCCGTCCCGGTGACCGGTTCGATCGCCCGCTCCGCACTGGTGGAGGCCGCCGGCCTGTCGGCCCGCACCGCTGGACGAGCACTCAACGCCCTGCTCGACGCCGGCGCCCTGCGCGACGACGTGGACGGTGTCTCCCGGGTGCCGGACGGCCCGCAGGACGCCGACCGTGCGGCACGTGCCACCGCCGACCGTGCTGCCGAACGGGAACGGGTCGAGGAGTCCCGCATCGCGATGATGCGTCAGCTCGCCGAGACGACCGGGTGCCGCCGGCAGTTCCTGCTCGGCTACTTCGGCGACGAGCTGCCGGAGCCGTGCGGGAACTGCGACACCTGCTCGTCCGGCACGGCACGCGAGGCCTC
This sequence comes from Curtobacterium sp. MCLR17_051, assembly GCF_003234395.1. NCBI lineage: Bacteria > Bacillati > Actinomycetota > Actinomycetes > Micrococcales > Microbacteriaceae > Curtobacterium > Curtobacterium sp. MCLR17_051. The sequence continues at coordinate 28,022 of NZ_QKTA01000027.1, forward strand.
CGCCCACGTCGCCGACGGTGCGAACGACGAAGCGTGGCCGCCGGATGCGCGCGTCGAGCACGCCGAGTGGGGCACGGGCGTGGTGATGAGCACGGAAGAGGACCGCATCACGGTGTTCTTCGAGTCCGCCGGCTACCGCACCCTCGCACTCGCCGACGTCGAGCAACGCGACCTGCTCGAACGCGTCTGACAGCGGCCCGGACGACCCGGGCGGGGAAGGCGCGGTCGCTCGACCACCCGTCGGCGACCGCGCTCCACTCCCCCGAGCATCGGCGATGCTGCCGTGGCGGTGTGACCGGAAGGTGACGCCCGGGTGAACACGACACGAAACCGGACGGCCGCCAAGCGCCGGCGGGTAGGCAGGAAGCCCGCAACGGAAAGGAACCACCATGAGCGACCCCGGCATCAGCCCCGTCGACGACTTCGAGTCCCAGCAGCGTCGCGACGACGACATCGACCGTGAGCACGTCGGCCCGTACGAGGTGGACGAGGCCGAGGAGTCCCTCGAGACGGTGACGAACGACGCGGTCGCCGGTGAGACGGTGGAGCCGCAGCCCGGTGACGGCTCCGACGACGGTCCGACCGGCGGGTCCCCGCGCGAGGGCTCGCCCGACCTGTGGGAGCACGAGAACGAGCAGGACGAGGACCGCGCCGACCTCGGCAACGACCTCGGCACGAAGCCGCTCTGAGCGCTGACCTGATCAGGCTCCCCCGGAACACGGCTCGGTAGCATCGGGCCGTGTTCCGACGAGTCCGCTCCAGCGTCCGCAGCATGCCCTCGGCAGCGCGGCTGCTGGCGGTCGCGGCGATGCTGCTGGTCGCCGCCGCGGCACACCTCGCCGCCCGCTCGGAGCCCGGTGGCCGCTGGGTCCCGCTCCTCGTCGTCGGCGTCGTCGGTGCGGTCGTCACCGGATCACCGACCCGCCTCTGGCCGCTCCCCGCGATCTGGCTCGTCGCGACGCTCCTCGCCCTGACCGGTGACGCGCCCGTCGGTGCCTCGTACGCACTGGTCGCCCTGGTCGTCGGCGCGGTCGCGCTCCTGGCGGCGATCGCCGCGGACCTGTGGCCCGTCCTGCGGGCGCGACGCCGACGGGGTGCGGCGTGACCACCCCACGGCCTGGAGGCGCGACACACGACCCGCACCGTGCCTCCCGTCCGACTGCTGGTCGCGTGCACGACCGTCACCTGCGGCGGTTCCTCGCCGACAGCACGCCCGTGGCCGCGGGCGGCCGCGCCATCCTGCTGCAGATCGCCGACCCGGTCGTCGCGGCCGGTGTCCGACGGCACTCGGACTTCGCCCGGCGACCCCAGCAGCGGCTCGCCCACACCCTGATGTTCGTCTACGCCGTCGTCATCGGCACGGAGACCGACTCGGCGACCGCAGCCGGCTTCGTCAACCGTGCGCACCGGCCCGTCGCCGGCGCCGACGACTTCGACCGGCAACTCTGGGTGGCCGCGACCCTGTTCGACTCCGCCCGGCGGGCGCACGACCTGTTCGGCACACGCGTCTCCGCAGCCCGCGCCGAGCAGGTCCTCGCCGCCTACGCCCCGATCGCGACCGCGCTGCGGGTGCCGCCGGAGCGTTGGCCGACCTCGGTGGCGGCGTTCGACCGGTACTGGCAGCGGACGCTGGAGGGGCTCGAGGTCACCGACGACGCCCGCGGGGTCGTCCGCGACCTGCTGCACCCGCGGTTCGCGCCGCTGTGGGTGCGGGCGGCGGTGCCCCTCGTCCGCGTCGTGACCGTGGGGATGCTGCCGGAACGGGTGCGCACGGCGTACGGCTTCGCGTGGGGGCCGCGGGAGGAACGGCGCTTCCGGCGCACCGTCCGGGTGGTGGCCGGGGTGCGGGCGCTCGTGCCGAGGGTGCTGCTGCGGCTGCCGGGGCCGTTGCTGCTGCGGGCGATGCGGCGGACCGCGAGGCGACACGCCACGGTACGGTAGCGGGCATGTCGGTCGACCACTTCGCCATCACGGTCCCGCGGTCCTGGTTCGAGCTCCCGGTCGAACCGGAACGCCGTGACGACCGGATCAGCGCCCTCGTGCAGGAACGCATCGAGGACCACCGGGAACTGTGGGACCACCGCACCGAGATCGTCCGGGTGCTCCGCCGGTTCGCCCGCTCGGCGTGGGACAGCGGCGCGCGGTACTGCGCCGCGTTCGCCGAGCCGAGCGAGGACGGCATCGTCTCCGGTGCCCTCACCGTGACGGTCCTGCCCGCGCCCGAGGCCGGCGGCGACCCGCTCGCCGCGCTCACCGACCACGTCGCCGCACTCGGCGGGGACGACGACGGCATGCACGTCGACGTGCACGAGGTCCCCCGCGTCGGCCGGGTGCCGCGCGTCTGGGGTGTCTCGACGGTGCAGGCGCCGGACGGCCGCGGGTCGTTCGACGTCGTGCTCATGCAGACGTTCGTGCCCGCCGGCGACCAGGTCGCCCTGGTCAGCGTCTCGTCGCCCGCGACCGACCTGGCCGAGCCCCTGTACGAACTGTTCGAGACCGTGACCGACACCTTCGAGCTCATCGACTCCGCCGCGGTCGGCAGCGAGGCGTCCTGATGCGCCTCTGGCCGTTCCGGAAGAAGCGCAAGGTCGTCGAACCCGTCGTCGAGCGGGTCGACGAGCGTGACCTGGCACAGATGGCCCAGCGCGGCGAGCTCGCCCGGTCGGTCACCACGCCACCCCCGGCTCCGCGTGCGAGTGCCGACCGGGTCCGGGCGACCGTGGCGCAGCTGCCCGGCCGACCGCTCGGATCGTCCGGCGGAACCACCGCCCGTCGTGACGCCGCCCCCGCCCGCCAGGCAGCGGCTGCCGTGCTCGTCCTCGACGGCGCCCAGCGGGTGACCGTGTCGGGTGGCGGGCTGATCGGCCGTGACCCCGCGAGCGCCCACCCGGACGGCGGACACGCCCACATGATCGCCTTGGAGGACCCGGAGCGGCTGCTCAGCCGCACCCACCTGGAGTTCGGGTTCGGCGCCGAGGGCTCCCTCTGGGTGCTCGACACCGCGTCGGCGAACGGCGTCGAACTGCAGCGTCCGGGGTTCCCCGCGGCGATGCTCGTGCCGTCGCAGCGCACGACCGTGCAGCCCGGCGACACCGTGGTGTTCGGCGGGCACACGCTCCGCGCCGAACCCGCCGTCGGACTCGTCAGCGAGACGCCGCTGGGCTGAGCGGGCCCCGGACCGGGCAGGCTCCGGGCTGCGCAGGCTCCGGCTCCACCCCCGAGGCCGGCGCCCCCGCGGCCGGCGCTAGTCGCCCGCCGGTACCTGGACGAGTCGGAGCGCCTGGTCGGCGTCGTTCAGCAGCGCCCGACCCGCGACGCGGTCCTGGGTGACGAGGCTCTTCGACAGCTTCGTGCCGATCAGGTCGCCGTCGACGGTGCTGAGCGGTGCGAGGAGCATGCCCCGACGCGCCTTCTTCGCGTCGACCTGCCAGCCGCGGAACCCGCTCGCCACGCCCTCGACGTCACCGGCCAGGACGAGCCCGACCGAACGACCCCGGTCGGAGTCCATGATCGCCCGGAACACCGGTTCGGCCGGCGACTCCTTCAGGGCCTCGGCGTCGTCGACCAGCACGAGCGTGAAGCCGTCCGAGCCGGTGTCGATCGCGGCGGACAGCCCCTCGGCGCCGATGCCGCCGTCGGTCACGACCGTGACGCGGGGTGCTCCGTCGAGTGCTCGGAGCGGGGACTCCCGCGGTGTCACCGCGACGACCGACCCACCCGCCGACAGCACGTGGCGGGCCATCGCGACGAGCGCGGTGCTCTTGCCCGAGCGGGGGCTGCCGCCGACGATGAAGACCGGGGTGTCCTGCACGAAGTCGTGCGTGAACAGCCGGAGCTCGTCGCCGCCGACGCCGAGTGCGACCCGGCCGACCGATGCCTCGGCCGACGGCAGGTACCGCACGGCGTCCGCGAAGGTGATGGAGCGCGGGAGCACGTCGATCCGGAACGGCTTCGGGGCGTCGGCCGGCACGTGCGCACGGACCTCGTCACCGATGCCCCGGAGCGCGGCGGCCTGGTCGCGGCCCCCGAGGCCGCCGGGCAGCACGGCGACCTGGGTCTCCGTCGCCGTGGCGTTGCGGAACCCGCGCCCGGGTGGGATCGACTCCGGCAGCTTCTTGCCGTTGATGCCCTCGTAGTTGTAGTCGCCGCGGTCGGCCAGGGCGAGCAGCAGCTTCCGCTCCACCTGGCTCGACATCCGGCCGGACGTCAGGGTGCGGTCGCCGGAGACGACCAGGTGCACGCCGACGCCGACGCCCTCGCGCAGCAGGGTCTGGACGGCGTCGTGCAGCGCACCGTTCTCGGCGTCCGCCAGGGTCGCCATGAAGCTCTCCCACTGGTCGAGGAACACGACGATGTGCGGCATCGGCACGGTGCCCGCGTCGGTCCGCTGTTCCGCGATCGACGAGTACCCACCGGCGGCGAAGGCCGCCTGGCGCTCCTGCACCGTGCGGAGCAGGATGCCGAGCAGTCGCGAGACCCGGTCGGGTTCGTGCCGCTGCACCACGGCACCGCAGTGCGGCAGCGCCCCGAGGGCCAGCAGCGCGCCGTTGCCGCAGTCGATCCCGTACATGTGGACGTCGCCGACGCCGAGCCGCAGGGCCATCGCGCCGGCCAGCGTGCGGAGCGTCTGGCTGCGGCCGGAGCGCGGCGAGCCGATGACGAACAGGTGGCCGTCCGCGTCGAGGTCGAACACCGCCGGGCGCTGCCGCTGGTCACCCGGGTGGTCCTCGACGCCCCAGGCGACCGCCAGGGGTGCCAGGTCGCCGGTGCCGGTCGCCTCGACGTCGTCGAGCCCGACGACCTCGCCGAGCGGCGGCAACCAGGGCTTCCGCTGCTCGGGGGTGCCGAGGGCGCGGGTGGCGTCGTCGATCGACGCGACGAGGACGCTCAGGTCGGTGACCTCCACGTCGCTGGCCGCGGCCTCGACGGCAGCCGGGCGGGGGGCTGGATCGCTGTACGAGGCGAACGTGAGCTCGCGGACCAGGGCGGGGCGGGCCTCCTGATCGTCCGAGCCGGGCCGGCGCCCACCCACACGACCGGACTGGAACGGCAGCAGCGAGGCAGCGCCGAGCCGCACGTAGGCGCGCCCCGGGGTCGACTTGGCGATCCGCGCGGCGTCGTTCGCGCCGATGACGTCCTGGCTCTCCGACTGGTCGGTGACGCGCAGCGCGATGCGGAGGTTCGTGTTCGCGCGGATCTCGGGCGACACGACGCCGCCAGGACGCTGCGTGGCGAGGATCAGGTGGATGCCGAGCGAGCGACCGCGCTGGGCGATGTTCACCAGGCCCTTCACGAAGTCGGGTAGCTCGCGGGCGAGCGAGGCGAACTCGTCGATGACGATGAGCAGCCGCGGCAGGCTCGGGATCGTGTCCCCGTTCGCCGCGCGCTTGGCCTGCAGGTCCTGGTAGTCCTCCAGGTCCTTCGCCCCGACCTCGGCGAGGGCGTGCTCGCGGGTGCGGAGCTCGGCGCCGAGCGACTCGAGCGCGCGCTCGACCTGGTGCGTGTCGAGGTCGGTGACCATGCCGACCGTGTGCGGCAGGTCGACGCAGTCCTTGAAGGCCGCGCCGCCCTTGTAGTCGACGAGCACGAAGTTCATCTCGTCCGGCCGGTTCGCCACGGCGAGGGACGCCACGATCGTCTGCAGCAGCTCGGACTTGCCGGAACCGGTGGTCCCGGCGACCAGGCCGTGCGGGCCGTCGTTCCGCAGGTCGATCGCGAACGGCCCGTCGATCGACGCCCCCACCACGGCGGTGGTGCTGCGGCCGCCGAGCAGCCAGCGTGCCTGCACGGCCTCGGACGTGGGCGGTTCGAGCTGGAGCACGTCGAGCAGCCGGGCGGACGACGGGATGGCGCCGTCCTGCACGTCCGGGCTGGCGTCGACGATCGGCGACAGCGACCGGGCGACCCACTCGAGCCAGTCCTGGTCGACCAGGTCAGGGCGTGCGTCGTCGATGCGCTCGCTGCGCTGCTGGGTGACCCGCACCCGGTCGTCGCGGACGACCACCACGGCGTCGCACTCCTCGGGCAGGAGCCGCTCGTCCAGGTCGAGGCAGATGCTGAACACCCCGACCGACGGCCCCTCCTTGAGCACCTGCACGAGCGAGGGCATCGCGCGGAGCCGGCGCGCGCCGTCCATCACGACGACGATCTCGTCGGCCGGCGGGGTCTTCTTGCCGATCCCGGCTTCCTTGCGGGCGTCGATGATCGCGGCGAGCTCGGCGATCGCCCGCGCGGTCGACGCCGCGTTCGAGGCGATGCTCGTCATCGGCTGGTCCGCACCGTCGCGGCGGACGTGCGGCAGCCAGGACATCCACTCCCACAGCGACGTGCGCGTGGTGTCGGTGAGCAGTGTGAAGGTGACGTCCTTCGGACTCTGCAGCGTCGCGAGCTGCGCGACCACCCAGTTCGCGAGTCGTCGGGCGTCGTCGTCCGGACCGGCGATGCCGATCACGCCGCGCTCGGCCAGGCGGATTCGCACCGGCACGTCCGTCGCGTCCCACGCGACGGTCCGCTTGTGGGACAGCTGCTCCGGGTCTTCGATGGTCACCTCTGAGCGCTGCGTCGCCGTGCCGACGCGGACCAGCAGGTGGTCAGGATCCGTCCGGCGTCGCTCCCACAGGCGCGGCAGGGGCGTGACCGCCGTCTCGTAGACGGCGGCGGGGTCCGGCGCGCTCGCGATCCAGCGTGCACGTTCGGACTGGAGGCTCTCGGTCGCGTCCGCCTCGATCCGCGCCTTGGTGTCCTCGTACTCCACGACGCGTTGCCGGTACGTCTTCTTGCCCTGCCGGCGGCCCTGGAGGCCCGTGATGATCATCAGGATCGGCGACAGCAGGGCGATGAGCAGGTAGATCCAGCGACCGGTGGTCGACACGAACATGACCGCCATGCCCATCGGCGCCAGCGCCATCAGGATGGGGAGCGCCCGGGCCGGGGGCTCGGTCGGCGGCGGGGGCAGCTGGTAGCGGGTGTGCTCGTCCGGCGGCAGGATGCGCGGGGGCCGGTTGTACTCGAGCGACATGCCGTCGTCCGCCAGGGACAGGTGGGCGCCGCGGTTCGGGGCACGGCCGAAGCCGAGCAGGACCCCGCCGACCGCGAGCTGTGCCGTCTCGGGCCAGTCGGTCTCCTCGGTGACCGGCTCGCCGTCCAGCAGCGCGCCGGAGTAGCCGTTCGCCGGGCGCACCTTCGCGCCGTCGGCGGTCACCGTGACGAGCAGGGCGATGTCCGGCACCGTGTCGGACCCCGACGCCTCGGCCTCGACCTCGTCCGTGGTGCTCACCGGTACCCGCACGTGCGCGGACGGTGCCGTACCGATGGTCACCGTGCCGGTGCTGACCCGCACGATCGTCCCCGCGTGCAGCCCGGACACGATCCGGACCTCGGCGTCGGTCAGCGGGCGGAGCGGCGGCGGCGGCACCTGCTCGAGGCTCCGGCGCACCACCACGCCCTCGCGGACGCCCGACTCGGCGACCGACGCCGAGAGGTCGAGCGGCTGTTCCCCGACGAAGTACACGGGGGTCCGGCCGGAGGCGACGACGTCCGTGGCGATGAGGCGCTCGGCCTCGGCCACCAGCTCGCGCACCGCCCGGGAGTCGTCGCCGTCCACGTAGACGTTCGCGGTCTGGCCGCTCTCGCGGTCGACCATCGTGAACGTGAAGGTCATGGCATTCCCCCGTAGCGTTGACTTCGTGTCGCAGGACGATGGTAGTGTCCCCTGCAACACGCCCCGTTGGGGGGACAAACGAAACTCCGGGGAAAGGGAGTCACACCGTGGCGAACATCAACGTCTCGTACGCAGACCTCGAGGCAGCAGCCTCCGACCTCAAGGCGGGCCAGGCAGACATCGAAGACCGTCTGTCGGCACTGCAGCGCAAGATCCAGCAGCTCATCTCGGACGGCTACGTCACCGACAAGTCGTCGGTCGCGTTCGGCGAGTCCTACGACGAGTTCAACCGTGGCGTGACCCAGACGGTCCAGGGGCTCGAAGGCCTCTCCACGTTCCTCTCCAAGGCCTCGCAGACCCTGTCCGAGACGGACGAGTCGCTGGCCTCCGGCCTCAAGGGCTGACACCGTCGTCGACCCCGTGCCCCGCGATCGCGTGGGGCACGGGGTCGTCGCGGTTCCTGTGGCGCCGTCCTGACGGCGCCGGTTCGTGATCGGGGAGGGATTGTTCCGTGGCAGGCAAACTGCTGGTTGACCTGATGGGGCTCGGGGAGCTCCAGAACGACCTGACGACCGTGCACAGCACGCTCGAGCAGGCGCACAAGCGTGTCGACGCGTCCGACGACGAGATCGGTTCGGGGACGGTGCAGAACGCTCTGCACGACTTCGACCACCGCTGGGGCGACAAGCGGGACAAGATCAGCGAGTCGACGAAGGCGTTGGCGGACATGCTGAGCTCGTCCATCGAGACCTACACCGAGACCGACGAGCAGCTGGCACAGGCCCTGCAGGTCAACGACGAGAACGGCGGCGGCGGACCCGCTGTCTCGAGGGCGCAGTAGTCGTGGGGCGGCCGTCGGGGTGGGACGTCGTCGATCAGGGTGATGATCCGGTCAAGGGGGATCCGTCGACGTTGCGGATGATGGCGCGGGAGTACCAGCGCATCTCCGACGCGGCCGATGACGCGTCGACCCGGTTGCAGTCGGTGAAGGGGTCCGGGTGGCTGACCGACTGGGAGGGTGAGGCCGCTGATGTGTTCGTCGACGCGATCGAGGACACCCCGTCGGACCTGACGAAGCTCGTCGATTCGTACGAACTCGCCGCGACGGCGTTGTCGGGGTGGGCTGACACGGTCGATGACACCCAGTACCGGGCTGATGGTGCGTTGGCGGACGCGAAGGACGCCACCGGGGACCTCGCCGCGGCGCAGGACCGGTTGGCGGATGCGCAGTCGACGCTGTCGCACTACGAGTCCGCGTCGAAGGACCTGTCGAAGGTCGCCGACGAGTACCCGGCGGGTTCCGACGTGCCGGACGGGGTGGATGTTCCCTCGCCTGCGCAGTTGCGGGCAGCGTCCGACAACGCTTCCGTCGCGCAGGGGTCGGTGTCGTCGGCGCAGGGGGACATCTCGGCGGCGCAGTCGCGGATCGATGCGGCGAAGCGGCTCGTGGCGGATGCGAAGAGTGACTGGCAGGACGCGGAGCAGCGGACCGCGACGAAGATCGGTGAAGCTGCGGACGCGGGCCTCGGGAAGCAGTCCACGTGGGACAAGTTCTTCGGGTCCGAGAAATGGGAGGCCATCGTCTCCATCGCGAAGGTCGTCGTGGCGGTGGGTGGGATCATCGCGATGATCATCGGCGGACCGCTCGCATGGATCGTGCTCGGCGCAGCGCTGCTCGTGCTCGCTGACACCCTGTACAAGATGAGCAAGGGCACCGCCGACGGGTGGGACCTCGCGTTCGCGCTGCTCGATTGTGTGCCCGGTGGGAAGGGAATCACCACCGCGGCGAAGATCGGGAGGGAGTTCGCGAAGGGCGCTTCTCTCGCATCCAAGTTCAGCTCCGCTGGTCGGCACGTGGGCTCCGAGGCTCGAACGCTGTTCGCTCCTGCGCGCCATCTGCTGTCCAACGTCCGTCACGGCACTGCGCTCCGAACCCTTGAATCTCTTCGCGCCTTCGTGGTCGGCGGGGGCAACGGCATCCGGCAGGACTTGGCGCATCCGCTCAAGGGCTTCAAGAACGGGCTTGACTCCTACTGGCGGTCGGACGCTCCCTCGATGGCGGCAAGAGCTCGCCATTGGCAAGGACAGCCGTCGGCTTGGGGAGCTGGATACCCGGGAGTCGATCCCTGGACGACCGGTGACCCGACTGCGCTTGTCGGCAAGCGTCTGCAGGTTGTCGGGAACGGGGAGTTCTTCGTCGTCAGCGACGGCCCGACGTCCGATCTCATCACCGCCGGTGGTGATGCGCGGAGGTACTCGGAGTCGGTACAGATCGGCGTCCACGACGAGCGCGGCCCGTACCAGAACTTCCGGACGGACGGCACTACCTATGAAGTCACCGCACCGATCCCCCACGCCCAAGGCACAGCTGTCGCGAACACCCAGTACGGCGCCGGCGGCGCAACAGAAGTGTTCATCCCCGGGGACCGCAGCACTTGGTCGGCCGCAGCCAACGTGATCGACCATCCGGCGATGGACGCAGCCACCACGTCGCCGTCGGACTACACGATGCGTATGAACGAGTACGGCGACGGACTCAAGCGCCTTGGAAGCTGGTCTCTGCGGAGCGGGAACGCCATTCCCTTCGACTACTTGAACGACCTGCGCCATGACAGCACGCCACGATGAGAATGGGGCTCTCCCGGTCGGGTAGGTCGCTCCTACCAAGGTCGGAATCTTGGCTCGCGATCCCCGAACGCTCCCCGGATGGTCGTTATCACTCGATGGTCGCGCCGCACCCGCTCTGGCCGGAGTACGGTCGTCTGCTCACGTTCATGAACTGGCTCGAGGACCGAGCCTTCACCATCGTGGAGCACCGCGGCCCCTTCCGCCAGCGCGGCAACGAGATCCTCGTTGACAGACGCTTCAGCGCGGTCGGGCCCTTGTACTCGATTGCCGACCTCGAAAAGGAATGGTCGTTCGGCGAGGGGATCGAAGTCGTCGAACTCCGAGGCAACACCGGCGGGCTGATCTCCCGGCTGAGGGACGGTGTCCGATCTGGTGACTACCGGTACTCAGTGGATCTCCGGTTGACTACGCCCGGGGACAGCCTGGCCAACGACGACCGAGATGCCGCCACTCGGGCACTCGTTCGACTCGGTCCTGCGATCGATCTGACCCCGAACTGGAACGGTCACGATGTCCCCGCAAAGCACCCTGCCGAGGCCGCATGGGGACGATTGCCGTACGTCGTCCAGTCTGTGCAACGAGCTGGGGGTAGGGTGTTGTACCGCGATCCGTACCGGCGTCTTTCGAAAGCGGTGGAGCATTCGTCTGCGGTGTTCATGAAAGGCCCTTCCATCCTGAATGAGCTCCTGCTCCCCAACAACATGGCCGCAGAACGGTTGCACGGGGGCGGCACTCTGGTTCGAGATTTCCCCGGGGGGTTTGCAACGGAGCGGGCGCGCTTCGCGCTCGTCATAGATGACGAAAGTGGCGACTGAACCAATGACGAACGGTGGACTTCCCAGCAATCCTCATCGTCGCGCCATGATGTCGTCGAAGTATGCGTTCGCCCGTACGCAGGTCATCGTGCTGCGACATGACCGGTTGGCCATACCTCTAGCGATCGTCGGGAACGAGGGCGTCCCGCTGGCCCTCGCTTTCACCGAGCTCGATGACGCGAGGGCGAGAATGACCAGCGATGTACCCGCCACGCCGAAGAGCCTTCCGATGCACCAGCTGGTCCGGATGATCCCGCAGGACTGGGGCGTCATCGTTGACATTGATCGTCCGCATCCCCAGGTGGTCGGTCCAGGCGACCGAGATCAGGTCATCAATGACAGCGGCCTGTTCCCCGCCGGTGCTCCAGTGACGCTGGCACCGCCGAGCCGCCGCGAGCGTGATCTGTGTGGCGCACTGCAGGAGCGCACCAAGGGTGCAGCCGGTATTGCTCGCGTATGGCTGCTCCGCCATCAAGTCGACGTACTTCCCGCCGAGGTCCTTGTCGTTGTTGCGGCCGATGACGAAGCTAGCGGGCTGCGGTATTCGGATGCCGTCTACGAGGTGGCACACGCGATCAATCATCCAGATCCTGTTTCGACAGCTTGGATCGACGAAATCCCGGTAGAGCACGCAATGTGGGTTCGCCAGCAGCCAGCCCTCATCGAACCCGTGTCACAGTGACACCCGCCATCCTCGATACGAGACGAAACAGTCCCTTCTCGTGCTGACGACGGGCAGGCTTGGGACCATCAACCGGCGCCCTTCCTGACGACTTGCATCTCGCTTCTGGGCAGCGTCCCCGAGGACGGCCGACGATCAACAGCGCTGGCCGACCTCCGACTTCCGACTTCCCGACGGCATGGCGGCGGAACGTCTCGACGACGGAACAACACTGGTCCGGGACTTCCCCGGTGGGTTCGCGAGTGAGCGGGCGCGTTTTGCACTCGTCGTTCTGCCGGATGCCTGATGTCCTTGCGGAGCACCCCGGCGCCACGAACATGCTCGTAGGGTGGTGAGCGTGCGCATCGCTGCTGTCCCCGTACCCGATGACCTGCACCTGGCGATCGACGACAGCGGCCGGCCCGCCACGATGCCGTACGACCGTGGCGTCGTCGTCGAGTTCGCGTACTCCATCGCCGGGGACCGCCCGCCGGCTGTCGGCACCGGCTCACGGCGGGTGAGTCGTCAGTCGCTGATCGAGGACGAGCGCAGCGGTCGCGCGATCGTGTTCGTCGACGTGGCCGCCGATCACTGGGAGGGATTGCCGGTCGCCGAACGCCCCCGAGCGCGGCGGGGTCTCCTGCCGATCCAGTCGCGAGTAGCACACGCCAGGCGGATGTCAGCATCCAGCGGCATCTGGGCCGAAGTGGTCCTCGGAGTGTCCGTCCCGAACACCGCATGGGAACTGTTCACCTTCAACGCCACCGGGCCGCGACTGCACCTGGTGATCGCCCCGGATCCCGCCCGGCGTCGCATGGAGATCCTCCGGGCCCTCGGAGACCGACCGCACCCGGAGATCACCATCGTCGATTCCGTTGACGCCGTTCCACGTGCCTGGCGGAATGCCGCCCGCGCACTCCTCCACGGACAGCACGATGGCTGAGGCTGAGGACGAGCTCGGCCACCTCCACGTCGGGTACGGGGCGGTACTCCGCGGGAAGCCGAGCCTGCAGCTACTCAGCGATCGAGCCGCGTTGCCCGAGGAGGCCGGGGACCATCGCCCGCCCAGTCCGACCGCCCATCAATCGGACTCGGCGGGCACCCTCCTCGCGATCGGACCGGGCGTCACGGCGCCCATCGGACTCCTGTTCAACCGAGTGGTGATCAACAGATGACGATGCCGAGCGCGGATCCGACGGCGATCGAGCCGGGGTGTTCGGTCTGCACCGCTGCAGTTGCGCGGCACGGCAGGGTCGAGACGTCGATCGGCGTCAGCCACCAGCAGCGGACCTCGTACTTCCGGTGCGTCGCCTGCGACACCTACTGGGGACAGGACGAGCGCTCGCTCCGCATCGTCGGGGAAGCCGACGTGCCGCTCGACCTGACGAGCGACTGGCGCGACGGCGACGGCAACCTCCGAGCAGCACCGCTTCCGCCGTACCGCCCGTTCGCGCGGCACGCCGATCTCCCGACGGAGATCACCACGACGGCCTTCGGTGACCAGGAGCACCCGCCTGCCGTCATCGACATCCCGTTCGCCCACGAGCTCCTCAACTCGGTCCCCGCTGGTCCCCTCGCCGAGCGCGTTGCCGTCTGCCGGCAGCTCGCGCGGTTGGCGGAAGCCGTCTCGCCGTCTCTGGGCCCGGCAGAACGAGCGTGGACCTTCCGCCGCGTCGAGTACACCGACTCGCTCGGGCATCGTCACGTCGGCTACGGCTTGGAGCTCGACCGGGTTGCGACGTTCGACGAGATCGCGTCCCGCGTCAGGTTCCCTGGGTTCGGACCGGGCGTCTTCTCGGCGACTCCGCGGAACGCCACGGTGTCCGAGTCGGGAACCCTGATGACCATCGGTCCGGGAGGCGCGATCGCCCACCCGGGCGTCCCGTTCTTCAATGCGCTGCGGCTCGGTGCGTGACATGACGACCTACGAACGAACCGCTCACAGGAACGGCACGAGCGCGCCGGCGACCGTGATCGTCGAGATGGACCTGACGAACCCCGATCATCAGGTGCGCTACACCGTGACCGTGTTGCTGCTGGGCGCAGAGCACACGGCCACGGCGTACGACGCCTTCGAGGCACTGAGCCTGGTGCGCGAGGCGCTCGACGACGAGGGCTGGCTCCTGGGCGTGCAGGGGGCACGCGTCGACGTGTGGCCGAGTGGGATGGCGCGACAGCAGGGCGGTGGCATGCGGGCGTACCGACTCCGCCGCGGTCGTCGGCCTCGGTTCAAGGACCTCGTCGATGTGTTCGCCCCGGCCGACGAACACCTCGGCACCGTGCAGGCGCAACGCGCGTTCGTCGAAGCGAAGTTCCCCGACGCCTGACCGGGTGCCGGCGACGACCGTCCGTGACTCCCTGAACACCGAGCCCCCGCGCACGGTTGGGTGGGTACATGTCCTCTGCCCCGCTCTCCGGTGACGACTCCCTGCACCTGCCCGAGTTCGACAACCCGCCAGCGTCTCCGCTCGACCTCGCTCGCGAGTGGCTGTCCGCGGCGAAGGACCGACAGGTCTCCGAGCCGCTCTCGATGACCCTCGCCACGGCCGGTGCCGACGGCCGCGTGTCTGCTCGCACCGTCGACGTGAAGCGGATTGAGACGAACGGACTGGTCTTCGGCACGTCGGAGGACAGCCCGAAGGGCCGGCAGCTCGCCGAGAACCCGCACGCAGCCCTGCAGGCGTACTGGCGCGAGACGATGCAGCAGCTCCGGTTCGAAGGCCACGTCGTCCGGCTGTCGGATGCCGAGTCGGACGCCCTGTTCGCGGACCGCTCCCCGAAGTCACGCGCCGCGACGGCCATCGCCGACCAGTCCGCCGTGCTCGAACCCCGCACCCTGCAGGACCTGATCGACGACGCGAACGACCTGCTCGACGACTCCGGCGACGACGTCCCCCGACCTGCACGATGGGTTGCCTGGCGTCTCGAGCCCGACATCGTGGAGTTCTGGCACGGCAGCCGTGACCGGATGCACCGACGACTGCAGTACGCACTCGCCGAGGGCGCCTGGACGGCCACACGCCTCCAGCCCTGAGGCCGACGGTCGGCGTTCAGTCCCTGGACCACCACCCCGGCTGAGCGGGTTCGGCTCGGACCGTGAGCGTTCGAGCATCGTTCGATCGTTCCGCGATGACGAAGTGGCTCTCCGCTGGGTCGACGGTACCGATCCGCCACACCGGCCACGATTGCGGCCCGAGTTTGTGATCGAACCACGGCGCGGGCCCGTTGTCGTCCTCGCGCAACGCGCGCCGGACGCTCTTCGGATCGAGCTCCGGAAATCCCCCGGCGCGCGCTGCCGCGATCATGCGCTCTGCTGCGGCATCGACGGCGGCGGACCGTTCCGCCCGTGGGTTCCGGGTGATCCAGTAGGCGGCGAGGTACCCGATCACCACGAGGCCGATCGCCGCAACGGTCACGACCCACAGTCCAGCGTCCGGATCGACCGTGGGGATGCGATCGATGCCGGAGACCCCGACGACGAACCCCAGGACGCCGAGCACCCATCCGATGCCCGCGACGCGTTCGGCACGGTGCGACGCTCGAGCGAGGACGCAGCGTGCCTCGGCGACGTCCTCGATCGCAACCGAGATCGCCCCCACACCCGCGCCAGCACCGGTCTCCATCGGACCAGTCTCGCTCACGCCGCACGCCCCTACCGCCCGATCGGGTTCGCCATCGCCCCCGCCCGGATGAGCGACGCCGACTGGTCCGCCAGGTCCACCATCGACAGGGTGTTCCGCAGCTGCAACCGGTTCAGGCACGAGTGCTCGAACGTCGGCACCCGCAGGTCCAGGGGACGACGGCGGTCCGGGTGCGCGGCGGCGTGGGCGTCGATGCACTCCCCCACGACCTGCCAGAAGCGGGACTCCGGCAGCACCCCGTCGTGGTCGAGGATCGCGGCGACGAACCGCAGCACCCCGTCGAACACGTCGGTGAACACCGCGAGCGCGGCCTCGTCGTCGGACACCGGGTGCACGATCCGGTCGATGTCGGCGGGGACCGGGCGGTCGTCGTGCCGACCGAGCACCGCGGCCTCCTCGCCGATGTCCTTCATCACGGCCCGGACCACGACGCCCTCGCGCACCACGAGCACCAGGTTCTCGCCGTGCGGCATGAACACCAGGTCGTGCACGGTCAGGCAGTGCACGACGGGCAGCAGGTAGGCGTCGAGCCAGCGCCGGACCCAGACGTCGGCGGGCAGACCGGATGCCTCGATCAGCGCCGAGACCACGGCGTTCCCCGAGGCGTCGCGGTGCAGCAGCGCCGCCATCGTCAGCAGTCGCTCGCCGTCCGCCACCCGCGGCAGCGGGCTCTCCCGCCACAGCGCCGCGAGCATCTTGCGTTGCGGCGAGGACACGTCGACCCGGTGGTAGGCGTCCCCCGTGTAGCCGATGGCAGCGTGCTCCCGGAGGACCGAGAACCCGGCAGCGGCGAGCGTTGGGTCGGCGGAGACGATCGACTCGACCCAGTCGTTCACGGCCGGGGTGTTCCGCATGTACGCGGGCGACATCCCCCGCAGGAACCCCATGTTCTGCACGGCGAGCGCCGTCTTCACGTACGAGCGTGCCGGCTCGGTGCGGTTGAACGCGGTGCGGATGGACTGCTGCGGCTGGTACTCGTCGGGTCCCTCGCCCAGGTCGACCAGGTCCTGTCGGCCCAGGTCGGGCGCGAAGGTCACGGCGATCCGGTGCTGCCACTGCCACGGGTGCACGGGCAGCCACACGTAGTCGTCGGGGTCGAGCCCGCGACGCTCCAACGTGGCACGGAACCCGGCCACGACCGACGCCGACAGCTCCGACTCCCAGTGCGCCTGCTCGGTCCGGTCCGCGGCGAGCGCCAGGTGCGTGTGCTCGCGTCGGGCGGCGAGCCACCGGTACCGGAACCGGCCGCCGGACTCGGGCGCGAACGCCCGGTACTCGTCGAGCCCGAACCCGATCCGGCCGTTGGCGGCGACGAACGCCGGGTGCCCCTCGGTCATCGCCGCCTCGACGTCCTGGAACGACGCGACGACGTCCTCGACGGACCCGGTCGAACCGGACGATCTGGACGCCTCGGCCGACCCGGCGGACCCGGCCCCGCCCCGCCCCCGTGCCAGCTGCCCAGC
>NZ_QKTA01000028.1:0-31947 GCF_003234395.1 Curtobacterium sp. MCLR17_051
CCCCGACACCGACGCCCACCCCCACCCCGACCTGCGGGCCGTCGAGCGGTGCCGCGGCTGCGGCCGATGGCATCGCGGCCCTGCCGCTGCCCGCCGGCCTCGAGGATGCGAAGTGGGACGCCGCGAACGCCGACTACTCCGGCTACGACGCCTGCGCGCCGCTGTCCTGGTCCGTGGTCGCGCCCGAGTTCGGCACGGCAGGATCCCCGTACGCGATCCTGCTGTTCCACGAAGGCCGGTACCTCGGCACGGCCACTGCCCAGCAGTACGCCTTCGAGCCGACCGTCGAACGACAGAGCAACTCGGCCGTCACGGTGACCTACCGGTTCGCCAAGGCCGGCGAGCCGAACGCAGCGCCCTCCGGCCGCACCACGGCCACCTTCACCTGGAACGACGAGACCGGCCGCGTCGTGATGACGGGGGACACCCCGCCCGCTCAGTGACGGTCGGCTGACGCCGAGGCCACGCCGAGCTCCCGCTGCAGGGTGCGGAGGACCCGTACGAGGGTGTCGAGCTTGTCCGGTCCGGCTTCGAACCCACGTCCGAGGGCGGACCGCGGCTGCACGACCACGTCGTCACCGTCGGTCGTGGTGATCCAGACGCCGAAGTCGGCACGCTGGCCGCGGGACTCCCTCGTCGCGACGGAGAACCGCCGGATGCGCGCCCACGGCAGGTCGAAAACCGGCGCGTCCCGTGACGGTGCCCACGCGTGCAGGCCGAACTCGTCGACGGTCCAGACCTCGGGGCGGGGCTTCGGGAAGTCGTCGGAGGTGCGCAGGCCGGACGTCAGCACGGGCAGGTGGAACCGGGGTGCCCGGCCCGCTCCGATGCGCGCGAGCGTCCGGCGGTCGCCTCGCCCGGCGGACAGCGTCGACACGGCCAGCAGCACCCCGAACCCCGCGACCACGATCGGCCACAGCACGAACGACCCCTGTGTCCGGGCGTTGTCGATGCCGCGCAGGAACTCCGGGAACGCGAACTCGGCGACGAGCGCGGCGAGACCCACCGCCGTGGTGACGACCGCCGCGAGCAGCACCGGCCCCCGCTTCGGCATCTCCCCGTCGCGCAGCCGCTGCACCCACCGTTCCCCCGCGTACTCCACCGTGCCATCCTGCCCGTCACGGCCACGGATCGTCCGCGAGCGCGACATGCTGTTCCCATGCAGTCCGTCCGTGCCGCCGCCCCCGGTGTCGCCCTCGCCGTGGCGATCGGCATCGCCGCCACCCTCGTCGGCCGAGTCGTCCCGGTGGTCGGCGGTCCCGTCCCCGCCGTCCTGATCGGTGCCGTCGTGGGGTGGCTCGTCCGACGCCGCACCGGTGGCACACTCGCCGCGCTGGCTCCCGGGGTGAAGTTCTCGTCGAGCCGGGTCCTGCAGTTCGCCGTGGTCCTGCTCGGCGCGCAGCTGTCCATCGGCGAGGTCCTGCGCATCGGCGGTGAGACCCTGCCGGTGATGCTCGCGACGCTCGTCGTCTGCCTGGTGGCCGCGTGGGGGATCGGTCGACTGCTCCGGGTCTCGGGCGCACTCCGCACCCTGATCGGCGTCGGGACCGGCATCTGCGGTGCCTCGGCGATCGCCGCCGTGACACCCGTCATCGGTGCGGTCAGTGCGGACGTCGCCTACGCGATGTCGACGATCTTCCTCTGCAACATCGCGGCCGTCTTCGCCTTCCCGCTGCTCGGGCACGCCCTGGGCCTCAGCCAGCACGCCTTCGGCGTCTTCGCGGGCACCGCCGTGAACGACACGTCGTCCGTCGTCGCCACGGCGACCGTCTACGGCCGCCAGGCGACCGACACCGCGGTCGTCGTGAAGCTGGTGCGCACCCTGATGATCATCCCGATCGTCATCGGGCTGGCCGGACTGGAGGCCCGCCGCGCCTCCCGCGAGCAGCTCACCCCCGCCTCGGGGCCGGGTCGCGGGTTCCGTGTGTTCCGGCTGGTGCCGTGGTTCCTGATCGGGTTCCTCGTGGTGGTGCTGCTCCGGACGGTCGGGGTCCTGCCCGCGTCCGTGGCGCCGGGGTTCGCGACGGCCGCCTCGTTCCTCATCACGGTGGCGCTCGCCGCGATCGGCTGCTCGACGGACTTCGCCGCGCTCCGCCGTGCCGGGTTCCGGCCGATGCTGCTCGGCATCGCGCTGTGGGTCCTGGTGGCGGGGACGAGCCTGGGCATGCAGGCGGCCTTCGGGCTGCTGTAGGGGTTTGCCGGCACCGGACCTATCGTTTATCGTTACATCGAAATTCGATGGTATCGATGATCGACAGGGGAAGCAGCCATGACCACGCCCGTCTACGAACCGCCCCGCGGGCGGAACTCCTACCTGGCCTACGTCGTCTCGTGTGCGATCGGCATCGCGATCGTGGTGTGGCGGTACGTCGACCTGCTCGTCCACTCGATCGCCTCAGGCACCGTGGCGGTGCCGATCCGGATCCGCGAGACCAGTGCCGTCCCGCAGCCTCCGGGCGGTGCGACGGTGACGTCCGACCAGCTCGTGCTCCGGGCGCCGATCGCCGACGTGCCGGGTGGTGCGATCGGGTACATCCGCGTCGGCGACGCGCTGGAGGTCCTGCTCGTCAGCGCCCTCATCGCCCTGGTCGCGGCGGTGGCCTGGAAGATCTCACGCGGCGGGCTCTTCGACCGCTCGACCACCCGGATCCTCGACTGGCTCGCCGGTGCGGTGCTGGCCGCCGGGTTCCTGCCGTCGTTCGTCCGTCGGATGGGGTGGAACTGGGTCGTGTCGGGCCTCGGCTGGGAGGGGTACCTGCCCACGCCGGTGGTCGACCACCAGTTCCTGCCCGTGTACCTCGGCCTGCTCGTCGTCGTCTGCTTCCGGTTCGCGCTCACCGCCTCGCAGCGGATGGTGCGGGACCAGGCCGGGCTGGTCTGATGCCCCCGGAACAGGAGGACGGCCACGCGGTCGTCTGTCACCTCGACGACCTGCTGGCCGAGCGGGGGATGACCCTGACCGAGCTCGCCGACCGCGTCGGTGTGACCGTCGTCAACCTCTCGGTGCTCAAGAACAACCGGGCCCGCGCGATCCGGTTCTCCACCCTCACCCGACTGTGCGAGGTGCTCGGCTGCCAGCCGGGCGACGTCTTCTCGGTCCGCACCGACTGACGATCCCCGCCCGGGCCTCACGTGATCCGGGAGTCGATCACCGCCCGGTCGCCGCGGTACCGCGAGAACCCGTACTCGACGGGTGTCCCGTCGGCGAGGCACATCAACCGTTCGATGTGGAAGATCGCCTGGCCGGGATCGATGTCGAGCAGGTCGGCCGTCCACTGGTCGGCGTTCACGGTGCTCAGGAGCAACCGTCGTGCCTCCGGCCGCGCGCCGGCCTTCCTGACGAGCACGTCCGGCACGTACTCGGTCAGCGGTTCGGCGACCAGGTCGGGGAACCGCTCGTGCGGGACCCAGCTCGTCCGGACCCGGCTCGGTTCGCCGTCGAACGAGATGAGGCTCTCGACGAAGAAGGCGCTGCTGCCGGTCATCTGCAGGTTGCGCCGGACGGTCTCCGGTGCGGTCACCTGCTGCACGCACAGGTGCACGATGCTGAGCCGGGGCGACTCGAACACGCTGCCGCCGGCCGTCTCGCCGTAGATCGTGACCTCGTCGGACGTGCGGGCCAGGCTCACCGAGGCGACGGGCCGCACACCGAACGTGCCCGATCGCGGCGCACGGGTGAGCAGTCGCTGTTCCTTGAGCAACGCGAGGGCAGCCCGCAGGACGTTCCGCGTCGTGCCGTACAGGTCGAGCAGCTCCCACTCGTACGGCAGCGGACCGGTGAACCGCCCCGCGACGATGTCGGCCCGGATCAGGTCGGACACCTGGCGGGCCGCGTCGGATCGTCGGTTGAACCCGATCCAGTGACCCGGCGTCGACGGTGTCGTCCCGACCCCCATGTCGGTCCAGGCCGCAGACGGGGCGAACCCCTCCGGCACGGTCCCGGTCACGAGGCCACCCCCACCGTCGACAGGTCGCCGGTCCAACCGGCCCACCGCAGGAACTCCCGGGCCAGCCGCACCGGGTAGTCGGGCGCCTGGATGTCGAGCGAGACGAACACGCGTCGGTAGAACGTCGGCCCGCCGAGCAGGTCCACGGCGATGCCGAGGTCGACGTCCGGTCGCAGGTCGCCTGCGTCCATCGCCCGTTGCAGCATGGCGTTCACCCGCAGCCGCCGGTCCAGGTGCCACTCGGCGACGGCCTCGGCGACCCGCGGCTCGTGCGACGCGGTCTCCACGATGAGCGGGAGCGCTCGACCCACCGGCGTCGCGACGAGGGCGTGCACCCATCCCCGGGTGAGTCCGAGGACACCCGCGGCGATCGGGGCGTCCTGCACCGTCGGGATGTGCTCCTCCATCAGCCGGATCACGGTCTCGGTGAGCAGGACCTCCTTGCTCGACCACCGCCGGTAGATCGTCGCCGCACCCACGCCGGCCGCGTCGGCGACGGCCCGGATCGTGAACGCGCGGGGGTCGCCCTCGGCCAGGATCTCGACGCACGCGGTGTACACGGACTCGCCGACGGCAGCGCTCCGCGGCCGGCCCCGGACCGGCGCCTCGATGCGCGTCGTGGTGCTCATGCCGCGTCCCAGTGCTCGAGGACCTGGTCCATGGGCCAGACCTCGCCGATCTTGGCGGCGATGTCGAACAGGTTGGCCTCGTGCACGCTCGGCAGCCGGTCGCCGACGGCTTCGCGCACGACGATCGGGACGAACCCGTGCTGCATGGCGTCCGTGGCCGTCGCGCGGATGCACCCGCTCGTCGACAGCCCCGCGATGAAGAGCGTGTCGACGCCGCGGGCGACGAGGTCGGCGGCCAGCGACGTGCCGAAGAACGCGCTCGGGTACTGCTTGGGGACCACGGTGTCGCCGTCGAGGGGTTCGAGCCCGTCGACGAACGCTCCGGTCGACGCGCCGGGCAGGTATGCCGCGAGTGCCGGCACCTTGCGGAAGAACACGCCGGCGTTGGACCCGTCGGCGGAGAGCGCCATCGTCGTGATCGCCACGTGCACCCCGGCGGCGCGGGCAGCGGTGGTGAGCTCCCGCATCCGCTCGACGGGTTCCTCGACGCCGGCGTAGAGCCCGCAGTCGGGGTCGACGTAGGCGCGGACCGGATCGACCACGACGAGCGCAGCGCGTCGTCCTGGGCGGAGTGTGCCGGTGAAGCCGGCTGCCGCGTAGTCCTGGTGGTCGTCGGTCATGGCGTCCTGCTTCCGTCGTGGGTGGTCGTTGCCAGGGTGGGGACGGTCACGTGGACGCCCCCGGCTCGGGGATCGGCCCCGACCTGTCGGGCCGGAGTGGCGCCTCCCGGTCGGGAGGCCCGAACGGACCGAACGCGACGATGAGCGCCCCCAGGGCCGCGCAGCCGGCGAACGTCAGCGCCGCGGCGCGGACGCCGTCGACGAACACCTGGACGTCGCCGGACGGCAGGCTGAGCAGGCTGCCGTCGTAGGCCGCAGCCGCCTGGGCCGCGGACAGGCCGCCCGTCGCGATCGCGAGGCCGAGCGCCGTCGAGAACAGGAAACCGGCGTTCTGCAGGGCCGAACGGATGGCGTTCGCGATGCCGCGGCGGTGCTCCGGGACGCGGGTCATCAGTGCCGACGTGCTCGGCGTCATGAACACGCCGGTGCCGACCCCGACCGCGCCGAGGCCGGTGGCGGTGACGGCGTAGGCGTCGCCGTCGGCGAGGGACACCGCGAGCACCGCGGCGCCGAGCGCGATGAGGAGCATGCCGATGGTCGACAGCGTCCGCGCGGCGACCCGGCGGGCGAGGAACCCGGCGCTCACCGCCGCGACCGTCGTGCCGATCGGCGTGGGCAGCACCCAGAGGGCGGCGTCGACGGCGTCCTTGCCGTCGACCGCCTGGAACGACAGGGAAGCCAGCAGGACCAGTGCGTAGCTGGACAGGGCGCACAGCCCGGCGGCGGAGAACAGGGTGATGGTGGTGCGGTCGCGGAAGATCGCCGGGTCGACCAGGGGGTGCGCGACCCGGCGTTGGGTCCACACGAACACACCGCCGAGCACGACCGCGCCGGCGGTCATCGCGACGACGGGGACGGCCGACCAACCGACCGAGCCGCCGGTCGAGACCGCACCGACGAGCAGTCCGACGGCGGCGACGGACAGGACCGACCCCGGCACGTCGAGGCGCTCGCCGGAACGGGGACGCGTGCTGTGCGGGATCAACCGGAGCGACCAGACGAGTCCGGCCAGTGAGATCGGCACGCCGGCGAGGAAGATCCAGCGCCAGCCGAACGACTCGGCGACCAGGCCGCCCACGACCGGACCGATGACCTGCCCCACCGCGGCGACGGTGGCGTTCAGACCGAGGCCGAGCGACAGGATCGACTCCGGGAAGACATCGGTGAGCAGCGCGGTCGTGTTGGTGACGATCGCCGCCGCGCCCACGCCCTGCACGAGTCGGGCGCCGAGCAGCA
The DNA here is from genome assembly GCF_003234395.1 of Curtobacterium sp. MCLR17_051. Classification (NCBI taxonomy): domain Bacteria; kingdom Bacillati; phylum Actinomycetota; class Actinomycetes; order Micrococcales; family Microbacteriaceae; genus Curtobacterium; species Curtobacterium sp. MCLR17_051. Next base: position 6,433 of record NZ_QKTA01000028.1, read on the forward strand.
CCGCCGCGTCCGGGGCGAACCCGCACGCGAGTGAGGCGAGCAGGAAGACGAGGATCCCGGCGATGTAGAGACGACGACGACCGACCAGGTCGGCGATGCGCCCGAAGACCAGGATGAGGGTGGTCGTGGTGAGCATGTAGCTGAGGAGCACCCAGCTGGACTGCACGGCGCTGGCGTCGAGGTCACGGCTGACGTCGGGGAGCGCGATGAGGAGTGCGCTCGAGGAGATGAAGACGAGGACGACGCTGAGGCTCGACGCGCAGAGCACCTGCCAGGCGCGTCGCCGGGCGGCGCCCTCGTCGACGGGGCGGCTACCGATCGCTCGGCCCTCGCACGGCGGACGACGACGGCACCATGCGGTGGTGCGTCGTGATCCGCTGGAAGGCGGCCGCTGCGGACAGCACCAGGCGGTCGTCCCACGGCCGCGCGACGAGCTGCACGCCGACGGGCAGGCCGTCCGGCGCGGTGCCCGCCGGCATCATCAGGGCGGGGAACCCCACGTAGTCGAACAGCCGGGTGTTCCGGGGGATGACGTCGTGCAGGTTGAAGCGCTCGCCGTCGACCGACATCGTCAGGTCGTCGAGTCGCGGGGCGGTGGCGCCGATCCCGGGGGTGAGCACCACGTCGACGCCGGCCTCGTCCATCCGGGTGACCATCGCGGCCTGCACGAGCGGGCGACGGCGGAGTGCCCGGAGGTAGTCGGCAGCGGTCGGCAGGAACGACACGTCGAACCGGGCGCGGGTCCCGGCGTCGAACAGGTCGGCCGTGCCGGCGTTGGCCTCCTGGTTCGCGGCGAGCTCACCGTAGAACACCGTCCAGCACTCCGAGTCGATCGACTCCAGGTCGTCGAACTCGATCGGCACGAGCGTCGCACCGAGCTCGCGGAACCGCTCGACCGCCGCGGCGTGTGCCTCGAGCACCGCACGGTCGACGCGTTCGGTGAACCAGCCGAGCGGGACCCCGATCCGGAGCCCCTCGACCCGTTCCGGCGCGGCCTCGATGAGCGGGACGGTGGGGAACGTCGTCGGGTCCTGGCCGTCGGAGCCTGCGATGACCCGCAGGACGAGCGCGAGGTCCTCCGCGGAGCGTGCCATCGGTCCGACGTGGTCGAGGGTCCACGACAGGCTCGCGACCCCGGTGCGTGGCACGAGCCCGTACGTCGGCTTGATCCCGGTGGTCCCGCAGAGGGCGGACGGCACGCGGATCGACCCGCCGGTGTCCGACCCGAGCGCGAGCGGGACGATCCGGGCGGCGAGCGCCGAACCCGACCCCGTCGAGGAGCCACCGGTCCAGCGCTCGGGGTCCCAGGGGTTCCGCACGGCGCCGTACCGGGCGTTGTGCGGCCCGCCGCAGGCGAACTCGGTGGTGGCCGCCGTGAACACCGGGATCGCGCCGGCGGAGCGGAGCCGGGCCACGACGGTGGCGTCGGCCGGGGCCACACGGTCACCGGTCTGGAGCGAGCCGCTCGTGACGATCGTCCCCGCGACGTCGATGATGTCCTTCACGGCGAACGGGATCCCCTCGAGCGGCCGGGCGTCGTCGTCCGCCCAGCGGCGGGTGGACTCGGCGGCGGCTTCCTCGGCCCCGTGCACCAGGCGCAGGACGGCGTCGGACCAGACGTCGTCGCTCGTCCAGTGCGGGGCGAGTGTGGCGAGGACCTCGGACGGGGTCGTGGTGCCGGACCGGTACGCGGCGAGGAGCTCGACGACCGAGGCGGCGGCGGGGTCGGCGGCTGCCCGGGACGCCGCCAGGTCGTCGTCCGGACCGGCAGCGGTCGGCGCCGGCGCCCCCTCGACCGCTGCGTCGAGGAGCCGGCCGAACAGCTGCGCGCTGTGCGCCGGTTCCGCGGGCAGTGCCGACGGGGCGGCGGGCAACGGGTTCGCGCGGCTCGCGGCCAGCGCGCGGTCGAGCTGCGGTGCGATGGTGCCGCGGACCAGGGCGGCGACGTCCGTCACGCGGGGACCGCCGCCGCTGCGTGGGCGTCCGCGAGGTACCGGAACACCCCGGGCTGCCGGTCACGTCCGAGCGGGAAGTCCCGGCGGGCTGCCGTGACCTCGCCGACGTCGATGGTGGCCCGGATGATCGGCCCCGCCTGGTGGGCGGGGGCCGAGACGACCAGGTCACCCCGTGGTGAGACGACCGAGGACCGACCGAAGTAGCTGACGGTCTTGCCGTCGACGGTCTCCTCGCCGCCGCGGTTCGGGGCGAGGACCCACGTCTGGGTCTCGAGCGCGCGGACCTGCAGTTCCTGGGTGAACAGGGTCTCGCGGAAGCCCATCGAGGACACGAGCACGAGCATCACCTCGGCGCCGGCGGCCCGAGACGCGAGCCAGTACTCCGGGAAGCTCCGGTCGTAGCAGATGAGCATGCCGAAGCGGGTGCCGAGGGCGTCGAACACGACCGGTCCGGAACCGGCTTCGAAGTAGTGCTTCTCGTCGACGTCGGAGATCGCGTTCGTCGGGATCGAGGTCTTGCGGTACGACGCCACACGGTCGCCGTGCACGTCGGTGCCCGGCACGAGCGTGCCGTCGGCGTCGATGAGCACCGCGCTGTTGTACTGGGCCCCACCGGCGTCCTCGTAGAGACCGAAGGCGACGGCGGTGCCCAGACGCTTCGCCGCACTCGCGAAGCGGGCGGTCGCCGGACCGGGGACGGGCTGTGCCCAGGACTTCCGGCTGTCGTTGACCACGCCGCAGAAGTAGGGCGTGGTGCAGAGCTCGGGGAAGACGACGAGGTCGGCGCCGACGGCGGCTTCCTCGAACAGGGCGATGAGCTCGTCGAGGGCGACGTCGTGGTCGGCGGGGACCTCGCCGGCCTGGACGACCGCGACCTCGATGACCGGACGGCTCGCTGCGGCGCTCATGCGGTGACCGCGCTCGGAGCAGCGGAAGCGACGCCCTCGCGGGTGCGCATCAGCGGCTGGATGCGGGTGCCGAAGTCGTCCATCCCCTGCAGGAAGTCGTCGAACACCAGCATGATGCCCTTCGTGCCCTCGACCCCGGCGGCCTCGTCGAGCATCGCCGCGACGTGCTCGTAGGAGCCGACGAGCGTGCCCATGTTCATGTTCACGGCGCCCTCGGGCAGCGAGATCCGCTTCGCCGTGTTGCCCTCCTCGCCCTCGGCGTCGGTGAGCGCCTGGCCGGTCATCCAGGCGATGGCCTCGACGTCGACCCCGTCGCTGTACCGCTCCCACTTCGCCTGGGCGGCCTCGTCGGTCTCGTCGGCGATGACCATGAAGAGCACGTAGGAGCCGACGTCGCGGCCGGTCTTCTCGCGGGCCTCGAGCAGCGCCTGGTTCTGCTCGGCGTAGGCGGTCGGGGTGTTCACGCCGACGCCCATCGAGAAGTTGTAGTCCGAGTACTCCGCGGCGAACGCCATGCCCTGCGACGACTGGCCGGCCGAGACGATCGGGATGTGCGACGTCGGCCGCGGGAGCATCCGGCAGTCGTCCATCTGGAAGTACTCGCCGTGGAAGTCGCTCCGGCCGGTCTCCCACAGTTCCTTCATCACCTGCATGTACTCGGTCTGGTAGGCGTAGCGGCGCTTGAAGTGCACCTCGTCGCCCGGCCAGAGGCCCATCTGGTCGTACTCCGCCTTCTGCCACCCGGCGACCAGGTTCAGCCCGAAGCGGCCGTGCGAGATCGAGTCGACGGTCGCCGCCATGCGTGCCGCGATCGCCGGCGGGATGGTCAGGACGGCGGTCGTCGCGAACAGGCGGATCCGCTCGGTGCGGGCAGCGAGACCGGCCATCAGGGTGAAGGACTCGAGGTTCTCGTCCCAGAAGCCGCTCGGGCCGCCGAAGCCGCGCAGCTTGATCATCGAGAGGGCGAAGTCGAAGCCGTACGACTCGGCCTTCTGCACGATCTCGAGGTTCAGGTCGAACGACGGCTTGTACTGGGGCGACGTGGTGGAGATGAGCCAGCCGTTGCTGCCGATCGGGATGAAGACGCCGATGTCCATGGGGGACTCGCTTTCTGTGGTGGGTGTCGAGGGAGGGACGAACGGGGGAGCGGGGTCAGGAACGCTTCGCGGCGGCCTTGGCGGCGGTCGCGACGGAGTGCCGCCGGATGGTCTGCGACACGGCGACGGCGACGATGAGGGCGCCGCCGTAGAACAGCTGCTGCACGAAGTTGTCGGCGCCGAGCATCTGCAGGCCGACGACTCCGGAGAACAGGAAGTACACGGCGATGAAGGTGCCGATCGCGTTGAAGCGGCCGGGGACGATCGCGGTCGCGCCGAGGTAGCAGGCGGCGAACGCGGGGAGCAGGAACGACTGTCCGCTCGACGGGTCGGCGCCGCCGAGGGTGCCGGCGTAGACGACCCCGGCGACCGCGGCGGTGAGCCCGGCCCCGACGAACGCGCCGACCCGCAGCCGTCGCACGTTGAGCCCGGAGAGTTCGGCGACGGTGCGGCCGGTCCCGACGAACAGCAGTCGCCGGCCGACCGGGGTGGCGCTCAGCACGACCAGGACGACGACGGTGGCGATCAGCCCGTAGACGAACGCGAGCGGCAGGCCCGCGAGCCCACGCCACCCGACGGTGGCCTGCACGAGCGCCGGGTCGATGCCCGTCACCGACGACGACGCGCTCATCCACTGGATGATCCCGATCATGAACGTCGACGTGCCGAGGGTGACGATGAACGAGTCGATGCGGAACCCGACGGTGAGCAGGCCGTTGACCAGCCCCACGACGACGCCGATGACCAGGCCGGCGGCGATCGCGGGCACGAGCGGGATGTCCATCTTCGCGTTGAGCACGGCGATGGTCATGGCGGAGAGCGACATCGTCGAGGCGCCGGAGAGGTCGAACTCGCCCGCGGTGAGCGGGAACAGGAACCCGAGCGCCAGGATGAGCAGCACCGACTGGGACCCGAGGATGTTCTGCAGGTTGCCGAGGGTCGGGTAGGTGTCGGGCAGCGCGATGCTGAACGCGATGACGATGACGAGCCAGGCGCCGAGCAGCGCGTACCGCTCGGTGTGCCCCCACGAGAAGCGCGGGCGGGTCGGACGGACGATCGAGGTCTCGAGGACGGGGTCGGCGGTGGTGGACATCAGGCGTTCTCCTTGACTGCGGAGGAGGCATCGGGGGAGGAGGGCACGGCGGGGGACGCCGGGGCGTCGTCGACGAGGCTCGCCACGACGGCAGCCGCGATGACGTCGCGGTCGATGCGGTCGTCGGTCAGCACGTCGTGCACGCGGCCGTGGGCGAGGACGACGACGCGGTCGCACACCTGCGCGAGCTGGTCGTAGTCGGTGGAGGCGCAGACGATCGTGACGCCCTGCTCCGCACTCCGGCGGAGCATCGAGAAGATCGCGGTGCGCGCCCCGACGTCGATGCCCTGGGTCGGTTCCTGCAGCAGCACGAGCCTCGGGTCGTCCTGCATCCACTTGGCCAGGACGGCCTTCTGCTGGTTGCCGCCGGACAGGGTTCCGAACAGGGCGGCCGGGTCCGCGGGCCGGACGTCGTAGTCGCGGACGAGTCCCGCGACGTGGGCCCGTTCCCGCGCGGGCGACAGGCCGAGCAGCCCGCGGAGCTTCCCGAGGACGGGGAGCGTGACGTTCTGCTCGACGGACAGGGTGAGCGCCCCGCCCTCGCGCTTGCGGTCCGCGGGGACGTACACGACGCCGCGGGCGATCGACGAGCCGGGCGTCACCCGTGCCAGGTCGACCGGCGCGGGCGTCGCCCCGTCGTGCCGCACGGCGAGCGAGCCGGTCGCGGGCCGTGCGCCGTACAGGCCGGGCAGCACGTCCTCGACACCGGAGCCGGCGAGCCCGGTGATGCCGACGACCTCGCCGTCCGCGACGTCGAACGACAGACCGTCGACGACACCGACCCGGAGGTCCCGCACCGTCACGACGGCGTCGCCGGTGGTCGCCGGGCGCGGAGTCCTGGCGGCGGGACCGTCCAGTCCGCGTCCGACGATGAGGGAGACGAGCTCGTCCGCCGTCGTCGTGGCGGTGTCCCGGTGCGCCTGGACCCGGCCCGCCCGCAGGACGGTGACCCGGTCGGCGTGCTGGAGGACCTCGGACATGTCGTGCGACACGAGCAGTGCCGAGGTGCGGCCGTCCGCGACGAGGTCCTTCACGACGCGGAACAGCAGGTCGGCGTCCTCCTTCGGCAGGAAGACCGTCGGCTCGTCGAGCACGATGAGCGCCCGGTCGTCGCCCAGCTCGGCGACGGCCCGCAGGATCGCGACGAGGGCCTTCTGGGTGTCGGTGAGTTCGTCGATCCGTGCTCGTGGGTCGATGTCGACCCCGTACCGCGCGAACAGCTCGGCCGCGGCACGGTGCTCGGCGCCCCATCGGACGAAGGGTCCACGTCCGGCCACCACGGTCGCGAGCCGCAGGTTCTCGGTCACGCCGAGTGACGGCACGAGTGCGAGGTCCTGGTGGACGAAGCTGATCCCGACGCGGCGGAAGTACCCGGGAGGCACCGGCAGGGGCAGCCGGGCGCCTCGGACCTCGATCGTCGCGCCCGGCTCCGGCGCGTACGTGCCGGACAGGATCTTGATGAGGGTCGACTTGCCGGAGCCGTTCTCGCCGAGCAGTGCGTGCACCTGGCCCGGCAGGACCTCGAGGTCGACGTCGTCGAGCGCGGTCAGCCCGCCGAAGCGCTTCGTGAGCCCGCTGATCCGCAGGACCGGCGCGGTGTCCGCGACGGACGCGGGGTCCGCACCGGATGCGGTGTCCGCACCGGACCCGACGACCGCAGCCGACGATGCGGAGCCGAGCCGTGCCTCCCGGGTGGCGGTCACTCGGCCGCGCCCCAGATCGCTTCGTACCCGGTCTTGTACGCGTCGCCGTAGCCCTTGCTCGGCGCCGGCGGCGTGCCGGTCTCGTCGACGTTGTCCTTCGTGAAGACCTTCAGCGGGGTCTTCTCGTCACCGTCCTCGATGATCGGCGTGCCGGTCAGGACACGGCCGGCCTGGTCGAGCGTCGCGTAGGCGAGCCACTCCATGTTCTCGCCGATGTCCATCGTGAGGACGCTGCCCTCCTGCAGGATCTTCAGCACCGCGGGGGTGCCGTTGTACGAGGAGGTGAAGACCTGGCCGGTCTTGCCGGCAGCGGTCACGCCGGCCTCGACGTACAGCGTCATCGAGTCGTAGACCGGCAGGACGTAGTCGAGGTTCGGGTCGGACTGCACGGCGGACTGCACGGTCGACGAGATCTTCGTCGCCCAGTCGGCGACGGGGACGTTCGTCACCTTCACCTTGCAGCCGTCGCACTGCGCCTCGAACTCGTCCTGCATCGCCTTGACGATGCCGTCGGACGGCGGCACCTCGGACGACGTGATGATGAGGACGTCGCCCTGGCCCTTGGTCTCCTTGATGGCCCAGTCGGCGTTGAGCTTGGCGGCTTCGTGGAACGGGGCGGTCACCTGCGCGGCGACGAGGTCCTGCAGCTGGTCCGGCAGCGCCTGCCCGGTCTGGTAGGTGTGACTGATCAGGACGGGGATCCCCGCGGCCTTCGCACGCTTCAGCGCCGGGACGATCAGTTCGCCGTTGACGCCCTGCGCCAGCACGATGATGTCGGCTCCGCGGCTGATCGCCTGGTCGATGCCGGCGGAGTGCTCGGTGGGCGTGCCCTGGTTGGTGTACTCGATCCACTTCGCGCCGTACTGCTCGGCGACCTTCTCGCCGGCCTCGTCGACCGCGGTGATGAAGGGGACGGCCGACGAGTTCGGGATGTTGAAGATCGTCTTGCCGGCGATGCCCGACATGTCGAAGCGAGCGCCCTCGAAGGTGAACTCGGGGTCGACGCTGGCGGCCTTGATCTGGCTCGTGGCGTGCTCGACACCGGCGGTGTCGTCACCGGAGCTCGTCGACGCGGTCGAGGTGGCGGAGCAGGCGGACAGCAGCAGCACGCTGGCGAGTGCGGCGGCGAGGAGCGCGGGACGCGACGGACGCGTTCGGGACGGTGCGGGGGACGACATCGGTCGGGGACCTCCTGGACGGGTGGAGCAGGGAAGGTGCGGGGACGGGGAGCCGGAGCGGGGACGGGGGAGCTGCGGCGGGTACGACGAAGGCCCCGCGGAGCGGGGCAGGACGTGCGGGGAGCCGGACCGGGCGGCGGCGGGGCGGCGGATCGCCGGTGACGCCGGCCGCTGCAGTGGGGCTGATGCGAATGTAACGGCCGCGGGGCACCGGCAGGCGGTCGCCCGGTAACGGTCCTGTTAGGCGTTTGTTTCGCTGGTGTTAGGCCACCTGCGACGCCCGACGCCGAGGGGCGTCCGCCCCGCCGATCCGGGGCGGACGACTGCGCCACCGACCCGCGAGCAGGGGCGGATCCGGGCGGTGACCGGCCGGCGACGACGGGGCGAAACACGCCGGACCCATCCGAGGCGACTTCCGGAAACGGCGCTCTCACAATTCGGCGCGGTCAGCGAGGACCGTGCCTGGCGGAATGGCCGGGAGACCCGGACGCGCAGCCCCGCTGACCGGGACATTCGGGTGCCACGGGGCAGGGCCAGCTGGCGTAACCCACCCGATACGGACGCGGTACGGCGGCGAAACGAACGAGCGGTGGACTGCACCAAGCACCCACCAGCCGCCCACCGACAGGAGCACCCCGATGATCACCACCGTCGTCGCCGGCAACCCCAAGCCGGCCTCACGGACGCTCGACGCCGCGACGGTCGTGCTCGAACGGCTCACCGGCCGCGCCCCCGACCACGTCGTCGACGTCATCGACCTCGGTGCCGGCCTGCTCGGCTGGGGTGACGCCGCCGTGTCGGACGCCGTCCGGACCGTCGCCGGTTCGGACCTCGTCGTCGTCGCGTCGCCGACGTTCAAGGCGACCTACACCGGCGTGCTCAAGCTGTTCCTCGACCAGTTCGGCACCGGCGACGGACTCGCCGGTGTCGTCGCGGTGCCGCTCATGCTCGGCGCCGGCCCGGCCCATGCCCTCGCCCCCGAGGTCTTCCTCAAACCGGTGCTGGTCGAACTCGGCGCGACCGTCGTCGCACCCGCCCTGTACCTCAACGACAAGCAGTACTCGGACCCCGCATCGACCGACGTGTGGCTCGCCCGCTGGCAGGACGTCGTCCTCGGCGCGGCCGCCGTCCACCAGGAAGGAACCGCGTCATGATCAGCCCCTACTCCACCGAGGCCCCGGACCTGTCCGCGCTCAAGCAGGCGTTCTCCGGGTTCCCGTGCGGCGTCGCCGCGCTCTCCGCCGTCGTGGACGGCGAACCGACCGTGCTCGTGGCGTCCTCGTTCACGGTCGGCGTCTCGCAGGACCCGCCGCTCGTGATGTTCGCGGTGCAGCACACGTCGACCACGTGGCCGGTGCTCCGGGACGCCGGCACGATCGGTGTCTCGATCCTCGGTGAGGGGCACGCGCAGGTCACCCGGCAGCTCGCCTCGCGTGACAAGTCGATCCGCTTCGTCGGTGTCGACACGACGGTCGCCGAGACGGGTGCGGTGTTCCTGCAGGGGGCCCCGATCTGGCTGGAGTGCTCGGTCGAGCACACCTACCCGGCGGGCGACCACGACATCGTGGTGCTCCGGGTGCTCGGACTCATGTCCGACTTCGCGCACAACCCGCTGGTCTGGCACCGGTCCGCCTTCGCGACCCTGACCGCCTGACCGGCGCCGGGCAACGGACTGGAGGCCCGCCCCGCGTGAGCAGATCTGCTCACGTGGGGCGGGCCTCCAGTCCGAACCCGCCGGGCCTGCCGGGCTTGCCGGGTCTGCCGGGCCTGGCAGCATCAGCCGCGCAGTGCCTCCGACAGCTTCACGCGACTGCCGGTGCGGAGCAGCGCGTTCTCGTAGACGCGGGCGCCGATGACCACGACCGCGACCACCGAAGCGGCGACGATGACGAGCGACAGGATCGGCTCCCACCACTCGGCGGTCCCCAGGAAGATCCGCATGGGCATGCCGATCGGGGCGCTGAACGGCACGTACGACATGATGCCGAGGATCGTCGGGTTGTCGTACGCGACGATGATCAGGAAGTACGGGATCATCACGAGCATCATCACCGGGGTGGTGACGCTGCCGACGTCCTCCTGGCGTGACACCAGCACGGCCGCCGCGGCGAACAGCGACGCCAGGAGCACGAACCCGATCGCGAAGAAGCCGATGAACCACAGGATGCTCGGGCCGAGCATCGCGAACATGTTGTCCTGCCCGGTCACCGCCAACGTGACGATGGCGGCGACGGCCACCGCGACGATCTGCGCGAAGGCCATGATGCTGTTGCCGAGGACCTTGCCGGCGAGCAGCGCCCTGGCCGGGATCGCGGACATCAGGATCTCGACCACCCGCGTCGACTTCTCCTCGACGACGCTCTGCGCGATCGACTGGCCGAACGTCACCGCCGACGCGAAGTACACGACGCCGAACGCGATGGCGATGAGGTACACCAGGCCACCCGGCAGCGCGTCCGGGTCGAGCAACTCGATGCGCGGGGTGACGCTCAACGCCGAGACGACCTCGGACGGGGCCTCGTCGAGTCCGACGACCTTGTAGCCGAGCGGGTCGTCCGACGGCACGATCGCCGCGTCGACGTCGCCCTTGGTCACGAGCCGTTCGGCGTCGTCGACCGACGCCGACTGCGTGACGTCGAGCCCACTGGTGGTCGGCAGCGAGACGCCGTCGACGACCGCGACCGGGTTGGTGTCGTCGGCGGTGGCCTTGCTCACGATCCCGCCGACGACGATCGATGCGACGACCATGCCGATCAGGATGAGCGCCGAGACCACGAAGGCCTTGCTGCGGATGCGTGCCTGGATCTCACGTGCGGAGACGAGCCGCACGGCCTGCACGAAGGAGTTGTTCATCGGACGACCTCCCGGAAGACCTCGCTGAGCCGCGGCACCCGCGGCGAGAACGAGCCGACGGTGCCGTGCTGCACGGCGCGCTGCAGGACACGCTGGGCGGTGGCGGCGTCGGCCTCGAAGACCGCGTACCCGCCGTCGAACTCCCGCACGGCCACACCCGGCTCGTCGCGGAGCCAGGCGACGTCCCCGTCGACCAGCAGCTCCCACGCAGCGGGCCCGGCCTGCTTGCGGAGCTCCTCCTGCGGACCGGCGGCGCGGATCGTGCCACCGGCGATGACGACGACGTCGTCGCAGAGCCGCTCGACCACGTCGAGCTGGTGGCTCGAGAACAGCACCGGGACGCCCCGGGCCGCGGTCTCGCGCAGGACACCGAGCACCGTGTCGACGGCCATCGGGTCGAGGCCCGAGAACGGCTCGTCGAGCACGAGCACCTCGGGGTCGTGTGCCAGCGCCGCCGCGATCTGCACGCGCTGCTGGTTGCCGAGCGAGAGCTTCTCGACGGGGTCGCCGGCGTGTGCGGTGAGTTCGAGGCGTTCGAGCAGCTCGCCGGTGCGGGTCGTCGCGGCGCGCTTGTCGACGCCGTGCAGCCGGGCCAGGTAGGTGATCTGCTCGGCCACCGGCATCTTCGGGTACAGGCCGCGTTCCTCGGGCATGTAGCCGAAGCGGCGGCGGTCGGCGGGGCGGACCGCGGTGCCGTCGATCGAGACCGTGCCCGCGTCGGCCTGGAGCACGCCGAGCATGATGCGCATGGTGGTGGTCTTGCCGGCACCGTTGCCGCCGACGAAGCCGGTGAGGCGGCCGCTGCCGACCGTGAACCCCACGTCGTCGAGCACCCGGCGGTCGCCGAAGTGCTTGGTCACCCCTTCGATGGTGAGCATGTCGTTCCCCTTCGTCGCGACGCTGGTCGTCGCTGCGTCCGACGCTATTGGCCGGGAGGCACGCCCCGCCTCCGCCGCCAGGCGGGACTTGGGTGGGTGGTCGGCTCCACCGCGTGGGGGAGGAGCGCGCGTCGGTCCGGCTCGGCACGGAGCGCGCTGGGTGCGGGTCGGCACGGTGCGGCCTTGTTCGGCTCGTGCGGGTTTGGTTGCTCGGTGCGTCGTTGTGGCGGCGCACGGTGCGGTCAACGCCGCACGGGTTGAACGAAGGCGCACGGTGCGGCCATGTCTGCGAACTCGGCACGGTGAGGGATTGTTCGGTTCGTGCGGGTTCGGCCCGGCTCGGTCAGCCGGCGACGCCGTGCTCGAACGCCCAGACGACGGCCTGGATCCGGTCGCGCAGTGCGAGTTTCTGCAGCACGTTCGACACGTGGGTCTTCACGGTGGCGTCCCCGACGTAGAGCTCGGCGGCGATCTCCGCGTTGCTCAGGCCCCGGGCGAGGAGCCGCAGCACCTCGGTCTCCCGCTCGGTGAGCCCGGCCGCGGCGAGTGCGTCGTCGCCCGTCGTGGCAGTCGTGTCGGTCGTCGCAGCCGTCGCCGTGGTGGTCGCCGAGGGCTGCACCGCAGCGGACGCCGTCGCCCGGCTGATCACCCGGCGCGTGACGTCCGGCGCGAGCAGGGCGTCCCCGGCGGCGACGGTCCGCACGGCGTCGATCAGCCGCTCGGGGGAGGCGTTCTTCAACAGGAACCCGCTCGCTCCCGCCTCGAGCGCCTGGAACAGCGCGTCGTCGCTGTCGAACGTCGTGAGGATGAGCACCGCCGGCGGGGCCGGCAGCGCCGCGATCCGCCGTGCCGCCTCGAGCCCGTCGACGCCCGGCATCTGCACGTCGAGGCAGACGACGTCCGGACGGAGTTCCTGCACGGCCTCGACCGCCCCTGCGCCGTCCGCGGCTTCGCCCACGACCCGGAACCCGGGCTCGGACTCCAGGATCACGCGGAACCCGGCGCGGACGAGCTCCTGGTCGTCGGCCAGCACGATGGTCAGGTCGTCGGCAGCCATGCCCGCACCAGGTAGCCTCCCCGGGCTCGTGGCCCGATCTCGATCCGTCCGTCCACAGCCGCGACGCGTTCCCGCATCCCGACGTGTCCGAGGCCGCTGCCGGAGGTGCTCCGGGCAGCACGGGCACCGAGCCCGTCGTCGGTGACCTCGACCTCGACGCCGTCGTCCAGGTACCGCAGCCGGACGTCGGCGCGGGCGGTCGGGCCGGCGTGCTTGAGGATGTTCGTCACCGCTTCCTGCACGATCCGGTACGCCACCGCGGCCACCGTCGGCGGCACCGGGCGCTCGTCACCCACGACGACGTACTCGGCGGGGTGGCCCGCCACCCGGGCGGACTCGGCCAGCTCAGCGATCCGTGTGATGCCCTCGGTGCTCGGGCCGTCGCCACCGGCCGCCCCGAGGCCGTCCGCGTCGTCGTCGGAGCGCAGGGTGCCGAGCATGCGCCGGAGTTCCTCCACCGCGGTGCGGGCGCTCTCCTCGACCACCCCGAGCGAGGCGGTGGCCTGCGCGGGGTCGCGGTCGATCACGCGCCGTGCAGCACCCGCCTGCACGCCCATCAGCGAGACGTGGTGGGCGACGACGTCGTGCAGCTCGCGAGCGATCCGTACCCGCTCGATCGTGACGGCCTGCGCCGCGGACCGCTCCCGTTCGGCGGCGAGTTCAGCGGTGCGTTCGGCGAGCTGGTGCCGTGCGACCGCGGAGACCCAGGCGCGGTTGCCGGCGTACCAGGCAGCTCCGAAGTAGATCACGTTGATGACGATGTTGAGCAGCGAGATCGCGACGTAGGGCGCCACGGGGGAGTCCGTGTCGTTCGGCAGCGCGTTCGGCGACGCCCACCCGAACGAGATCGCGACGAACAGCCACGCGAACATGCCACCGATGACGACCCAGCGCACCGCTTCGGCCCGCACCCGGTCGGAGCACCACGCGCCCACCGTGTACAGCGCGATGAAGAGCGTGAAGTTGACGAGGAAGACCTCGGGCACCTGGAGCAGCTGCGTTGCGGCGAATGCCAGCGCCGACACCAGGGCCACCGACATCGGGAACCGTCGGCGGAACGCGATCGGGGCGGCGTTCGCGACGATCATCAGCGCGGAGACCCACCAGGCGGCCTGGTCGTCACCGTACGTACCGGCCGACCCGTACAGGAACGTCGTGACCGCGAGCCCACCGGCCAGCACGACTGCGAGCACCGTGTCCTGCCGGTACTCGTGCCGCCCCACCGGCAGTCGCGACCACTCCGCCGTCGTCCCCATGCAGGAAACGCTACTGGGTGCGCTCGACCAGGAGTAGCCTCCCGCCAACGAGCAGGGGAGACGCCATGCAGTTCCTCGTCAACGTCATCGACGACGGTCAGGCCGCCGCCGTCGGCAACACGTACTCCGCGACCGACGCCGAAGCCGCCGCGGTCGACGCCTTCAACGAGCGGATGGGCGACGCGATCGTGTTCGCCGCCGGGGTCTCCGCACCGGCCGACGCCACCGTGGTCGACGCCCGTGGGGGCGCGGCCGACACGACGGCTGACACAACGACACGGCCCGCCACGACCGGGCCCGCCACCGACCCCGACGAGTACGTCGCCGGGTTCTGGGTCATGGACCTCCCGGACGCCGAGACGGCTGCCCGGGTGGCGCACCAGGCGTCGCAGGCGTGCAACCGGAAGATCGAGCTCCGCCCGCTGCTCTGACGCCACGGACCCCACCCGGCCGACGGACCACCGCGGGGACGGCGCTCGCCGCGCTCACACCTGCCCCGACCACGAACGTCACCACGAACCCGTTCGCACCGACGAGCGCTCCGGCACCCGCAGCGCCGACGGCCTGCCCGAGCACGAGTGCGACGAACAGCATCGACGTGCCCGCCGACGACCGCTCGGCATCGATCTCGGTCGTCCACGCGATCAGTGCCCCGGTCGCCGCCGTGTAGCCCCAGCCGAACACGGCACACGCCAGCAGTGCCGCGACCGTCGACTCCGGCGCTGCCCCCAGCACCACGACGGCGACGGCGACCGACCCCGCCGTGACCGCCCAGAGCGTCCGGGCGCGCAGTCCGTTCGTCCAACGCGCGGTGACCACGACGGCCGCTCCGCCGATCCCGAGCGCGATCCAGGCCGACACCGAGACGACGACCGACGCGCCGGCCTCCACCAGCGCCGAACGTCCGTAGGTCCAGACGACGGCGGACCCCGCCCCGAACAGCAGCGCCAGCACGAGGACCCCTCGGTGCGCCGCGAACCACGGAGCGCCGGGCAGCGGTGACCGGGACGCAGCAGCCCCGCCGCGGGACACCACGAGCAGCAGGGCACCGACGGCCAGGGCGAACACCCCGGACACCGCCCAGGCCGTCCGCCAGTCGGGCAGCAGCACGAGGGCGAGCACCCCGGCGCCCACGAGCCCGGGGCCGGTACCTGCGTTCACGATCGCCTGCGCTCGACCGAGCAGCGCCGTCGGCACCTGCGCCGCGACGATCCGCACGAGGGCGGGCGACGCGAGTCCGGCACCTGCCGACGCGAGCACGGCGCTGACGCCGAACGCCAGCGAGCCGCCGGCCGTCGCCATGGCGATCGCACCGATCCCGGCCACCAGGGTCGCGACCGTGACGAGCACGCGGGGCATCCGGGCGGCGAGCAGGAAGCCGGCCACCGCACCGACGCAGTACAGCGCCGAGGCACCCGACGAGACCCACCCGGCGGCGTCTGCCCGGAGCCCCAGGTCCCGCTGCACGTCGGGCAGGAACAGCCCGTACGCCAGGCGCACCAGGCCGTAGGTGGCGGCGATCAGGCCGAGTCCGCTCACCAGGAGCAGACGATGTCGTAACGAAAACGATCGTTTCACTTTTCAGAGCCTAGGGTGCTCTCATGGTGATGCGCCCAGGGACCGAGCAACGGCTGCTCGACGCCGCCGAGGAGCTCTTCTTCTCGCAGGGCATCGCCGCCACCCCGATCGACGCCGTCCTCGAACGGGCCGGAGTCTCGACGGCCACGCTCTACCGCGGCTACGCGAGCAAGGAGTCGCTCGTCGCCGCGGCCCTCACCCGTCGCCACGAGGACTGGATCGCCACCTGGGACCGTGCGGTCGCCGCCGAACGGGACGACCTAGGCCGACTCCTGGCGGTGTTCGACGCCCTCGACGACTACCGCTCGACGCCCACGGGCTCCCGCTGGTGCGCCTTCCTCGGCACCGCCGCCGAGTACGCCGACGCCCCCGCCGAGGTCCGGCAGGTCCTGGACCTCGAGACCACCACCCTGCGCCGGCGGCTCGTGGCACAGGCGGTGCCGGTGGTCGGTCCCCGTGCCGAGGTCCTCGGCGACCAGCTGCTGCTCATCGTCTCCGGTTACCTTGCGATGCGGTTGCGCGACCCCGCGCTCGACACGACGACGGCACGGTCCGTCGCCGCGTCCCTCATCCGGGAACACACCCCAGACGGAACGGCGCCCACCACATGACCCGATCGCGTGCTGCCACGATCACCCGCCGTTCCCTGCTGATCGGTGGCACGGGCGTCGTCGCCGCGGGAGCCGTGGCCGAGGGGATCAACCTCGGCCTGCTGCCCGGGCGCTCGACCCTGTACCGGGTCCTCGGTCTGGACGGCACCGACGGCACGGTCCCCGACGTCGAGGCGGTTCCCACCACCTCCGGCACCTTCGTGTCGGCAGCGCGGAAGGGCCGCACCGTCGGGTGGACGATCGCGGCACCGGCGTCCGACACCCCCTTGCCGGTGGCGGTCGCCCTGCACGGCTACGGCGACGACCACACCTCGTTCTTCGTGCGGAGCCTGGGCTACGACCGGTTCCTCGCGGCGCACGTCGCCGACGGCGGAGCCCCGTTCGCGATCGCCTCGATCGACGGCGGCAACCGCTACTGGCACCCACGAGCCGACGGGGACGACCCCGCCGCGATGGTCGTCGACGAGTTCCTGCCCCTGATCGCCCGCCGCGGCTTCGACACGGACCGCCTCGCCCTGACCGGCTACTCGATGGGTGGCTTCGGCGCCCTCCGGCTCGCAGGGGTCCTCGGTGCCTCGCGCGTCCGGGCGGTCTCGGCCATCAGCCCCGCGCTCTGGAAGTCGGCCGCCGACACCGCTCGCGGCGCCTTCGACGACGCCGCGGACTTCCGCGCGAACACCGTCCTCGGGCGGCAGCGCGCCCTGGACGGCGTCGCCGTCCGCGTCGACTGCGGCAACGGCGACGGGTTCGCGCCGGCGGTGCACGCCTACGTCGACGGCTTCGCCACGCCTCCGGCCGGAGGCTTCGCACCCGGTGCCCACACGCACGGCTACTGGCGCCGCCTGGCGCCCCAGCAGCTCGCCTTCCTCGGCCGCCACCTGGGTCGCTGAGCCGACCAGCGTCCCGACCAGCGCCCGGGACGCGCGTCCAGGCGGACGGGAGGCCCGTGGCGGCCCCGCACCGCGCCTCCAGGCCGTCGACCGGTCACCGCGACGGCCCGTGCCAGGTGACCAGGAGCGCTCAGGAGCGCTCAGGCGCGACCGCGGTTGCGGCGCCGGATCTCCTTCGGAGCCCGCCCGGCCATGAAGGACCGTGCAGGATCGACGAGGAAGCCCTGCCGGAGCGCCTCGCGACCGACGAGCATCCGGAACCCCATCTGGTCCCGGTTGCTCAAGGTGACCTCGGACTCGACGACCTGCCCGGCCAACGCGATCCGCGTGCGGACGACGATGCGCTCCTGGGTGTGCCCGGTCGAGCTGCGGACGATGCGCCGGTCGTGCACGTCGCACTCGATGGTGGAGGCATCGGCATCGGTGTCCTGCCAGGGGTGCAGCGAGAACCGGACCCGCTCGCCGGGCAGTTCCTCGAGGTCGAAGGCGTGCAACGCGGAGCTCCGGGCGCCGGTGTCGAGCTTCACCTTGATCCACGGCACGCCGAGGTCCGGCAGTCCCGCCCACTCCCGCCACCCGGCGACGACGAGCCCGCTGTCGGAGGACTTCGGAGCTCGGGCCATGTGCCCATCCTGTCGCATGCTCCGTGGCCACGTCCGCATGCTTTGATGGAGCGTCGCCGTCGATCCGACCCAGCGGAGAACCCCTCGATGAAACTCGCCATCCTGTCGCGCGCGCCCCAGGCGTACTCGACCCAGCGCCTCCGCGCAGCGGCACTCGACCGCGGTCACGAGGTCAAGGTGCTCAACACCCTGCGCTTCGCGATCGACCTGTCCGGTGACGACCCGGACCTGCTCTACCGCGGCAAGCTGCTGAGCGACTACGACGCGGTGCTGCCGCGCATCGGCAACTCGATCACCTACTACGGCACCGCCGTCGTGCGCCAGTTCGAGCAGATGGACGTCTACACGCCGAACACGGCGAACGGCATCACGAACTCGCGCGACAAGCTCCGGGCGAACCAGATCCTGTCGCGGCACGACATCGGCATGCCGGCGACGACCTTCGTGGCCGGCCGCAACGACGTGCGCGGCGCGATCGAACGGGTCGGCGGCGCGCCCGTCGTCATCAAGCTCCTCGAGGGCACGCAGGGCATCGGCGTGATCCTGGCACCCGAGGCGAAGGTGGCCGAGTCGATCGTCGAGACCCTGCACTCCACGAAGCAGAACGTCCTGATCCAGCGGTTCATCGCCGAGAGCCGCGGTCGTGACATCCGGGCCCTCGTCGTCGGTGACCGGGTCGTGGCGGCGATGCGCCGGACCGCCTCGGGTGACGAGTTCCGCTCCAACGTGCACCGCGGCGGCACCGTCGAGAAGGTCACGCTCTCGCCCGAGTACGAGGCGGTGGCGGTCCGCTCGGCGCAGATCATGGGCCTCAAGGTCGCCGGTGTCGACATGCTCGAGGGCAACGACGGGCCGCTCGTGATGGAGGTCAACTCCTCGCCAGGGCTCGAGGGCGTCGAGCGCGCCACCGGCCTCGACATCGCCGGTGCGATCGTCGACTTCATCGCGAACCAGGTCGCGTTCCCCGAGATCGACGTCCGCCAGCGGCTGTCCGTCTCGACCGGCTACGGCGTCGCCGAGCTCCTCGTGCACACCAACGCCGACCTGGTCGGCAAGACGATCAAGGAGTCCGGGCTCTGGGACCGCGACATCACGGTCCTCACGCTGCACCGCGGCTCCAACGTCATCCCGAACCCGCGCAGTGGCGTCGCCCTCGAGCCGGGGGACCGCCTGCTCTGCTTCGGCAAGCTCGAGGAGATGCGGTCGATGATCCCGGAGCGTCGCAAGCGGCGTGCGAAGGTGCGGAAGCTGCCCAAGGAGCCGCTGCAGACCGAGAGCTGAGCGTTCGGGCGCTGCAGCGCCGTGACAGCCGGGAGGCCCGGATCGCGTCCCCTCGTCGGGTACGTGATCCGGGCCTCCCGTCTGCAGTCCGGGCTCAGTCGCCGCGCACGTCGCCTTGGCGGCGCGCGAGCAGGCGCAGGACGGCGCCGAGTCCGAGCGCGGTCAGTGCGGCGGCGAGCCAGCCGCCGAGCTCGACACCCGTGAAGGCGAGCTCACGGCTGGTGGGGACGGTGCCGGTGCCGGTGGTGCTGGCTCCGTCGGTCTTCGGAGCGGGTGCGGTGCGATCGTCGATCGTGCCGAGCTGCGTGCCGGTGCCGGTGCCGGTGCCCGGGGTCACGATCCCCGGGAACGCGATTCCCGTTCCGGCCCCGTTGTCGCCATCGCCGTCGCTCTCGGGGACGAGCGTGACGAGCATGCTCGAGCCCGGTGAGACGTGACCGAAGCGGTCCACGGCGACGACCGACAGCAGGTGCGCTCCCGGCTCCAGGGGAACCGTCGTCCGGAAGGCGAACCGCCCGTCGGAGTCGGCTGTCCCGCGGCCGATCTCGCGGCCGTCGGCGTCGCGGATGACGACCGTCGAGCCGGGCTCGGCGGAGCCCCGGACGATGCCGGTTCCGTCGACGATGTCGTCGAACGCCTCGAGGACGGGTGCCGCCGGGGCCTCGGTGTCGACGTCGACGGTGGTCTTCGTCGGGTCCGACTCGTTGCCGACCTTGTCCTGCGCGATCAGTTCGAGGTCGTGCGCCCCGTCCGTGAGCGGCTCGTCGAGGACGATCTCGAAGTCGCCGTTCTCGTCCGCGGTGTCGCGGCCGAGCTCGTTGCCGTCCTCGTCGCGGATGATCACGGTCGAGCCGGGCTCCGCCGTCCCGCTGATCGGGCCCTTGCCGTCAGCGAGGTCGGACGGGCTGGCGACGACTGGTGCCGTGGGCGCTTCGGTGTCGACGTCGACCGTGGTGTCGGTCGGGTTGGACTCGTTGCCGGCCTTGTCCTGGGCGACGAGTTCGAGCTTGTGCTCGCCATTGTTGAGCGGTTCGTCCAGCTCGATGCTGAAGTCGCCGTCGTCGTTGGCTTCGCCGCGGCCGATCTCGTTGCCGTCCTCGTCACGGATGAACACGGTGGAGCCGGGTTCCGCGGTCCCGGTGATCGGGCCCTTACCGTCAGCGAGGTCAGAGGGGCTGGTCACGACCGGTGCGGTCGGTGCCTTCGTGTCGACGTCGACCGTGGTCTTCGTTTCCTCGGAGGTGTTGCCAGCGTCATCCTGGGCGATCAGTTCGAGCTTGTGGTCGCCGTCGTCGAGGGGCTCGTCGAGCTCGATGGAGAAGTCGCCGTCGTCGTTGGCTTCGCCGCGGCCGATCTCGTTGCCGTCTTCGTCGCGGATGATCACGGTGGAGCCGGGTTCCGCGGTCCCGCTGATCGGTCCCTTGCCGTTGTTGAGATCGCTGGGGCTGGTCACCACTGGTGCCGTCGGCGCTTCGGTGTCGACGTCGACGGTGGTCTTCGTCTCTTCGGAGGTGTTGCCAGCGTCATCCTGAGCGATGAGTTCGAGCTTGTGGTCGCCGTCGTTGAGCGGTTCATCGAGTTCGATCGAGAAGTCGCCGTCGTCGTTGGCGTCGCCGCGGCCGATCTCGTTGCCGTCCTCGTCACGGATGATGACCGTCGAGCCCGGCTCCGCGGTACCAGTGATGGGTCCCTTGCCGTCAGCGAGGTCCTTGGAGCTGGTGACGACGGGTGCGTCGGGAGCTTCGGTGTCGACGCCGACCGTGGTGTCGGTCGGGTTGGACTCGTTACCGGCGTCGTCCTGGGCGATGAGTTCGAGGTCGTGCGCGCCGTCGTTGAGGGGCTCGTCGAGTTCGATGGAGAAGTCGCCGTCGTCGTTAGCTTCGCCGCGGCCGAGCTCGTTGCCGTCTTCATCGCGGATGATCACGGTGGAGCCGGGCTCGGCGGTGCCGGTGATGGGGCCCTTGCCGTCAGCGAGGTCGGAGGGGCTGGTGACGACGGGTGCGGTCGGTGCCTTCGTGTCGACGTCGACGGTGGTCGTCGTCTCTTCGGAGGTGTTGCCCGCCTTGTCTTCAGCGATGAGTTCGAGCTTGTGCTCGCCGTCGTCGAGGGGCTCGTCGAGTTCGATCGAGAAGTCCCCGTCGTCGTTGGCTTCGCCGCGGCCGAGTTCGTTGCCGTCCTCGTCACGGATGATCACGGTGGAGCCGGGTTCGGCGGTGCCGGTGATCGGGCCCTTGCCCTTGTCGAGGTCGCTGGGGCTGGTCACGACCGGGGCCGTGGGCGCTTCGGTGTCGACGTCGACGGTGGTCTTCGTCTCTTCGGAGTTGTTGCCGGCGTCATCCTGGGCGATCAGTTCGAGCTTGTGCTCGCCGTCGTCGAGCGGCTCGTCGAGCTCGATCGAGAAGTCGCCGTCGTCGTTGGCCTCACCGCGGCCGATCTCGTTACCGTCCTCGTCACGGATGATCACGGTGGAGCCCGGCTCAGCGGTCCCGGTGATGGGTCCGGTGCCGTCGCTCAGGTCGGACGGGCTGGTCACGACGGGTGCGTCGGGGGTTTCAGTGTCGACGTCAACCGTTGTGTCGGTCGGGTTGGACTCGTTACCGGCCTTGTCCTGGGCGATCAGTTCGAGCTTGTGCTCGCCGTCGTCGAGCGGCTCGTCCAGCTCGATGGAGAAGTCGCCGTCGTCGTTGGCTTCGCCGCGGCCGATCTCGTTGCCGTCTTCATCGCGGATGATGACAGTGGAGCCGGGTTCCGCGGTGCCGGTGATGGGGCCCTTGCCGTCAGCGAGGTCAGAGGGGCTGGTCACGACCGGGGCCATGGGGGCTTCGGTGTCGACATCGACCGTGGTGTTGGTCGGGCTAGATTCGTTGCCGGCCTTGTCTGCAGCGACGAGCTCGAGCTTGTGCTCGCCGTCGTCGAGGGGCTCATCCAGCTCGATGCTGAAGTCGCCGTCGTCGTTGGCTTCCCCGCGGCCGAGTTCGTTGCCGTCCTCGTCACGGATGATGACCGTGGAGCCGGGTTCCGCGGTGCCGGTGATCGGGCCCTTACCGTCAGCGAGGTCAGAGGGGCTGGTCACGACCGGTGCGGTCGGTGCCGTCGTGTCGACGTCGACCGTGGTCTTCGTCTCTTCGGAGGTGTTGCCAGCGTCATCCTGGGCGATCAGCTCGAGCTTGTGCTCGCCGTCATCGAGCGGCTCATCGAGCTCGATCGAGAAGTCGCCGTCGTCGTTGGCTTCGCCGCGGCCGATCTCGTTGCCGTCCTCGTCACGGATGATGACCGTCGAGCCGGGCTCGGCGGTGCCGGTGATGGGGCCTTTGCCGTTGTCGAGGTGTTTGGGGCTGGTCACGATCGGGGCCGTGGGGGCTTCCGTGTCGACGTCGACCGTGGTCTTCGTCTCTTCGGAGGTGTTGCCAGCGTCATCCTGAGCGACGAGTTCGAGCTTGTGGTCGCCGTCGTTGAGCGGTTCATCGAGCTCGATCGAGAAGTCGCCGTCGTCGTTGGCTTCGCCGCGGCCGATCTCGTTGCCGTCCTCGTCACGGATGATGACCGTCGAGCCGGGTTCCGCGGTGCCGGTGATCGGGCCCTTGCCGTTGTCGAGGTGTTTGGGGCTGGTCACGATCGGGGCCGTGGGGGCTTCCGTGTCGACGTCGACCGTGGTCTTCGTCTCTTCGGAGGTGTTGCCAGCGTCATCCTGAGCGACGAGTTCGAGCTTGTGGTCGCCGTCGTTGAGCGGTTCATCGAGTTCGATCGAGAAGTCGCCGTCGTCGTTGGCTTCGCCGCGGCCGAGTTCGTTGCCGTCTTCGTCGCGGATGATGACCGTCGAGCCCGGCTCGGCGGTCCCGCTGATCGGGCCCTTGCCGTCGCTCAGGTCGGACGGGCTGGTGACGACGGGTGCGGTCGGTGCCTTCGTGTCGACGTCGACGGTGGTCTTCGTCTCTTCGGAGGTGTTGCCGGCGTCATCCTGGGCGATCAGTTCGAGCTTGTGCTCGCCGTCGTCCAGGGGCTCGTCGAGTTCGATCGAGAAGTCGCCGTCGTCGTTGGCTTCGCCGCGGCCGAGTTCGTTGCCGTCTTCGTCGCGGATGATGACCGTCGAGCCCGGCTCGGCGGTGCCGGTGATGGGGCCGGTCCCGTCAGCGAGGTCGGACGGGCTGGTGACGACGGGTGCGTCGGGGGCTTCGGTGTCGACGTCAACCGTGGCGTCGGTCGGACCAGATTCGTTGCCAGCCTTGTCCTGGGCGATCAGCTCGAGGTGGTGGGCGCCGTCGTTGAGGGGCTCGTCGAGTTCGATGGAGAAGTTGCCGTCGTCGTTGGCTTCGCCGCGGCCGAGTTCGTTGCCGTCTTCGTCGCGGATGATGACCGTCGAGCCGGGCTCGGCGGTCCCGGTGATGGGGCCGGTCCCGTCAGCGAGGTCCTTGGGGCTGGTGACGACGGGTGCGTCGGGTGCTTCGGTGTCGACGTCAACCGTGGCGTCGGTCGGACCAGATTCGTTGCCGGCCTTGTCCTGGGCGATGAGTTCGAGCTTGTGCTCGCCGTCGTCGAGGGGCTCGTCGAGTTCGATGGAGAAGTCGCCGTCGTCGTTGGCTTCGCCGCGGCCGAGTTCGTTGCCGTCCTCGTCACGGATGATCACGGTCGAGCCGGGCTCGGCGGTCCCGGTGATGGGCCCCTTGCCGTCAGCGAGGTCCTTGGGGCTGGTGACGACGGGTGCGTCGGGTGCTTCGGTGTCGACGTCGACGGTGACCGGGGTGGGGGTCGAGATGTTGCCGGCGTCGTCCTGGGCGATCAGCTCGAGGTGGTGGTCGCCGTCGTCGAGGGGCTCGTCGAGTTCGATCGAGAAGTCCCCGTCGTCGTTGGCTTCGCCGCGGCCGATCTGGTTGCCGTCCTCGTCACGGATGATGACCGTCGAGCCCGGTTCGGCGGTCCCGGTGATGGGTCCCTTGCCGTCAGCGAGGTCGGTCGGTCCGGTCAGGATCGGTGCGTTCGGAGCGTCGTCGTCCACGTCCACCGTGACCGGCGTCGGGGACGAGACGTTGCCGGCCTCGTCCTGCGCGACGAGCTCGAGGTCGTGCGCGCCGTCGTCGAGCGGCTCGTCGAGCACGACGGTGAACTGCCCGTCGTCGCGGGCCTCGGTACGGCCGAGTTCGTTGCCGTCGGCGTCGCGCACGATCACTGTCGAACCGGGTTCGGCCGACCCGGTGAAGGGGCCGGTGCCGTCGGCGAGGAACTCGGGGGTCGTGCTGATCGGTGCGTCGGGTGCGGTGACGTCGGGTGCGGTGACGGTCACGGGCGAGGGAGCCGACTCGTTGCCGGCGTCGTCCTGCGCGACGACCTCCAGGCCGTGGTCGCCCTCGGTCAGTGGCTCGTCTAACTCGACCGAGAAGTCACCGTCGTCATTGGCTTCGCCGCGCCCGATCTCGTCGCCGTCCCGGTCGCGGATGATCACGATGGAGCCGGGCTCGGCGGTGCCGACCACCGGGCCGGTCGGGGTCGCGAGGTCCTGGCGCTCGACGACCGGAGCATCGGGCGCGGTGGTGTCCGGGACGACCGCGGTCGCGGTCGCCGGGCCGGACTCGTTGCCGACCGCATCGGCGGCGACGACCACGAGGTCGGTCGCACCCTCGGGCAGCGGTGCGTCGAGACGGACGGAGAAGTCGCCGGCCTCGTTCGCACGATCGCGGCCGAGTTCGTTGCCGGCGGGGTCGCGGACGATGACGATGGCGCCTGGCTCGGCGGTGCCGGTGATGGGTCCGGTCGGGTCGGCGAGGGTGCCGGGGTCGTCGACGATCGGGACGTCGGGGGCGGTGGCGTCGACGTCGAGGGTCGCCGTGGTCGGGTCGGCGGTGAAGCCGTTGCGGTGCTGCACGGCGGTGACGGTGACCGACCCCTCCGACAGCGCCTCGGTGACGGGGAGCGACCAGGTGCCGTCATCGCCGACGGGGACGTTCACCGGCGCCCGGTCACCGACGGCCACGTCGACGGTGCCACCGGGGACGCCCTGGCCGGTGATGGTCGGCTTCGGCCCGACGGCTGCGGTCGGCTCGTCGATGACGGCGGCGGTCAGCGGGATGGTGACCTTCCACGTCGATGTCGTCTGCTCGCTCGAGTTCACGTAGTCGGTGGCGGCGTTCGGGGCGAACGAGCCGTGCACCGTGATGACGTCGCCCGGCAGAGCGGAAACGTCGACGGTGATCGGCACCCGGATGTGGTTGAAGTTCGCTCCTCCGGTGTTGAGTGGCTGGGGGTTCCCGCCGAGGCAGTCGGTCTGCGTGGAGGACGTGAACGTGCAGTTCGCAACGTTCGCCGTGCCTGAGTTCGCCACGGAGAACGGCGGTCGTCCGCGTGTGAAGGTCGCGGGGCCGGTGATGGTCCAGTGGAAGTCGAGCGAACGGCTCGGGATCGTGAAGCCACTCACGTTCTTGACGTTGAAGATCGACGTCTCGAACCGCTGTCCCGGCTGACCGATCGCGTCCGCGGCTCCATCGACGTACACGTTGATCGGCGTCTCGTTCGGCGTGACCTCGTCGGTCGTGGGCTGCGCCTCGGGGGTGGGGGTCGGGGCG
>NZ_QKTA01000029.1:0-28862 GCF_003234395.1 Curtobacterium sp. MCLR17_051
TCGGTGCCGCGTCACCCTGTGGGAGCACACATCTCCCCCCAACGGCGGACGCGGCACCGACGGCCCCTCCCGTAGCGTCGAGGCCGTGATCGAAGTCAGCCATCTCACCAAACAGTACGGTCCGAAGACCGCCGTGGACGACGTCTCCTTCGTCGTGCGTCCCGGCAGTGTGACCGGCTTCCTCGGGCCCAACGGCGCCGGGAAGTCCACCACGATGCGCATGATCATGGGGCTCGACCGGCCCACGTCGGGCAGCGCCACCGTGAACGGCCAGCCGTACACGAGCTTCCGCGACCCGCTCCGGCAGGTCGGCGCCCTGCTCGAGGCGAAGGCCGTGCACTCGGGCCGTAGCGCCTACAACCACCTGCTCTCGCTCGCGGCGACCCACGGCATCCCGAAGTCCCGCGTGCACGAGGTCATCGACATGACCGGCCTCGACTCCGTCGCGAAGAAGCGCGTCGGCGGGTTCTCGCTCGGCATGGGGCAGCGCCTGGGAATCGCTGCCGCACTGCTCGGCGACCCGAAGACCCTGATCCTCGACGAGCCGGTCAACGGCCTCGACCCCGACGGTGTCGTGTGGGTGCGTCAGCTCGCTCGCCGCATGGCCGCCGACGGCCGCACGGTGTTCCTCTCCAGCCACCTGATGAGCGAGATGGCGCAGACCGCCGACCGCGTGGTCGTCCTCGGCCGGGGCAAGGTCCTCGCCGACGCCCCGATCGCCGAGTTCGTCGCCGGTGGTGGCGCCGCTGCCGGCACCGATGCCGCCGTCAGCCGTGTCATCGTCCGCACGCCGGACCCGAACGGCCTGTTCACCGCGATCGGCCCGAACGCCGCGGTCACCCAGCGCGAGGACGGCTCGTTCCTCGTCGTCGGGCCCGACGCACCGACGGTCGGCAACATCGCCGCACAGGCAGGCGTCCCCCTGCACGAACTCACCCCGACCGGCGCGAGCCTGGAGGAGGCCTACATGGCCCTCACCCGCGACGACGTCGAGTACCGATCGGAGGGCACCCGATGAGCGCCACCACCTCGCCCACCACGCCGTCGACCCGGATGTCCGGCTCGACCCGCCTGTCGTTCCCGCACCTGGTGCGGAGCGAGTGGATCAAGCTGCGCAGCATCCGGTCCACGTTCTGGTGCTACGCGATCCTGGTCGTCCTCACGATCGGCATGGCGGCGCTGATCGGGGCGAACACGAACAGCGGCGGCCAGGAGCTGCCGACGGACGTCGCCAACGGCACCTTCGTGAACACCAACGCCGTGGGTGTCCTGCTCTCGTCGCTCGTCGTCGGCGTGCTCGGCGTCCTCATCATCACCGGTGAGTACGGCACGGGCCAGGTTCGCTCGACCTTCACCGCAGACCCGCGGCGCACCGGCGTGATCCTGGCGAAGGCCACCGTCCTCGCCATCGCGACCTTCGTCGTCAGCGCCGTCGCCACGTGGATCGGCGTCCTCATCTCGCTCCCGCTGCTGGCCGGCAACGGTGTCGAGCCGGAGATCGGTGACCCGTCGGTGTTCCTGCCGATCCTCGGTTCGTCGGTCTTCCTGACCCTGCTGGCGCTCCTCGCGTACGGCATCGGTCTGCTCGTCCGGTCGAGCGCCGGCGGCATCGCGATCACGCTCGGCCTCCTGCTGGTCGTTCCGGGGGTGCTCGCACTCATGAGCGGACTGATGAAGGTCGACTGGCCGATGGACATCGCGGCGTTCCTGCCCGACTCGGCCGGCGGCCAGCTCTACGCCTACTCGTACGACGGCGCGAGCACGGTCGACAACAGCGGGGTCGTGCTGAACGGCTGGGGCGGCTTCGGCGTCCTCGCCGCCGAGGTGCTCGTCGTGGGTGGCCTCGCCCTGACGCTCGCGCGCCGTCGCGACGTCTGACGCGACCACCCCACGGCCGGGAGGCGCGGTGCCAGCCGGCACCGCGCCTCCCGTCGTTCCGCGGTGCGAGTCCAGGGCCTCACTAGGCTCACAGCGTGCGTTCCGTCCCCGCCCTGCTCCTGCCCGCGATCGCGGGTGTGCTCCTGCTGGCCGGCTGCTCCGGGCCGCCGCCCGTCGACGAGGCGGCGCTGCACGCCTGGGAGAAGCGGCAGCGAGCAGTCGAGTCGAACACTGAGCTCGGCGCCTTGTTCGCCGCGGTGTCGC
This sequence comes from Curtobacterium sp. MCLR17_051, assembly GCF_003234395.1. Taxonomy (NCBI): domain Bacteria; kingdom Bacillati; phylum Actinomycetota; class Actinomycetes; order Micrococcales; family Microbacteriaceae; genus Curtobacterium; species Curtobacterium sp. MCLR17_051. The sequence goes on from NZ_QKTA01000029.1 coordinate 2,143, forward strand.
CCGGGATCGACGACAGTGACGCACCGGGCACGGGCGTCACCATCACGTTCCCGCACCCGAAGTCGGTCGACCACCTCGAGTTCTCCTGCTTCGGGGACGGGCACATGAGTGGCTCCTTCACCATCGGGTCGGCGGGCGCCTCCCAGACCCAACCGACAGAGCCGATGGCTTGCCGAGACGGCTGGCAGCGGATCGACCTTCCAGCGGAGCTGCGTCGCCAAGCGGACAGCGTTTCCTTCAACGGGTTCGACAGCGACCGGGACAGCGCCTGGTACGTCCGGATCATCGCCACCGAGCCCGTCGCGGACTGACCGAGCGAGCGCTCAGGACCGCCGGACGTCGTACCGGTGCAGGGTGACGCCGTTGTCGTAGCGCTGCTGCTCGAGCAGGTCGAGCTGCACGAGCGGCCGGTGCCCCGAGAGCGGCGGATCGAACAACGGGCGGCCGGCGCCGAGCACCGACGGGTGCGTGAACAGCATGACCTCGTCGAGCAGCCCGGCGTCGAGCAACTGGCTCGCGATGCTCGGCCCGCCCACGCCGACGTCGCCGTCGCCGGAGGCACGGATCGCGGCCAGCTCGGCGATCGCGTCGCCGTCGCCACCGATGACCCGGGTGTCGTGGTCGGCGGTGGTCCGTGTGCGGGACACCAGGATCTTCGGCTGCGCGGTCCAGATCTCGCCGTACTCGCGCAGGTACTGCGGCATCGACTCGTCGTGCCGGGCATCCGGCCAGAACGGGTCCATCATGTCGCGCACCACCCGACCCTCGACGGACAGGGTCATCGCGGCGGCGCGGGCGTTGAACTCGCGGTGCAGTGGCTCGTCGATCCGGATCCAGTCGGGTCCGTCCAGGCCGTCGTGCTCGCCGGGGGCCCGTTCGACGAACCCGTCGACGGAGACGTTGATCCAGTAGACGAACCTCGCGGGCATGGCATGACTCCTTCGTCGAGCCGAGCGTACGCTCGCGCACGTCGCCAGGCGACACCCGCACTCCCTCCAGCAGTACCTTCCTCAACGACGAGAGCAGGTCCGGCATGCGCCGATCGTCCACCGCACTCCTCGCCGTCGTGACGTTCCTCGGCGTCGCGACCACGGGCCTCCAGGCCGGGCCAGCGGATGCGTCCGCGATGCCGGGCGGGACCACCCGGGCGACCACCACCACGACCGCGGCGTCGAGTGCGGCCAGCCGGAACGGCCGCGCGGCGCCCAGTCACCAGAACCCGGTCGCGCTCAGCCTGCCGGACGGGCAGACGGCGGCGAGCTGCGCGGACCCGACCGTGATCCACGGAGCCGGACGCGACCGCAACTGGTACCTGTACTGCACCACCGACGCGCTCACCGCGACGGAGCAGAACCCGGACGGGTCCCTCGTGCAGCACGCCGTGCCGACGTACCGGTCGACCGACCTGACCCACTGGACGTACGTGAACGACGCGTTCCCGACGAAGCCCGCCTGGGTGGATGACGCGAACGGGATCTGGGCGCCGGACGTCGTGTACCGCGCCGGGGACCGTGGCCGCGCGGGCACCTGGTACCTGTACTACGCGGCCTCGGACACCCCGTCGGCGACGGGGCCGAGCGGCGGCGGCTCCGCGGTCGGGGTGGCGACGAGCTCGAGCCCGACGGGCCCGTGGAAGGACTCCGGCGGCCCGGTCGTGGCACCGCAGACCGCACCGAACGGCGACGGAGCGCGGTGGGCGTTCGACCCCGAGGTCATCACGGACAAGGGGACGACCTACCTGTACTTCGGCAGCTACTTCGGCGGCGTGAACGTCCGACGCCTCAGCGCCGACGGACTGCGCTCTCACCCGTCGACCGAGCGGCAGATCGCGATCGACAACCGCTACGAGGGCGCGTACCTGATGCGGCACGGTGGCTGGTGGTACTTCATGGGCTCCGCCACGAACTGCTGCAACGGCGCCCTGACCGGCTACGGCGTCTTCGTCGCCCGCTCGCGCAGCCCGCTGGGACCGTTCACGGACCGCGACGGCGTGGCGATCACGAGCACCCGGGTCGGTGGCACGCCCCTGCTCGCGCAGAACGGCAACCGTTGGGTCGGGACCGGCCACAACACCGTGGTCACCGACTTCGCCGGGCAGGACTGGATCATCTACCACGCGGCCGACCGGAACGACCCGTACTACGCGGGGCAGCCGACCTACACGAAGCGGCCGGCGCTGATCGATCCGCTCGACTGGCAGGGCGGCTGGCCGGTCGTCCGCGGTGGTGCCGGCCCGTCGGACACGGTGCAGCCGGGGCCGGTCGCGCAGCCGGGGCAACGGCCGACGTACCGGGCGTCGGCCGCTCCCGTCGACGTGCCGGGCCGGACGATCCGGGCATTGTCGACCTCGTTCGACGGTGCCGCGCTGCCGGGGGCGGCGCCCGGGGCAGAGACCGGGGCAGCGCCCGGAGCGCTGCCTGCCCAGCTCGCCTGGACGCGTGAGCCCGACCCGTCCACGTGGACCGTCGCCGACGGCACGTTCCGCTGGCAGACGCAGGACGCCGACATCCACCCGCCGGCGACGCCGCTCGCATCGGTGCTGTCCGAACCGGCACCCCGTGGGGACTACGTGCTCCAGACCACGGTCGGGGTGGACACCCCGGCCACCGGCGACGGTCTCAACTACGTGCAGGGCGGCCTGATCGTGTGGGGTGACGACGGCAACTACGTCCGGCTCACCTCGAACTCGATCTTCAACACCCGCCAGACGGAGTTCGGCAAGCAGGTGTCCGGGCAACCGGCCGGGGCGCCGAGCTACGGGAACATGGTCGTCGGTCCGGTCGGGGACACCACCACGCTCCGGATCGTCCACCGCGAGGTCCGGGGTGAGGACCGGTACACGGCGTACACGAGCCTGGACGGGCGGCACTTCGTCCGGGGCGGGACCTGGACGGCGGACCTCGGCAGTGCACCCCGCGTCGGGCTCATCTCACTCGGGGGCCCCGGCTTCACCAGCACCTTCGAGGACCTCCGCGTGAGCTCGGTCGCGACGCGTCGCTGACGGGGAGGTCGGGTGGCGCCGGGATCGCAAGACACCGGTGTTCGCACGTTGAACCGCGGTCTGCGCGTGTTCGACCCGCGAACACCGGTGTCTTGCAGGCCGAACGGCACCCGTTCAGCCGGAGAACGACGTCGGCGAACGAGATACCCGTCGGGATGCGAAGATGCATCGTTGGTGCCGGAGCCGAGAACGAGGGTTGGATGATCCCGACGGAAGACCACGACGCGAGTGCGCCGCTGCTCGACGGTCGGTACCGCGTGGAGCAAGCGATCGGCCAGGGCGGCATGTCCGTCGTCTACCGGGGTGTGGACGAGAGCCTGCACCGCCCGGTCGCGATCAAGCTCTTCCACGCGGGCATCGTCGACATCGCCCGCCAAGAGGCCGAACTCGGTGTGCTGGCGTCGCTCGAGCACCACAACCTCGTCAGCCTGCTCGACGCCGGAGTCGTCACCGGGCAGGACGGCACGCAGCAGCGCTACATCGTGATGTCGCTCGTCGTCGGGCAGGACCTCGAGGAGCGCCTGGCCGTGGGCCCGCTCGCCTCGCGGCACATCGCCGAGATCGGCTACGACATGGCCGAGGCCCTCGACTACATCCACGCCCACGGCGTCGTGCACCGCGACATCAAGCCGTCGAACATCCTGCTCGTCGACTACGGCAACGGTTCCGACCGGGCCCGGGCGCGCCTGACCGACTTCGGCATCGCGCTCGCCGCCGGTGTCGAGCGCCTGACCGCCGACGGCGTCACCACCGGCACCGCGGCCTACCTCAGCCCCGAGCAGGCGCGCGGCGGCGAGGTCGGCCCGCCGAGCGACGTCTACTCGCTCGGCCTCGTGCTGCTGCAGTGCTTCACCCGCCGCCGGGAGTTCCCGGGCTCGCTCGTCGAGTCCGCCGTCGCGCGGCTGTCCCGCGACCCCGTGGTCCCCGAGCCCCTGCCCGAGCACTGGAAGCACCTGCTCCGTGCCATGACCGCGCAGGACCCCGCAGCCCGTCCGCTCGGTGCCGAGCTGGTCACGATGCTCCGCGACGTCGTGATCGCCGAGACCGCCACGGCCGACCACGTGGTCGAGCCGACCGACGAGACGGCACCGGTACCGACGCGCCCCGAGACGGACCGCCCGGCGACCCTCGACACCCTGCCCGACGAGTCGCTGCAGCGCACCACGGCGATGGCCGCCCGGCTCTTCGACGCACCGATCGCCCTGGTCGAGGTCCTCGACGAGGACCGCGAGTGGTCCCAGTCGTACATCGCCGAGGGCGTCGACGAGGCAGCCCGCAGCATCAGCTTCCGCAACGGCTTCGCCCCGGTCCCCGTCCCCGTCGTGATCCCGGACGGCGCCGCGCACCCCGAGATGCGGAACAGCCCCCTGGTCACCGGTCCGCTCGGCATCCGCTTCTACGTCAGCGTCCCGCTCGTCAAGCACGACGGCGCACCGATCGGCACCCTCGCCGTGCTCGACACCCGCCCGCGGCAGGCCACCGAGGACGACCTCGCGAACCTCCGCGACCTGGCGGCGCTCGCCGTCTCGCAGCTCGAGATCCGCCAGGAGTCCCTGCGTACGACCAGCGACTCGCTGCCGGTCCCACGGGTGGTCGGCGACCACACCGCCTGACGGGAGGCCCGGTGCCACCCCGCACCGCGCCTCCCGACCGTGTGGTGGTCGCGCCCACCGCCGCGCCCACGCCGTTCGCCGAGCGGTTGCGCCCCGTCGCCTGGAGGGCTCCCGCGCGACGATCCGTGACCGCACGACCACCCGCCAGCGGCGCGTCGTGACCACTCGCGGACCGATGCCCGGCTGACCGACTCCTGCCGAGCGGGCGAAATGCCGAGGTGCCTCACGTGCCGACCCCGGTGTTCCGCCCGTTCGTGGTGGTGGGGGTTCGCGCGGGTCGGCTGGCGCTGCCGAGCGGGCGAAATGCCGGGGTGCCTCCGCGAGCCGACCCGGGTGTTCCGCCCGTTCGTGGTGGTGGGGGTTCGCGCGGGTCGGCTGGCGCTGCCGAGCGGGCGGAATGCCCGGGTGCCTCCGCGAGCCGACTCGGGTGTTCCGCCCGTTCGTGGTGGTGGGGGTTCGCTCGCGTCGGCTGGCGCTGCCGAGCGGGCGGAATGCCGGGGTGCCTCCGCGCGCCGACCCGGGTGTTTCGCCCGCTCGTGCGGGGCGCGCTCAGCCGAGGCGGGTTGCGGCGAGGCCGCCGTCCACGTCGATGGTGGCGCCGTGCACGAAGGTCGCCTCGTCGGAGGCCAGCCAGCGCACGGCGAACGCGACGTCGACCGGTCGGACGGGTGCGCCGGCCGGGGTGCCGGCCGTCATCTGCGCGAGGACGTCGTGCGAGTCCGCGTTGCCCGGTGTCGCGGTGGCCCCGGGCGACACGGTCGATACCCGGACGCCGTGCGGTCCGAACTCGGCTGCCCAGGCGCGGGTCAGCTGCTCGACCGCGGCCTTCGTCGCCGGGTAGAGCGCCGTGAACGGGACGCCGACGCGGGACATCCACGAGCCGATGTTCACGACGACCCCCGAGCCGCGTTCGACCATCGCAGGAGCCAGCGCTCCGACCAGCACGTGGGGTGCGCGGACGTTCGTGGCCCAGAGGGCTTCGGCGTCGTCGTCGGCGAGCAGTGCGGTGGGGCCGACCGGGTAGACGCCGGCGTTGTTGACGAGGACGTCGACCCGGCCGCCGAGGGCCTCGGTGGCGCGGGCGGCGAGGTCGCGGACGGCATCGGGGTGGGTGTTCAGGTCGCCGATCACGGCCACGGCGGTGCCTTCGGACGCGGTGATGGCGTCCACCACGGCCTGCGTGCGCTCCGGGTCGCGGCCCGCGACCGCGACGGTGGCGCCGGAGGCGGCGAGGACACGGGCGACGGCTTCACCGATGCCGCTCGAGGCGCCGGTCACCAGTGCGGTGCGGCCGGCCAGTCGGTCGTCGGTGGTCAGGGAGTCGAGGAGTGCTTCGTTGGTCTGCATGCTCCGATGCTCGGTCCGACGGACCCGGCGGTGATTGCCCAGGACTCCGGAGTGCTTGCCGGATCCCGCACGGGCACCACTCGCGCCGGATGCCTCGACAGAATGGGCACATGGACGATGTCACCTCGGACCGGCTGGACCGTGCGCTGCAGAGCGTCCTCGCCCACCTCGACGACGCGGAGCGCGCCGGACGGCTCGGCCTCCGCCTGGCCCGGGTGGACCGTCCGACCGATCTCGGGTACCAGCGCTACACGCCGTCGGTGTCGGTGGTGCTCGCGGGGCAGAAGCGGTCCATCGTCGGGGACGACGACCAACTCTGGGGTCGCGAGCGCTTCATCATCACGCCCGTCGACCTGCCCGTGATCGCCGGGGTGGTCGAGGTCGAACCACCCGCGGGGTTCGTCGCGGTCGTGTGGCAGCTCGACCCCGCGGTGGTGGCCGAGGTCGCGACGGCGATGTCCCGTCCGCACCAGGACGAGGCGCCGCCGGCACGACTCGGCAGCTGGACCCCGGCCCTGGCGGACGCGTTCGCCCGACTCGTCGGACTGCTCGATGCTCCGGAGGACATGACGGTCCTCGCCCCGCTCGTCACCCGCGAGGTCGTGCTCCGCCTGCTGCAGACCGACCAGGCACCGCGCATCCTGGCCGCGATCGGCAACCGGGACGGCGACGTCGTCGCAGCGGCCACCGCCCTGCTCACCGACCGGTTGGCGGACCCGTGGTCGGTGGCGGGCCTGGCCGCGGCGGTCCGGACGAGCGAGTCGACGCTGTTCGCCCGCTTCCGGCAGGTCACCGGGATGAGCCCGGTGCAGTACTTGCGGCGGCTGCGACTCGGAGAGGCCCGTCGTCGGATGATCGTGCTCGGTGACACCGCCGCCCAGGCTGCGGTCGCGGTGGGGTACCGGAGCGCCTCGCACTTCTCGCGCGACTACCGCGCCCTGCACGGTCGGCCACCGGCTGCCGACGCCGGTCGGGCCCGTGAACTGCTCGCGCTGGGTGAGGTCGCGATCGCCTGATCTGCCAGCGTGATCGCCAGACCGACCCGCGCGGTCAGTCGGACGGATGACGCGGACGAGTCCGGGCAGGCCCTACTGTCATCGATGCGGGCGACGACCGTCGCCGCGGAGAGGACCGCTCGTGTTGACGAACGTGTCGGGAGCACACGCCGTGGTGCTCCTCGTGCTGCTGGCGCTCGAGGCCGTGGCGCTGGTTCAGGTCTGGCGCGACCGTCGCCGGACGCAGGTGGTCAAGGTGCTGTGGACGGTGGTCATCCTCGCGCTGCCCGTGATCGGCGTGCTGGGGTGGGCCGTGAACTGGCTGCTCGGCAAGGCTGCGGACGCGCTCCAGCGCCGGAACGCCTGACGCGCGTCAGTCCTCGGTGAGGGCCGCCGCGTAGGCACGGACGGACCGGTGGTACCGGGGGAGCGTCGGCTCGACGGCCTCGATCGCGACGCGCAGGGCCTCGGCGGAGCGTCCGGCGCTGTGCAGTGCGAGCGCGAGGAACACCTTGGGTGCCGCTCCGGTGGCGGAGTGCTCCGGCGCGTCGCGGAGCATCGCGATGGCCTCGTCGATCCGACCGAGGTTGCGGAGCGTCGAGGCGTGCTGGACGACCATCCTGGCGGCGCGATCTGGGTCGACGGCGTCCAGGCCAGCCGTGGTCGCGGCGGCGTACTGCACGTCGGCCTCGGCCTCGTGGCCGCCCGAGTCGAAGGCGCCGCCGAGCTCGAACGCGCCGAGTGCGGGATGCGGAGCGTCGGCGGCGAGGTCGCGCATCCACTCGATCCGCTGCTGATCGTCGATCGTCTCGTCGTCCCACAGCGCCGCGACGCGTGACTCCCAGTCCCCGGTGCTCATCCGGCGAGCGTACCGCCGTCGGTGATCGTCGCGCGGAACGAGCGGACCAGCGGAGCGCCGGGCTGCACGACGGCGGGGGAGTCCCACGCCAGTGCCGAGCCGATCGCCGGGTACTCCTCGGCGCGGACGAACCAGGGGTCGTGGTGGTCGAGGGCCTCGATGCGGATCGTCGCCGGACCGCCGTCGAACACCGCCGACCAGGTGATCCAGGGTGCGGCCGAGCCGTGCACGGCGGCCTCGCCCTCGGCATCGGCGGTCCGGATGACCACTCCCGTGCACTCCGGGAACCGCCAGAAGAAGCCGCCGTAGCCCGCTCCGGTCCGGCCGTTGCTGCCGGGGCCGCCGAGGTGCACGGGGGAGTCACCGGGGGCCCGGAACGACGACGACCAGGAAAGTTCCCACCCGCTGGTGACCGCGCGCCAGCGGAGGGTGCGGTCCTCGCGCAGGACCACCGCGCGGTCTGGGCCCCGCCAGACGAGCTGCTCGGCGGACGTCGTGTCGTGCTGCTCCGCGTGCACCACCTCGACCGAGCCGTGGTCGTCATGCCACACGTAGCCGGAGCCACGGACGTAGGTCGGGCCGCCCCAGCAGTTCACGGCGTCGACATAGGGGATGGCGACGCCGACCCCGCAGTGCCAGTCGTGGTCGCCGGGGTGGTGCGCGCTGACGACGGTGCCACCGAGGGTCCGGACCGGGTGCATGTACGGCCGAGGGGACGACGTGGCGACCGTGCCGGCGCCGCTGCGTTCGACGGCGACCTCGACACCGTCCACGACGAGCGCGCGGATGCCGTCGTCGGTGCTCACGTCACCGACGCTACCCGCGCGTCAGGCGGGCGACCACGACGCTGTCGAGGACCTCGTGCGGGTCACCCTCCGGCGTCGTCGCGGTGCGCGGCCGGACCTCGGCGACCAGGACGTCCCACCGGTCGTCGAGCTGCAGGGCGGCGAGGTCGTCGGCCGGTGCGGGGAACCGGTACTCCCGCAGCTCCGGCGGCAGGTCGTCGTGCGGCGGAGCGCCGTGCGCGGTGACGAGCAGGTGCCCGCCGGCGGCGACGAAGCCGGCTGCCCGACGCAGGATGTCGGCTCGGGGGATCTCCACCGGCCACGACTGCAGGAACGAGGCCGTCACCAGGTCGAACCGCGCGGCGGTGTCCCACCGGGCGAGGTCCGCGGCGACGAATGCCGTCCGCTCCTGGACCCCGGCGGCGACGGCAGCCCGCGAACCACGCTGGAGCGCCGTCACGGACAGGTCGATGCCCGTCACGTCCCACCCCTGCTCGGCGAGCCACACCACGTCGCCGCCCTCGCCGCAGCCGAGGTCGAGCGCCCGCCCCACCGGCAGCCCCCAGGTCACCGAGGCGAGCACGGCGTTCACCCGGCCCGACCAGATGCCGTTGCGCTCGGCGTAGCGGGCCTCCCACCACTCCCGGGCTGACGGTGCGGTGGCAGATCCGGCGGCGGAGCCGTCATGGTGGGTGTGCATGCACGTACTCCAGCGCACCTGCCGGGCCGGACCCAAGCGGTGTTGCCGACCCGGCAACACCGCACGGTGCGGGGCGGGCGCGCCCCGGGCCTCCCGTCCGCCCTGATCGTGAGCACAGGACGTCGGGTCGGCTCGACGGACCCGACCATTCCTGCTCACGAAGCGCGAGCGCCCCGCTACTCGTCGGCGGGCAGCGGCTCGGCGTGCTCGATGCGGGCGCTCGCCGTGGCCATGTGTTCGTCCATCGCGCGCTGCACGGCGGACACGTCGCGGACGCGCAAGGCCTCGAAGACGGCGCGGTGCTCGTGGAACGCGGCCTCGGTCGCCTGCCGGGTCTGCACGCGCCGCGCGACCCAGACGCTCAGCATCGAGCGCAGGCTCTGCAGCAGGTCGGCGAGCACGTCGTTGCCGGACGCCCGCGCCAGCAGGACGTGGAACCGGACGTCGGCGTCGATGAAGGCCTGCGGGTCGTCGAGCGTCGCCTCCTGCCGGACCAGGTACTCGCCGAGTTCGGTGATCTGCTCGTCGGTGGCGCGCTGTGCGGCGAGGATCGCGGCCGTGCGCTCCAGCGAGGACCGGATCTCGAGCAGCTCGCGGGTGCGGTTCGAGGCGAGCATCAGACCCCACGACAGGGTCGTCGGGAGCAGGTCCGAGGTGCCTCCGCGCAGGTAGGTGCCCGAGCCGGGGCGGATCTGCACGATGCCCAGGATCTCGAGGGCGGCGAGGGCCTCACGGACGGCCGAGCGTCCGACGCCGAGCCGCTCGGACAGGACCCGCTCCGAGGGCAGTCGTGAGCCGGGGGCCAGCTCGCCGGCGGTGAGCAGCGAGACGAGCTGTCGGGCGACCACCGAGGCGGGGGACCCGACGGGCACGGACTCGAGTTCGAGTCGGATGTTGAGGGGGTCGTCCGGGCTGAACGCGGGCATGCAGTGAGCGTACCGGTCGGTCAACCGGTTGCGGCGAGAGCAGCGCCGAGGCGCCGAGCGCGCGAAATGGTCAACCGGTTGACAAGTTGGCCGAGCACGACGCACACTGGATCAGGCGCACCGATGCGCCCGCTCCCGATCCGCGCAGCAGCACGGACCATCCCGGCGCAGCCGCCAGGACGGGAGTCGTACCACCCCCACCGAGCAGGAGTCATCGTGGACATCCCCGCCACGCGAGGCATCCCCACCTCGGTCGTCGAGAAGACGGCCATCCGCAAGATCGCGATCCGCATCGTGCCGTTCGTGGCACTGATGTTCTTCATCAACTTCCTCGACCGCACCGCGATCTCCTTCGCCGCCCCCAACGGCATGGAGGCCGACCTCGGCCTGACCGCCGCCCAGTTCGGCTTCGCGTCCGGTGTGTTCTTCATCGGCTACCTCGTGCTCGAGGTGCCGTCCAACCTGGCGCTGCACAAGTTCGGCGCCCGGATCTGGCTCGCTCGCATCATGATCACGTGGGGCATCGTGTCCCTGCTCTTCACGTGGGTGCAGAACTACCCGCAGCTCGTCGGCCTGCGCTTCCTGCTCGGCATCGCCGAGGCCGGCTTCTTCCCCGGCGCGATCCTGTTCCTGTCGACGTGGGTCCCGGCCCGGCACCGCGGCAAGATGCTCGCGCTCTTCTACCTGGCGCAGCCGCTCACGAGCGTCATCGGTTCCCCGCTCGCCGGCTGGCTGATGACCCACGAGGGGATCCTCGGCGGCCTGGCCGGATGGCGCTTCATGTTCCTCTGCGTCTCGATCCCGGCGATCATCGTCGGCGTCCTGTGCCTCTTCGTGCTCAAGGACAAGCCGTCGCAGGCGAAGTGGCTCGACGAGGACGAGAAGGTCTGGCTCGAGACGACGCTCGCTGCCGAGAGCGCCGCGAAGGGCGGCGGAGACGGTCACGGCAAGGGCGGCCTGCGTGCGGCCTTCGGCTCCGGCCGCGTCTGGATGCTCGCCGCGGTGTACTTCGGCTTCATCTACGGCCTCTACGCGCTCAGCTTCTTCCTGCCGACGATCATCGACGGCTTCCAGGAGCAGTTCGGCACCACGTTCGACCTGTTCCAGAAGGGCCTCATCACGGCCATCCCGTACGTGCCGGCCGCGGTCGTCCTGTACTTCTGGTCGCGTGACGCCTTCCGTCGTGGCGTCCGGGTCTGGCACATCGCCGTCCCGGCCCTGGTCGGTGGCCTGAGCATCCCGGTCGCGCTCTACATGAACAGCCCGGCCGCCACCGTCGCGGTCATCGCGATCACCGCGTGTGCGATCTTCGCGGCCCTGCCGAACTTCTGGACGGTCCCGACGCAGTTCCTGACCGGTGCCGCCGCAGCCGCGGGGGTCGCCCTCATCAACACCGTCGGCAACCTCGGTGGGTTCGCCGCCCCGTACATCACGGGTGCCGTCAGCGAGTGGACCGGCGGCTACCAGGTCCCGATGTTCATCGTCGGCTTCTTCATGGTGCTGTCGAGCGTGCTGATGTTCGTGCTCGGCCGGAACACGAAGCGCAACGAAGCAGCTGCCGCGGCGTCCGAAGCCGACACCGCGGTCGCCGCCACGGACGGACCGACCGCCATCGCGAAGGAGGCCGGCGCATGACCCGCCTGTTCAACGACCCGGCGGACTTCGCCGACGAGATGGTGGACGGCTTCGTCGCCGCCAACCGCGCCCGGGTGCGCAAGGTGCACGGCGGGGTCGCCCGCTCGACCACCAGCCCCGAGGGCACCGTCGCGCTCGTCGTCGGCGGTGGCTCCGGCCACTACCCGGCCTTCGGCGGCCTCGTCGGGCACGGCCTGGCGGCCGGTGCCGCGATGGGCAACCTGTTCGCCAGCCCGAGCGCCCAGCAGGTCACCGCGGTCGCGAAGGCGTCCGAGCACGGTGGCGGCGTGCTGCTGAGCTACGGCAACTACGCCGGCGACGTCCTCAACTTCGACGCGGCGGCACGGGCACTCGAGGCGCAGGGCATCGACGTCCGCACGGTCCGCGTGACCGACGACGTCGCGTCCGCGCCCGCCGACCAGGCACACAAGCGCCGCGGCATCGCGGGGGACCTCTGCGTGTTCAAGGTGGCCGGCGCGGCCGCGGAACGCGGCGACGACCTCGACGCGGTCACGGCGATCGCGACCCGCGCCAACGACCGCACCCGCAGCTTCGGGGTCGCGTTCTCGGGCTGCTCCCTGCCCGGCGCCGACGAGCCGCTCTTCACCGTCCCCGAGGGGCGCATGGCCATCGGCATGGGCATCCACGGCGAACGCGGCATCGCCGAGGCCGACGTCCCCACCGCGGACGGCCTGGCCGACCTGCTCGTCGACAAACTCCTCACCGAGCGACCCGACGGCACCGGCACCGGGACCGGCACCGGCACCGCACCAGACGGCACGACAGCACGCCCCGGCCCCCGCGTCGTCCCGATCCTCAACGGCCTCGGCTCGGTCAAGTACGAGGAACTCTTCGTCGTCTTCGGCGCCGTCCAGCGGAAGCTCACCGACGCCGGCATCGTCGTCGTCGAGCCCGAGGTCGGCGAACTCGTCACCAGCTTCGACATGGCGGGCGTCTCGCTCACCCTGTTCTGGCTCGACGACGAACTCGAGCAGCTCTGGGCCGCTCCCGCCGACGCCCCCGCCTACCGCAAGGGCGGCGCCGTCCCGCAGCAGCCGGTGCCGGTCGAGGTCCTCGAAGCCGGCGTGGTCGTGCCCGTGACGCCCGGCACCGAGGAGTCCCAGGCCGCAGCAGTCCGCGTCGCGAGCGCGATCGCCGCGATCCGCGCCACGATCGATGACCACGCCGACGAGCTCGGCCGCATCGACGCCGTCGCCGGTGACGGCGACCACGGCATCGGCATGCAGCGCGGCTCCACCGCCGCCGACCGTGCGGCACAGGACGCCGCCGCCCGTGGCGCCGGCGTCGGTTCGGTCCTCGCGATCGCCGGAGACGCCTGGTCCGACAAGGCCGGTGGGACGTCCGGTGCGATCTGGGGTGCCGCCCTGGAGGCACTGGGTCGCGTCCTCGGCGACGACGAACGCCCGTCGGCCGCCACGGTCCAGAGCGCGGTGCACGCCGCCACCGAAGCCGTCCTGGCATTCGGGGCCGTTCCCGGCGACAAGACGATGGTCGACGCGCTCGTGCCGTTCGACCAGGTCTTCTCCGCCCGGGTCGACGCCGGTGACGAACTCGTCGACGCCTGGTCGGCCGCCTCGGCTGCAGCACAGACCGCGGCGGACGCCACGGCCGACCTGTTGCCCCGGATGGGCCGCGCCCGCACCCACGGCGAGGACGCCGTCGGCACCCCGGACGCCGGCGCGATCTCGTTCGCACTCATCACCGCCGCGGTCCTGGCGACCATCGCCGTCCCCGCCTGACCCCCACCACGAAAGGCACACCCGCATGAGTGAGCAGCAGTTCCGCATCGTCGTCGGTTCGGACGACGCCGGCTTCGACTACAAGGAGGTCATCAAGGCCGACCTCGCGAAGGACCCCCGCGTGGCCTCCGTCGTCGACGTGGGCGTGGACGCCGACGGCCACACCGCCTACCCGCACGTCGCCGTCGACGCCGCCCGTCTGGTGGCGAACGGCGAGGCCGACCGCGCGATCCTGATCTGCGGCACCGGCCTCGGCGTCGCGATCGCGGCGAACAAGGTCCCGGGCATCCGCGCCGTGACCGCGCACGACTCGTTCTCGGTCGAGCGCTCGATCCTGTCGAACGACGCCCAGGTCCTCTGCATGGGGCAGCGCGTCGTCGGGGTCGAGGTCGCGCGCCGGATGGCGAAGGAGTGGCTCGGCTACACCTTCGACCAGACGAGCGCGAGCGCCGAGAAGGTCAACGCGATCTGCGCCTACGACGGCTCCGCCCCGGTCGGGACCGACGCCTGATGCCCGCGACCACGGCAGCCGCCCCGGTGACGATCGGGGTGTCGCTCAAGATGTACTTCAGCCACGCCCGGACGCTCGAGTGGGCGGCCGCCGTGGCCGACATCGCCCGGAGCCACCCGGCGGTGCGGTCCGGCGCGGTCGAGCTCTTCGTGGTGCCGACGTTCCCGTCGCTCGTCCCGGTCCGTGCGGTGATCGGGGACGCCCCCGTGACGCTCGGCGCGCAGGACCTGGCGTGGGCGGACAGCGGCGCCTTCACCGGCGAGGTCTCCGGCGCCGAACTCCGTGAGATCGGGGTCGACCTCGTCGAGATCGCACACGCCGAGCGACGCGAACTGTTCCACGAGACGGACGACGAGATCGCCGGCAAGGTACACGCGGCGTACCGCAACCACCTGCGGCCCCTGATCTGCATCGGCGAGACCGAGCGCGCCGCCGACGGCGACCCCGCGGCAGCGATCGCCGAGGTCACCGCGCAGCTCGACCGCTTCACCGCCACCGCGACCGCCGACGGGCTGGCCGGACCGCTCATCGCCGCGTACGAGCCGGTGTGGGCGATCGGTGCCCCGCAGCCCGCACCCGACGAGCACATCGTCGCGGTCCTGGCCGGCATCGAGCAGCACCTGGCGACCCGGCCGGAGCTCGCCGGCTCCGTCGCGATCTACGGCGGCAGTGCCGGTCCGGGCCTGCTGGCCCGCGGTGCCGGACGCATCGGCGGCCTGTTCCTCGGCCGCTTCGCCCACGACCCCGAGGCGATCCGCACGATCCTCGACGAAGCCGAGGCGCTGGCCGCGACGCAGGACGGAGCACCGGCATGACGTCCCTGCTCGGCCTCTCCACCTACGCCTACTTCTGGCGCATGTCCGACCGCATCCCGTCGCCGATGTCCCTCGACGACGCCCTGCGCGCCGCCGCCTCGCACGACGGCGTCGACCTGTTCCAGATCTGCGACCACCTGCCGCTCGACACCGCGACCGACGAGCGCCTGGCCGCGATCCGGTCCCTGGCCGCCGACCTCGGTCTCGCGCTCGAGGTCGGCACCCGCGGCACCCGGCCGGAGCACCTCGCCCGGTACCTGCACGTCGCGCAGCAGCTCGGTGCGACGCTCGTGCGGAGCATGTGGACGAGCGGCGACGACCAGCCCGACGCGGCCGAGACCGAACGACGCCTGCGGCAGGCGCTCCCCGCCTACGAGCGCGCGGGCGTGACCCTCGCGCTGGAGACCTACGAGGTCGTCGCCACCGCCGACCTCGTCGCGGTCGTCGAGGCGATCGGCTCCGACCACCTCGGCATCTGCCTCGACCCGGCGAACACCGTCGCCCGACTCGAACACCCGGCCGACGTCGTCGCGATGACCGCCCCGCACGTCGTCAACTGGCACGTCAAGGACTCCGCCTTCACCCGCTCACCGGGATGGGTCGGCTTCCAGTACACGGGCGTGCCGATCGGCACCGGGGTCCTCGACCACGACGCCGTCCACGCCGCGCTCGAGCCGGACACCCGGGGGATCAACCGCGTCATCGAGTTCTGGCTGCCGTGGCAGGACGAGCACGCCGGCGCCGAACCCCTGCCGGGGGAGACCCCCGCACAGACCACCACCCGCATCGAAGCGGCGTGGACCGAACACACCATCGAGTACATCAGGAGCAAGGAATCATGACCGACACCGTCACCACCACCCACACCGTCGCTGCCGGATCCGGCACGGCCGACGTCACCGTCGCCGTGATCGGTGCCGGCGGCAAGATGGGCACCCGCGTCTCGAACAACTTCGCGAAGAGCGAGTACACCACCCTCTACAGCGAGGCGTCGCCCGCCGGCCAGGAGCGCATCCAGGCCCTCGGCCGCGAGATCACCGACAGCCTCGACGCCGCGAAGGCCGCCGACGTCGTCATCCTCGCCGTCCCGGACGTCCTGCTCGGCACCATCTCGGAGCAGCTCGTCCCCGTCATGAAGCCCGGCGCGTCGATCCTGACGCTCGACCCGGCCGCCGCCTACGCCGGTCTCCTCGCCAAGCGCGAGGACATCCACTACGCCGTGGCACACCCGTGCCACCCGTCGGTGTTCCTCGAGCGCACCACCAAGGCCGAGTGGGACGACACCTTCGGTGGCATCGCCGCCCCGCAGGAGGTCATCGCGGCCTTCGACGCCTCGGAGTCGCTCGGCGACGAGGGCGACCGCGCCAAGGCCGTCGCCGAGGCCGTCATCACCACCATGTACGCCCCGGTCATCCAGGTGCACTGGGTCACGGTGAAGCAGCTCGCCGTGCTCGAGCCGACCCTCGTCGAGACCATCGCCTGCATGATCGGCGACTTCCTCAACGACGCCCTCGAGGAGACCGTCACCGGTGTCGGCGTGCCCCGCGAGGCCGCCCGCGCCATGCTCTACGGCCACACCTGGATCGCGCTGACCAACGGCCTGCGCGGCTCGAACCCGTTCTCCGACGCATGCCACATCGCGATGGGCTACGGCCGCGAGAAGCTCATCAAGGAGGACTGGAAGCAGGTCTTCGACGACAGCGAGCTCGACTCGGTCATCGCGAAGATGCTCAAGATCGACGCAGTCCGGCGCTGAGCCGGACCGCCACCGACCACCGCGCCGACCCGTCAGCGCGCCCGGACCGGAACGCCCCGCCGACCCCCTTCCGGCGGGGCGTTCCCCGTGCCGTCGGCGGCCATGAACCCGCGCGGCCCCCACGCCTCCGCCAGCGTGATCGAGGCCACGCCCGGCACCGTCAGCGCCCGCACCGCGTCGACGAACCACCGCGCGGCGGCCGGCGTGTGCTGCGCCGGGTCCGTCGCGTCCGGAACGGTCTCCGGCCCGTACCCGTGCTCGACGGTCGCGTCCGTCTCGACCCGGGTCGGCGCCGTCGCCACCGCGTTGAACCGTGGCCGCAGCGTCACCGGTCCGACGTGCAGCGCCCTGCCGGCGGCCAGCCTGGAGGCGCTGCTCACCACCCAGCGCTGCATCCGGATCGATTCGGTCACCTGTTCGGGCGACCGGTCGTGCATCTGCGGCGTCACGCTGCAGGTCAGGGGGCCGTCCCAACCCGAGAACACCGCGATCGACCGGTTCAGCTCGGTGAAGTGGGCCCGGGTACCGGCGACGACCTCCAGCGCGCCGACCGCTGCCACCGCTTCGCGCAGTGCCCGCTGCAGCGCCGGCGTCGTCACGTGGGACACCGGGTCGAACGCCCCGACGCGAGCCACCGGCCCGCCCGCGAGCACCGCGTCGATCGCCGCGCGCAGCAGCACCGGTTCGTCGGTGACGAACCGGACGTCCAGGGGAGCGCCACCCGCGTCCCGCCGGGCCGAGGCGAGCACCGCCTCGACGTTCGGTGCCCCGAGGACCGGTTCGACCAGGATCGGGAATCCGCGGAGCAGGTCGGCGTCGTCCGGGCGCGCAGCGACCGGTGCCGAACCCGCGAGCAGCTGGAGCGTCGGCGACGGCGTGACCACGGCACCGGGACCCGGCCCGTCGAGCGCCGCGAGGTCCGGGGCGGGGGAGGCTGCGCCTCCCGACCGGGCGCCCGGGGCACCTGCCGGACTGACCGCCGTCGCGCGCAGGGTGAGCCCCTGCCGGACCGTCGTCCCCGGCGTGATCGCGACCGGGAACGGCTCGGCGAGTGGCGTCGAGTACGTCTTGAACGAGGCGTCGGTCCAGTTCCGCTGGTCCTCGGTCTCGAACACGTTGCCGGTCAGGTCGAGCGACAGCGCGGTCGCGCCCACCGACCAGTCGAGCCCGGCGACGTCGACGGCCGGCTGGTGCGGCGCGATCCAGAACGGGAACGCCGTCGCGGTGGTGGCACCGGACGGATGCCGCACCGTGAGCGGCTGCCCGGCCAGGGTCGGCGGGTGCAGGACGACGAGCCCGACGCGGTTGCGGCGGAAGGCCCGCGCGACCGTCCCGACCGCGGCGACCCGCAGGGTGTCGGCGTCGAGCGTGACCTCGAGGACGGTGCGCACGACCTCGACGCCGTCGTACCGTGCGCTGGTCTCGAGGCGGATTCGGCCCTCGTCGCCGTCCACCGTCCGTGTCGAGACCGTGTCGTCGGCGGTGCGCCAGTCGTGGTCGCGGACGACGAACCGGACGGCGCGCAGGACGAGCGCGCCCCGGAACGTGACATCGGCGAGTTCGGCTCCGCGCAGTGCCAGACGCCAGGGCCCGACGGACACGATCTCGTCGTTCGACGTCGCAGTCATGGTGCATGCCTAGCACCGGTCAACCGGTTGGGCAATGATGGGGGTGACGGAGCAGCGCTGCTCCGAGGACGGAGTCCCACATGACCGCACGACTCGACGGCCGGACCGCACTCGTCACGGGAGCGGGGTCCGGCATCGGCCGCGCGATCGCCGACCGCTTCGTGGCCGAGGGGGCCACCGTCGTCTACGCCGACCGCGACGCCGACGCGGCCGCCGGTGCCGCCGCCGCAGCCGGCCCGGCCGCAATCGGCCTGACGATGGACATCGCCGACGAGGCGAGCGTGGCCGCGGGGTTCGCCGACCTGGCCGAGCGTGGTGCGCGCCCCGACGTGGTGGTCGCGAACGCCGGTGTGCAGCTGTTCGGCCACGACGCGAAGGTCGCCGACCTGTCGCTCGAGACCTGGGACCGCACGGTCGCGGTCAACCTCACCGGCACGTTCCTGACGATCAAGCACGCCGTCCGGGCGATGCTCGCGAGCGGCACCGGCGGGTCGGTCATCGCCACCGGGTCGCCCACCGGCCTGAACGGCGAGGGCGCCGACTTCGCGGCGTACTCCTCGACCAAGGGCGGCATCCACGCACTCGTCCGGGCGACCGCGATGGCCTACGCGCGGGACGGCATCCGGGTGAACACGGTCGTGCCGGGCTACACCGAGACCGGCCTCGTGTCGGCGATCTCCGGCGACCCCGAGGCCCGTGCGGCGATCGTCGCCCGCACCCCGCTCGGTCGCCCGGGCACCCCCGACGACGTCACCGGCATCATGGTCTACCTGGCCAGCCAGGAGTCGTCCTACGCCACCGGGGCGGAGTTCCGCGTCGACGGTGGCATGACGAGCCTCTGACCCGGCGCACGGCCCGCCCGTCCTGCGAAAGCGACAGTGTTCCACCGAACGTTCGCGGCACACTGTCGCCCTGACGGGACCGTCGCCGCAGCGATGACGAGGTCTGTCGCTTCCGCGGACAGGTCCCGCCCGCCACACCGCCCTGGAGGCCCGGTGCGGCCCCGTCAGGCCGTCTCGCGCCCGGCGAGCAGCGCGCCCAGGGCCGCGGCACCGCCCGCAGCGTCGGGCACGGTCACCATCCGCGCCTGCCCGCCGCGGAGCCGCGCGACCAGCCCCGGCCCGGACCGCACGACGTAGGCGACGCCGCGGCCCGAGATCCGGTACCCCCAGCCGCCCCACTGGCCCGGGGACACCTGCTCCCACCCGCACGACTCGATGCGCTCCAGCGGGACGCGCATGAGGGGGATCCTCGTCCAGGTGGACGTGAGCCGCATGCCGCGACGGTCGACGGTGAGCTCCACCCGCGCCAGCACCAGCACAGCGAGTCCCGCGAGCACCATCGCCAGTCCGGAGACGACCGCCGTCGTCAGCCCGGCCGATGCTGTCCAGACGGCGGTGCCGACGCCGAGCAGCACGACGAGCGCCCCGAGCACCGCGAACCACCGGCTGCCGACGCGTGCGCGCCAGGCGACGCGGGTGTCGGGTCCGACCGTCAGAGGAGCGACCTCGTGGGCCGGCACGGGTGCAGCGACCCGGAACAGTGCGAGCACAGGGACGGCGGCGACCACCACGGCGACGAGCAGGAACGGAACCGTCCACCAGGGGGACAAGGTGCCGTCGCCGGCCGTGTTCGTCCACGCGAGCACGACCCAGGCCGAGCCGAGGGTCCCGGCCAGCAGGTTCGTGACGAGCAGCACCGTGGCTGCCGTCCGCCTGTCGCGCCAGTGCAGCGCGGAGAACGCGAGTACGACGGCCACCAGTGCCACCGCCAGGGTGACCCAGAAGGCCGTCCACGGTGACCCCCAACCGTCCGCGGTGCCGTCCGTCCGGAAGTGGATCGCGATCCGTGCGGGCATGGTGGGTGCCGCCAGGACCGCGGTGAGCACCAGTCCCACCGCGACCAGGAGCCCTGGTGTCGTCACGGCCAGCCGTGTGCCCGTGGTCATCGGTCGAGTCGTCATCGTGCCCCCTTGATCATCGTGAACAGGTCGTCGAGCGAGACGCCCAGGGTGTCCGCCTGGTCACGCAGCTCGTCGACGAGCGTGCGCAACCGGTCGAACGAGGCGTTGCCCGATCGCAGGACCGTCGCGCCGCGGCCGCGCCGCAACTCGATCAGTCCGTCGTCCTGCAGCTGCGCGTAGGCGCGCAGGACGGTGTGCATGTTGACGTCGACCGAGGCGGCGAGGTCCCGCGCAGCGGGCAGCCGCTCGCCGTTCCGGAGCTCGCCCCGGGCGATCGCATGGCGGATCTGGGTGGCGACCTGCTCTGCCAGGGTCGCTCGCGCCTGCGGGTCGACGGTGATCAACATGTTCGCATTCTATGCGAACAATCCGGCATCGCACCAGGGTTTATCCACCCGTTCGGAACCCGTTTGGCCGCGGAACGCAGCACGTGGTTCCGCGGCTCCCGGCACGCGTACCGTCCGTCGCGATGACCGAATCACCCACCACCACCGCCCCGTCGAACTACGAGTCCGCCGACGGTGTGGACCCCCTGCACGTCACCACCTACCGACAGGTCCGCAAGGCCGCCCGCCGCGGACACGCGCTGCCCGGTGACGCCGGAGAACCCTCGCTCGCCGACCTCGTGAACGCCCGGAAGAACGGCACCGCCGACTCCCGCTGACGCAAGCTCACGATCCGGTCTCGGCGAGGTCTCGATCGGGACACGACGAAGCGAACGGCACCACGGCGCTGCCACGATGTCGTCCATGGTCTCCTTCCGGTCCGCACTGCCCCTCGTCGTCGTGAGCGCGGTCCTCGTGTCCGGCTCGCTCGCCGGTTGCTCGGCCGGCGCTGACGCAGCGGCGCGGTCGACGTCGACCCCGAAGCCGACCTCGGAGACCTCGGACGCCCAGCCCGTGCGCGGTGCGACGGACCCGATGGAAGAGGACCGGACTGCTGCGGCGATCTGCGGCCAGATCAGTGCGCTGACGACGATCTCGCTGAACGCGACGGTCGGCCGCAGCCAGGGCGACCTCTCCGAGGCGCAGTACCAGGCACTGATCGCGGCGGAACGCTTCGGCTACGAGCACCTGTCGAGCAGCGACGAGGAGCTCGACGACGCGATCGACTACGCGCACGAGTACCTCGACGCGCACCCCGCACCGAAGTCCGGGCCGGCGCTCGAGATGACTCCCGAGTGGGAACTCGTCGGCCGCACCCTGAACACCGCGTGTCAGCGGGCCGGGTCGAACGTCGTGGGCACCGCCCAGTACGGCGGCTGACGACCCGGATCAGGCCCCGTGACCGCCGTCACCAGGGCGTCGAGCGCGCGGTCGAGCTCTGGCATCGTCACGGCGCCGTAGCCGAAGACGATGCCCGGCAGCGTGCTGCCGGGTGCGAGCCCGTACTCCTCGAGCGACGCCACGACCACCCCGGCGTCCGCCAGCCGACGCGCGATCTCCGCCCCGGTGGTCGGACCCGACCACGTGACCACCGCGTGCAGTCCGCCGTTCAGGGCACGGGCCTCCAGGCCGGCGACGTAGCCGAGCCGAGTCGCGATCCGGGCCCGGCGGTGCGTGTAGTCGCGTCGCACCCGACCCAGGTGTCGCCGCAGCGCACCCGTCCGCAGCAGGTGCACGAGCGCGGCCTGCACCGGTTCGGCGACGACCGCGCCACGAGCCCGACGCGCGGCGAGCACCGCCTCCGTCACCGGGGAGCCCGTCGCTGCGACCGTCGGCAGCACGACGTACGCACACCGCAGCCGGGGGTCGAGCGTCTTCGAGAAGCCGCCGACGTGCAGCACCACACCCTCGGCGTCGAGTGCGGCCAGCGCGGGCACGGGCGCGCCGCGGTGCCGGAACTCGGAGTCGTAGTCGTCCTCCACCACCACGGTGCCGGTGGCGGCTGCCCAGGTGAGGAGCCGCCGGCGTCGGGCGACGGGCATCACCGACCCGAGCGGGTACTGGTGGGTCGGGCTGACCAGGACGGCGTCGACCGGTCCGGCGGCCTCGAGCGCGTCGAGGTCGAGGCCGTCCTCGCCGACCGGGACGCCCACCAGGGACCCGCCCGCGCTCGTGACCGCACGGTGTCCGGTGCGGTAGCCGGGGTCCTCGACGGCGACGACGGGAGCGCGACCCAGCAGCCCCCGCATCGCCTCGGTGACGAGTGACATTGCCTCCGAGGTCCCCGCGGTCACGAGCACCCGGTCGACCGACGCCGTGAACCCGCGGGTCAGGCCGAGCTGGGCGACGACCTGTGCGCGCAGGTCGGGGGAGCCGAGCGGGTCCGCGATCGCGTTCCGGAGCGGGGCCGACGCCGCTGCGTGCCAGGCTGCTCGCCAGTCCCGCTGCGGGATGGCGGTGACGGCGGGGATGCCGGGACGGCAGTCGATGAGCGAGGACGTCAGGGCCGGAGCGTCCGGATCGGGGGAGCGGGCGCCGACCGAAGCCGGCGTCATGCCCGCGTCCACCGTCACACTCGCCGCGACCCGAGCGAGGGCACCGTGCCGCGTCCGCAGGTACCCCTCGCCGTCGAGCTGCTCGTACGCCGCGACGACGGTGCCCCGGGCCACCCCGAGCTCCGCCGCCAGCGCCCGCGTCGAGGGCAGCGCATCGCCCTCGCGCAGGGTGCCGTCGTGCACCATCCTGCGCACCCGTGCCACCACCTCGGACACCTTGCTCGACTGGTCCACTGAGATCGCCCCGATCTGGTCCAGGCACCGGACCACTGGTGACCCTAGCGTGACGACATGACCACCTCGAGCCCCGAACCAGAACCGAGCATCGACGGCCCCTCGCTCCGCGTCCGGCGCCTGCGCGACCGCCAGTCCGACGACCCCGCCGTCCTGCACGCGATCCTCGTCGAGGCCCATCTCGCCCACGTCGGCATCGTCCGCGGCGGCCACCCCGTCGTCCTGCCGTTCCTCTGCGCCGTCGGGGACCTCGGGGACGGCCCCGTCCTGCTGCTGCACGGCTCGACCGGTGGCGGTCTGTTCCTCGACGCCGGGGCCGAGGGCGTCCCGGTCGCCGCCACCGTCACCCACCTGGACGGCCTCGTCTTCGCACGCTCCACCAACGACAGCTCGGCGAACTACCGCAGCGCGATGATCGCCGGGCGCGCGACCGTGGTGCCGGCCGACCTCCGCGCCGAAGCCCTCTGGCAGGTGGCCGACCACCTCATGCCGGGCCGCCGAGCCGAGGTGCGCGAGATGACCGCGAAGGAGGTCCGCGCCACCCAGGTCCTCCAGCTGCCCCTCGACCGCGCGAGCGTCAAGGTCCGAGCCCACGGTGTCGGCGAGGACCCGGCCGACGGCGAGGACCACTCCGTCTGGGCGGGCGTCCTGCCACTCGCGGTGCGCGCCGGTGTCCCGATCCCGGGGGACATCTCGGGGGACAGCCCGGTGGACGCGTCCGTCGTCGCGCTGTCGGCTCGCCTCGACCGCCTGGCGGCCGACCGGGAGGCCCGGATCGCCGCCGCCATGCGGGTCACGCCGGTCTGAGCCCGGGTCCACCGCCGCGGCCTGGCTCCGGAACGCCCGTGCGCGCCGTCGGAGTGGCCTGCGCGCGGTGCTCGTTCCTGTGACCAGCTGCAGGAACACTCCGGCGCTGCCCAGCTGCGAGCACCGTCGTGACCAATACGTTACTTTCCGGACCGCCGAGTGGTCCCGACCCGGAAGGACCCATGGGACGCCACACCCTGCCTGCAGCAGCCGACGACCGTCAGCCCGCGCGAACGCACACGCACCCCGCGGTCGACCCCGCGCCGCTGACGCCGGACACGCAGCAGTCCCGTCCCCGTGGTCGCCGCTCGGCCCTCGGTCCCGCGGCCGCCCGCTCCACCTTCGTCGAGCACCCGAAGCCGGCCCGGACCGTGCGGATGCAGCCGCGTCCCGCCCCCGTCGCCTCGTCGGCCGGCAGTGCGGTGCTGAGCCGGACCGCCACCCTGCGGGCCGAGCGCGCCGTCGACCCGCGGCACATCCGTCGTTCCGCCAACGCGAAGCGTGCCGCGATCCTGCTCGCCCCCGCGATCGCGGTGACCTCGAGCCTGACGCTCGCCCTGCCCGCGAACGCCGACACCCTGCCCGCGGACACCCGCTCGGGCACGACCACGGCGCAGGCCGCTCAGACCTTCACCGTGGCGCACGACGTCCAGGTTCCGGTTGTCTCCACCGACGGCATGACCACGACGACGACGATCGTGTCGTACCCGACGCTCGACCTCCGCTTCGGGGTGACGACCGCGCAGGCACAGTCCGCGTTGTCCGCCGCACTCTCGGCCGGCGGCGACCGGGCCACGATCGTGCAGACCGCCCTGCAGTACATGGGGGACCCGTACGTCGAGGGCGGCGCGAGCCACGCGGGCATCGACTGCTCCGGGCTCACGATGGTCGCGTACCAGGCGGTGGGGATCCAGCTCGTGCACTACGTGCCGACGCAGGACGCCGTCGCCACCACGATCCCCGAGTCCGAGGCACTGCCGGGCGACCTCGTCGTGTACGACGACGAGGACCACGTCGGCCTGTACCTCGGCCAGGGACTCGTCCTGCAGGCACCGCACCCGGGCGAGGTCGTCGACATCGTCCCGATGTACTCGGCGGCGCACCACTTCGCGCGCGTCCTGCCCGCCGGCAGCTGACCCGACCAGCCGTGGTGCGGCCCTGGTGGTGACCAGCAGGACCACCCGGACGGGGCGTCCCCACCGATCACGGGCCTCCCGTATCCTGGAGTGATGGCTTCCGACACCCGCACCCCGTTCGAACAGCAGCAGTCTGCTCGTCCGCAGGTGCGCCCGCGCACCGAGGGCTGGAAGCAGGCCACCGACACAGACGGTCGCCCGCTGCTGCAGTTCGCGTCCCCGAAGCGTGGCAAGCCGCCCGTGCACCTGGCCGACCTGACGGCCGAGGAACGCGAGGCCCGCGTGAAGGAACTCGGCCTGCCCGGGTTCCGCGCCAAGCAGCTCGCGACCCACTACTTCCAGCACTACACGTCCGACCCGGCCAAGATGACCGACCTGCCCGCCGCCCAGCGGGAGCAGCTCGTCGCCGGGATGCTGCCGCCGCTCCTCACCGAGACCCGGCGGCTGGCGACGGACAACGGCGACACGATCAAGTTCCTCTGGAAGCTGCACGATGGCGCCCTGGTCGAGTCGGTCCTCATGCGCTACCCGGGCCGCATCACCCTGTGCGTCTCGTCCCAGGCCGGGTGCGGGATGAACTGCCCGTTCTGCGCCACCGGTCAGGCGGGGCTGACCCGCAACATGTCCACTGCCGAGATCATCGAGCAGATCGTCCGGGCCAACGCCGCGATCGCCGCCGGTGAGCTCGGGGGTGATCCCCGCAAGGGCGGCAACGACCGCGTCGACGCCGAGCGCGTGACGAACATCGTGTTCATGGGCATGGGGGAGCCGCTCGCGAACTACAAGCGGGTGATGGACGCCGTGCGGTTGATGGTCGCACCGCAGCCGAACGGTCTCGGCATGAGTGCCCGCGGCATCACGGTGTCGACCGTCGGACTGGTGCCGGCGATGATCAAGCTCGCGGACGAAGGGATCCCGCTCACGTTCGCGCTGTCCCTGCACGCACCCGACGACGAGCTCCGCGACGAGCTCATCCCGGTGAACTCGCGCTGGAAGGCCGACGAGGCGATCGACGCCGCCCACAACTACTACGTGAAGACGGGCCGTCGTGTCTCGATCGAGTACGCGCTCATCAAGGACATGAACGACCACGCCTGGCGAGCGGACCTGCTCGCCGAGAAGCTCAACAAGCGCGGCAAGGGCTGGGTGCACGTCAACCCGATCCCGCTCAACCCGACGCCGGGCTCCGTGTGGACCTCGTCCGAGGTGCACGTGCAGGACGAGTTCGTCCGCCGCCTCAACGCCGCCGGCATCCCGACGACCCTGCGCGACACCCGCGGCAAGGAGATCGACGGGGCGTGCGGGCAGTTGGCAGCGGCCGAGTAGGTCGGTCCTGTTCGTTCAGTCGGGAGGCACGGTGCGGGTTCGCACCGTGCCTTCCGTCGTTCCCGGGGTCGCGACCACCCCCGTCGATCCCCGGAAACCCGGGGGACACGTGCCGTTCACCCAACTGCGACACGCCCGGGAGGGACGACGGTTGGCAGGGCCCCCGGGGCGTGTGTAAAGTAATCACTCGTTGCCGCTGAGGCGGAGAACGGAACGGCCGAGACGGTCACAGGGTGCAAGCCCTGGATGCGCAGTCCGGACGGGGTCCCGCTCAGGCAACATCCCCCCGAGGAAGTCGAAGTGATTCGACGTGTCTGACGGTGGAACAAGACGAATGCCTCTCTGGCGGAACCTTTCGTGGGTCGAGCGGGGAGTGCGTCTGGTCCTTGAGAACTCAACAGCGTGCACATTGTCAATGCCAATTTATTGATTGACCTCGTGCCTGGTCGGCTTGCTGACTGGGTCATGAAGCAATTCCTTTTG
>NZ_QKTA01000003.1:0-127188 GCF_003234395.1 Curtobacterium sp. MCLR17_051
CGAGAGGGAAACGCCCGGTCACATTCCGAACCCGGAAGCTAAGCCTCTCAGCGCCGATGGTACTGCAAGGGGGACCTTGTGGGAGAGTAGGACGCCGCCGGACTTAACGTAGAAGAACCAGGGAACCCCTGACCATTCGTGGTCAGGGGTTTTCTGCGTTCTGCAGCCCCTCCACAGGGCAGGTGGGAGGGACAGACGCCGCGGTAGGGTTGTCGGGTCATGACTGCGCCATTCACCACTGCCTCCGGCTCCGACATCCGCGTCCGCTTCTGCCCGAGCCCGACGGGGACCCCGCACGTGGGGCTCATCCGCACCGCGCTCTTCAACTGGGCCTACGCTCGCCACACCGGTGGCAAGCTCGTGTTCCGCATCGAGGACACCGATGCCGCCCGCGACAGCGAGGAGTCGTACGGGCAGATCCTCGACGCGCTCCGCTGGCTGCGGCTCGACTGGGACGAGGGCGTGGACGCCGGCGGCGAGCACGGACCGTACCGGCAGTCCGAGCGCACCGCGATCTACGACGACGTGATCGCGAAGCTCAAGGAGTCGGGTCACATCTACGAGTCCTTCGTCACGCCGGACGAGATGGAAGCCCGCAACAAGGCGGCGGGTCGTGACCCCAAGCAGGGCTACGACAACCACGAGCGCGACCTGACCGATGCCGAGCGCCAGGCGTTCCGCGACGAGGGCCGCGAGCCGGCGCTCCGCCTGCGTGTCCCCGACCGTGACCTGAGCTTCGACGACCTGGTGCGCGGGGAGATCACCTTCAAGCAGGGCACGTTCCCCGACTTCGTGGTGGTCCGCCCGAACGGCAAGCCGCTGTACACGTTCACCAACCCGGTCGACGACGCCCTGATGGGCATCACGCACGTGCTCCGGGGCGAGGACCTGCTGTCGTCGACCCCGCGCCAGATCGCCCTGTACGAGGCGCTGTACGAGATCGGCCTCGCGCCCTCCATCCCCGTGTTCGGACACCTGCCGTACGTGATGGGGGAGGGCAACAAGAAGCTCTCGAAGCGTGACCCCGAGTCGAACCTGTTCCACCACCGCGCCGCCGGCATGATCCCGGAGGGGCTCGTCAACTACCTGGCGCTGCTCGGCTGGTCGATCGGCCCCGACCGCGACGTGTTCTCGATCGACGAGATGGTCGCGGCGTTCGACGTGACCGACGTGAACCCGAACCCGGCCCGTTTCGACCACAAGAAGGCCGAGGCGATCAACGGGGACCACATCCGTCTGCTCGCTCCCGAGGACTTCCGGTCGCGTCTGCTGCCGTACCTGTCGAAGTTCATCAGCGACCCGGCGACCCCGGAGCAGCTCGAGGTCCTGACCAAGGCCGCCCCGCTCGTGCAGGAGCGCATGCAGCTGCTCGGCGAGGCGCCGGCGATGCTCGGGTTCCTGTTCACCTCCGACGCCGACCTGGTGGTCGAGGACGACGCCCTGGCCTCGCTCAAGGGCGACACGGCGACGGTCCTGACCGCGAGCACCGCCGCGCTCGAGGGCGTCCAGGACTGGACCACCGAGGCCATCGAGGGTGCGCTCCGTGCGGCCCTCATCGACGAGCTCGGTCTGAAGCCCCGCGTCGCGTTCGGCCCGCTGCGCGTGGCGGTGTCCGGACGCCGGATCAGTCCGCCGCTGTTCGAGTCGATGGAGATCCTGGGCAAGGAGTCCACCCTGACCCGGATCCGCGCCCTCGCGGCGCGCTGACCGACCGTGAGCAGCACGGAGCACGCCGACCAGGTCGTGCACGACGTCGCGGTCATCGGCGCCGGGCCGGCCGGGCTGAGCGCTGCGCTCAACCTGGTCCGGGCGAAGCGCACCGTGCTGCTCGTCGACGCGAACCGCCCCCGGAACGCCGCGACGCTGCGGTCGCACGGGTTCCTGACGCGGGACGGCATCTCGCCGCTCGAACTCCGCAAGCTCGGGCGGACCGAGGTCGAGGGGTACCCGGAAGCGACGGTCGTCCAGTCCGTCGTCGACCTGGTGGCCCCGGACCCCGACACGGACACCTGGCAGGTGCACGGCTCGTGGCGCGGCACCGAGCTCGAGGCCCGCGCCCGGACGGTCGTCGTGGCGACGGGGTTGCGTGAGGAGTTCCCGGCGCTGCCGATGCTCCGCGCGTTCTACGGCACCGCGGTGCACAGCTGCGTCGAGTGTGATGCGTACGACAAGGCCGGGCAGCCGCTCGCGTTCATCTGCGAGACCGACGACGTGGTCGATCGGGCGCTGCTCATCGCCGCATGGACCGACGACCTGATCGTCTACACGAACGGGGTGGCGCCGCTCGACGACGCCGGCCGCGCTCGGCTGGCGGCCGCCGGGATCGTCGTGGACGAGCGGGGCGTCGAGGACCTCGAGGGCGATCGCTCCGGGATGACCGGCGTCCGGCTCGCCGACGGCCACGTCGAGCCTCGGACCGGTGGGTTCGTCCGACCGGTGTGGCACGCCGACCTCGACTGGCTGCGCACCAGCGCCACCACGAGTACGAGCGCCACGAGCGGGAACACGGCCGCGAACGGCGACACGCCCGGAGCGCTCGAGGGGCTCCAGCGCGACACGCAGGGACTCCTCGTGGTCGACCGGGTGGGCCGGACGTCCGTCCCGGGGCTCTACGCCGTGGGAGACGTGACGCCTCCCGGGCCGGAGCAGCTCATCGTCGCCGCCGGACACGGAGCCGCGACCGCCGCCGCCGTGCACCGAGACCTGGTGGGTGGTCTTGCGGACCTCCGGGATGCTGTACAGTAGTTGATCGTGCCCCGGGTGACCGGGCCAGAAGGCCGACAGGCCTTTTGGGGTATGGTGTAATTGGCAACACAGCGGTTTCTGGTACCGTCGTTCTTGGTTCGAGTCCAGGTACCCCAGCACTCGATGAACAGCCCCCGGGACTTCCCGGGGGCTGTTCTCGTTTCCGGGACCTTCTCGTTCCGAGCGTCCTCATCGGCGACGCACGGCGCATCCACGGTCGCGCCACGGCTGATCCGGAGGTTGCGCGGAACCGCACGATCCCCGAGCCGGGCGAGCCGCCGTGCGGACGGCGCCCACGGCGGTGGACCGGTCGTTCCGGAGTCGTACCGTCCGTGGCGGGCGCAGGCCGCGCCTCCAGGCCGGTTGCGGTTCCCCGCACCGGGCCGGAGCCTGCTCGCGGGCCGGGGGAACGCGGACCTACGGTCGGAGGACCGTCGCGGGAGTCGTGGCGGTCCGCTGCTGAGCACCCGAGGTGTCATCGTGACCTCCGTCGACCCGCTGACGACCGTCGATCCCTGGAACCACCCCGCAGCCGTGCCCGCGGCGGCCGACCACTCCGTACTGGACCGCTGGGACCGCGTGGTGGCGCTCCGGGGCGACGCCGCCGCGCTCGCGGGGGACGGCCGTCCGTACACCTACGGCGAAGCGGACCGGGCCTCGCGCGCGCTGGCCGCAGCCCTGGCTGTGACGCTCCGACCCGACGACCACAGCGGCGCCGGCGTCGGCGACACCCCGGGCGGGGCATCGAAGCCGGTCGGGCTGATGGCGGGGCAGTCGACCGAGGCCGTGATCGGCATCCTCGCGCTGGTGCGTGCCGGACGGACCGTGGTGGTGCTCGACGACCACCTGCCCGCAGCACGCCTGGCGCACGTGGCCCGGCTCGCCGGCGTCGACGAGGTCGTGGCAGACACCGAGCGTGCAGCGCTGGCCGCCGACGTGGTCGCGGAACGGGACGGCCGGGTGCACGCACTCGGCGAACTGCTGGACGCGGGCGAACCGGGCGCGGCCCCGTCGGCGGACACCGTCGGCGTGCGCCCCGGCGGGCGGGACCCCTTCGCCATCGTCTTCACCTCCGGCTCGACCGGCATGCCGAAGGGCGTCGTCCTGACGCACCGGCAGCAGATCGCCGACGCCGAGCAGGACGCGGTCGCGCTCGGCCTCGGCCCGGGTGACCGGCTCGGTGTCGTCCTGCCGCTGTCGTTCGCCGCCGGGCTCCTGTTCTCGTTCGACACGTTGCTCTGCGGCGGCACCATCGTGCTGCTCGAGCCGCGTGAACTCGGTGTCGAGCGGCTGCTCGGGCGGTTCCGGGACGACGACGTGAACGTGCTCGTCTGCACCCCGCACCTGCTGCGCTCGATCATCGGGTCGCAGAACGCCCCCGGGTCGCACGGGACCGCCGCCGGGACCGCGCCGGTGCTCGGCGGGCTGCGTTTCCTGATGACCACGGGCGAGTCCGTCACCGGCGCCGACCTCGCCGCGGCCCGACCCCACCTGGACCCGGACACGCTGCTCCTGAACGCCTTCGGCTCGAGCGAGACCGCGTGCGTCGCGTACTGCCCGGTGGCACCGGGCGAGCCGGTGCCCGAGGGCGTCGTGCCCGCCGGGTGGCCGTTGCCCGGCAAGACGGTCCTCGTGCTCCGAGAGGACGGCAGCCCTGCCGACCCGGGGGAGACCGGCGAGCTCGTCGTCGTCTCCGACGCCCTGACCGCGGGCTACTGGGGTGCGCCGGAGAAGACCGCCGAACGGGCGGGACACACCGGCGAGGCCGAGGCCGTCGCCGGCATCCCCGTCGGGACCCCGAGCTGGCGGCAGGGCGACCTGGCACGCGTCGACCCCGACGGCCGGCTCGTGCTGCTCGGCCGGTCCGACGACGCCGTGAAGGTCCGCGGCTACCTGGTCGAGCCGAGTGAGGTCGAGGCGGCGCTCCGCGCGGTCCCCGAGGTGCACGACGCGGTCGTGACGGCACAGGTCGACCCCGGTTCCGTCACCCGGCTCGTCGCCTACGTGGTCGGTCGCCCGGGGCACCGCACCCCCGCCCCGGGTGCGCTCCGACGGGCCCTCCGTGAGCGGCTGCCCGAGTACATGGTGCCGGCGTCGATCGTGCCGATGACCGAGCTGCCGCGGAACGAGCGCGGCAAGGTCGACCGGGCCGAACTCCCCGGGGCACCGAGCGTCGAGACCGAGATGGTCGAGGGCGAGTACGACCAGTGGGAGCTCGTCGTGGGGCAGATCTGGGCCGAGGTGCTCGGCCTGCGGGGCGTGCACCTGGACGAGGACTTCTCCGCCCTCGGCGGCGACTCGCTGTCCGCCGAGGAGATGCTCGCCGTCGTGCAGGACCGGCTCGGGGTCGACCTGCGCTCCTCGGACGTGCTCGAGCACCCGACGCTCCGCGCCTTCGCCCGACGGGTGCGGAGCGGCACGAGCGCGCTGCCGAGCCACCCCGACGTCGTGAAGGTGTCCGAGGCGCGCGAGGGCGGCCGTCCGCCGGTGTTCTGCTTCGCCGGCGGCGGTGCCCTGGCGCTGACGTTCCTGCCGCTCTCGCGGCACCTGCCCGCGCACGACCTGTACGCGTTCCAGCAGCACGCCCTCGAGCGCCGTGGGATGCCGGACTGGAACATCGAGCGGAGCGCCCGCCGCTTCCTCGCGCTGATGCGCATCGTGCAGCCCCGCGGCCCGTACCTGCTCGTCGGGCACTCGCTCGGCGGACTCGTCGCGCTCGAGATCGCCCGGCTCCTGACCGAGAGCGGCGAGCAGGTGGAGCACGTCGTCCTGCTCGACACCTACCTGCCCCGCACGAAGTCCGAACAGGCCCGCCTGCACTTCGGCCGGATGGAGCCGCGCGACCAGCCGAACTCCGCCGTCCGCGCCGTGCAGCGGGGGCTCGACCGCGCCGTCAGGCGGGTCCTGCCCGCGGGTGTGCCGTACGGGGCGCTGTTCGCCAAGCGGCTCCGGGCTTACACCGCCGGCGTGCTGCGGCACGGTGGGCAGAAGGACTTCGACGCCTTCTTCGACCAGGCCGAGATCGTCACCAGGCGCCACCACCCGACGCCGTTCCACGGGCGCGCCACCTACGTCCTCGCCGACGCCAACCCCGACGCCGCCGGGTGGTCCGCCCTGCTGCGCGGGCCCACCGAGATGGTGCGGATCGCGAGCGAGCACACGTCGCTGCTGCGGGAACCGCACGTCGCCGAGCTCGCGGTCGCGCTGCGGGCCGCCTTCGAGACGGCGGACGTGCCGCAGGTCTGAGACCGGCCCACGAGCGGACGGGAGGCGCGGTGCCGGCTGGCACCGCGCCTCCCGTCCGCTCGTCCTGCGTCCACCACCCGCCGGCCGCCGCGCCGGACCGCCAACCTGCACGACCGTTGCGGGTTTCCGTATCCGCACCCGGGTGTCCGCAAGGGACCGCACCGCGCATTGACCCTCCCGCTGGCCACGGCGATGGTTGGAACCGCGGGGGAGAGTACCCACTCACCCGCGGCAAGCAGGCGGCGTCGTACCCGCGTCCCGCTGCTCGACCGACGACGGTCACCGTCGTCGATGCGTCATCCGAGGACGCGCCGCTCGTCGCGACGAGCCACCACCCGACAGCAACCCTGACCCGACAGGACCGCGCCATGCCCGCACGTACCGTTCGCCCTGCAGACCCGAGGGTCTCCGTCGTCATCCCGGCACGGAACGAGGCCCGCAACCTCGAGATCATCCTCCCGAAGCTCCCGCCCGTGTACGAGGTGATCCTGGTCGACGGCAACTCCGTCGACGACACCATCGCCGCCGCCCAGCGCGTGATGCCCGACATCCGCGTCGTGCACCAGACCCGCAAGGGCAAGGGCAACGCCCTGGCCTGCGGCTTCGAGGCCGTCACCGGCGACATCGTCGTCATGTTCGACGCCGACTGCTCCGCGGACCCCGACGAGATCCCGCGGTTCGTCCAGGCACTCGTCGACGGCGCCGACGTCGCGAAGGGCACCCGGTACTCGCTCGGCGGTGGCAGCGACGACATCACGATCGTCCGGAACATGGGCAACCGCGGCCTGAACATGCTCTGCAACATCATCCTCGGCACCCGCTACAGCGACCTCTGCTACGGCTACAACGCCTTCTGGGCGGACGTCCTGCCGGAGATCGGTCTGCTGTCGTCCGAGCTGCCGAAGCCGGCCGACGGTTCGATGCTGTGGGGCGACGGGTTCGAGATCGAGACCGTCCTGACCTGCCGCTGGTCGGCCGCCGAGCTCGCGATCACCGAGGTGCCGAGCCACGAGAAGCTCCGCGTGCACGGTTCGAGCAACCTCAACGCCGTGACCGACGGCATCCGCGTGCTGAAGTCGATCATGCACGAGCGTCGTCGTGCCGCGATCGGCCGTGCCGAGGTCCGTCGCGCGGCGATGAGCGTCGTGCCGCCGGCCGAGCAGCTCGCCGCGCCGGCTGCTGCGCCGGTTGCTGCTGCTCCCGTCGCTGCGACGCCCGTCGCCGCTGCGCCGGTCGGTGCGTCCGTCGCGACCCCCGTCGCCGCGTCCGCCGTCGCCGGGGCAGCCGTCGTCGCGTCCGTCGTCGCCCTCGAGGAGGACGTCGCGTGACGACCGTCGCGGTCGTCATCTGCGCCTACACCCAGCAGCGCTGGGGTGACCTGCAGGACAGCGTCGAGTCGGCCAAACGCCAGCCCGAGGCCCCCGAGGTCGTGGTCGTCATCGACCACGAGCCCGAGCTCCTGGCCCGCGCCGCCGCGCGCTGGCCGGAACTCCGGGTCGTCCCGAACACCGAGGACCGCGGACTCTCCGGGGCCCGGAACACCGGTGTCGCCCTGACCGACGCCGACGTCGTCGCGTTCCTGGACGACGACGCCACCGCGGACCCCGACTGGCTCGGGCACATGCTCACCGCGCTCGAGGACCCCGACGTCGTCGGTGTCGGCGGTCGTGCCACGCCGTCCTGGCCGACCGCGACCGGCCCCGGCCCGTACGCCGACGAACTGCTCTGGATCGTCGGGTGCTCGTACCGCGGGCTGCCCGAGACCCCGGGCGACGTCCGCAACGTCATCGGATCGAGCATGGCGTTCCGCCGCGACGCGATCCTGCTCGCCGGCGGTTTCCGCTCCGGCATCGGCCGCGTCGGCAACCAGCCGCTCGGCTGCGAGGAGACCGAACTCTGCATCCGCATCGCCCAGGCCCGTCCCGGCGCGCGGATCCGGCACGAACCGCGCTCGAACGTCTCGCACCGGGTCTCCCCGGACCGCGTGACGATGCGCTACCTGCGCCGCCGCAGCTACTACGAGGGCATCTCGAAGGCCGTGCTGAGCCGTCGGGTCGGCACCGGCGACTCGCTCGCCAGCGAGTCGACCTACCTGACCCGGGTGATCCCGGGCGCCGTGCTGCGCGAACTGCGCCACGTCGGTCGTGGCGGAGGCCTGCGGGCGTACGCCATCGCGCTCTCCGTCGTCTCGACGGTCGCGGGCTACGCAGTCGGCCGGGTCCTCGGCACCGTCGTCGTGCGGACCCCGCCCGCACCCGCACCGCTCCCGCAGCCGGTGGGCACACCGTGACCCGCGCGACCCTGGCGATGGTCCTCTCGCCGGTCGTGACCGGGCCGCTCGTCCCCACCTGGGACGGCGCGCTCTGGGTCGGCGAGGTCGACCGTGCCGACGTGCACGCGTCGAGCCACCGGGACGTCATCGCCCTGCGGGGATCCGCCGGGTACGGGCGTGCCCGCCTGCTCGTCCGCGACCACGGCGAGCCCCTCGGCTTCGTCGAGGCCGAGATCACCGAACGCCGCCGCATCGGCGGCACCATCGACGTCCGTGCGCTCCAGCGCGCGATCCGGCCCATGCCGGC
This sequence comes from Curtobacterium sp. MCLR17_051, assembly GCF_003234395.1. Classification (NCBI taxonomy): domain Bacteria; kingdom Bacillati; phylum Actinomycetota; class Actinomycetes; order Micrococcales; family Microbacteriaceae; genus Curtobacterium; species Curtobacterium sp. MCLR17_051. The sequence goes on from NZ_QKTA01000003.1 coordinate 8,571, forward strand.
ACCCGAGCGTCGGCCGGCAGCAGGTCTGGTGCTGCCGTCCGTCACCGTGGTGCTCTGCACGGACGGCGCCGCCGGCACGACCATGCGGTCGGTGCTCGCCAACGGGCACGCCGACTTCGACGTCGTCGTCGTCTCGCACGGCGCCGACGACGACGGCGTGGCGACGGTCGACATCGGCGGACGTCGCGTCACCACCATCCCGGCGCCCGAGGGCGGCCTCGCCGCCGCGCGGAACGCCGGCCTGCTCGTCGCGACCGGCGACGTCGTCGCGTTCGTGGACGAGGGTGCCGTCGTGGACGGCGACTGGATCGCCGCCATCGCCCGTGCCTTCGCGGCCGACCCCGACGTGGCCTGCGTCACCGGGCTCGTGCCGAGTGCCGAGCTCCGGACGCCGGCGCAGCGCTGGCACGACGACCGCACCCCCGGTGGGCGGACCGTCCACCGGCGGGTCTTCCGGCTCGACGACCCGGTCGACGACCTCCCGCTGCACCCCTTCGCCGCCTCGGCCTACGGCACCGGCGCGAACCTCGCCGTGCACCGCGCGACCGCGCTCCGGATCGGCGGGTTCGACACCGCCTTCGGTCCCGGCACCCGCGTCGGCGGTGGCGACGACCTCGACCTCTTCACACGACTGCTGTTCGCCGGATCCGCGATCGCCGTCGAACCGGCCGCGATCGCGTGGCAGCGATCGGCGGACGACGTCGCGTCGCTCCGCGCCGCCGCTGCCGCGCACGGCCACGGACTCGGAGCCTGGATGACCAAGAACGCACTCGACCGCGACACGCTGACCTCCTCGGTGGACGCGGCGCCGGAGGCCATCAGCGCCTTCGCACGCCTCGGTCTCGAGCAGGGCGACGACGCTGCCGACGCTGCTCCGGCGAACGGCCACGGGACGGGCGCCGCGCGTGACGCGGACACCGTCGACGCCGTCGACGCGAAGTTCGCGGCGACGAAGCGCCGGTTGCGTCGCGTCGAGCGGCGATCCGTGCTCACCGCACCGGTCCTGGCGCTCCGCGAACGCATGGGCGGCGCGGGGACGATCGACCGGACGGCGCACGGTCGCCACGAGCTGCAGCGCGGCCTCGACACCGCGGGGCCGGTACGACCGACCCCGGGCGGCGCGATGAGCCCGGTGGCCCGACTCGGCGCCGCTGCGATCGTCGTGCTGACGCTCGTGCTGGCCGCCGTCGGCAGCGTCGTCGAGTTGCCCACGCTGCGGGCGAGCGCCGTCGCGGTCTTCCTGTTCGCGCTGCTCGGGGTCGCCCCGATGCTGCTCGTCCGTCCGATGTCCCTCGCACGGTTCGCCGTCCTCGCCGTCACCGGGTCGCTCGTCGGCACGATCGGCATCGGCTACACCATGGCGACCTTCCACATCTGGGTGCCGACGGTCCCCTTCGTCGGTGTCGTCGTGCTCACCGCGGCGGCGCTCGCCGTCTCGGTGCCGCGTGACCTGGCGGAGCTCCGTCGCGCCGAACTCGTGCACCGTGCGACCGCCCGGCCCCGGTGGAGCACGACCGCCACCGTGACGGCGCTCTCGCTCGGCGGGCTCGTCGTCGTGGTCATCGCCGCGCTCACCCACATGGGCGACCCGGTGCCCGCCGGCCTGTTCGGCTCGCTCGGCCCGGGCCTGGTCGTCGGGCTCGTGCTCGTCGTCGCCGCGGCGGTCATCGCCCTGGTGCGCGGTCGCGGGCTCGCCGTGCCCGTCGTCGTGCTCGGCGGTGTCGTGCAGCTCGCCCAGGCGATCACGTACGGCGTGCCCACCGTGACGGCCGCCGCGCGGCACATCGGTGTCGTCGAGTACATCCGCCAGTTCGGTGGGACCAACCCGTCGGCCGACATCTTCCAGACGTGGTCCGGCCTGTTCGCGGGCGCCGCCTGGGTCGCCGACGTCGGGGGCATCGTCAACACGATCCTCATCGCCGCCTGGGTGCCGGTGCTGCTCGCGTTCAGCACGACCATCGCCGTCGGGGTCCTGGCTGCGCACTGGTTGCCCGGTGCCCGTCGACCGTGGATCGCAGCGCTGCTGACCGCGATGACCGGTTCGCTCAACACCACGTACTTCTCGCCGCAGTCGACCGGCATCCTGATGTCGATCGTGATCCTCGTGCTCGCCACCGGACCGCTGCGCGATGCCGCCGTCACCACTGCCGACGGCTCGGTCGCCGCCAAGCCGCGGGCACGGCGCGTGGGGCTCTCGCGGATCGTCGCGATCACCCTCATCGGCATCGTGCTCGCCGTGACGCACCAGATCTCGCCGTACCTGACGGTCGCCGCACTCGTCACGCTCATCGTGTTCCGGATGCTCCGACCCTGGTGGCTGCCCGTCGTCGTGCTCGTGCCGGCGGTCGTCTTCGCCGCGCTGAACGGCGACATCCTCGGGCGGTTCCTGTCGCTCGCGGCGGTCGGACGCGTGCTCGACAACGTGCAGCCGCCCGCGCACGACATGACGGTCCTGCCGAAGCCGCTCGTCACGCGTCTGGCGTTCGACATCCCGGCAGCTGCGCTCGTGGTGCTCGGACTCATCGCCGTGCTGACGGTGCTGATGCGGCGTGACCGGACGCACTGGGCGCTCCTCGCCACGGCCGCGAGCCCGATCTCGCTGCTCGTCGCCACGAACTACGGCCAGGAGGGCGTCTTCCGCGTCGTGCTCTTCGCGACGCCGTGGATCGCGATCCTGGCGGCGGCGCTCCCGATGCCCGCCGGTCGGTTCGCCCCGGTCGGGGCGGCCCTGCAGCGGGGGATGCGTCCGTCCGCGGTGCGGTTCGCGGTCGCCGGAGCAGCGGTGGCGGCGCTCGTCGCGATCGGTGCGTTCGGGCAGACCTCGCTCGACTGGAACCGCGTCATGACCCGGAGCCAGTCCGCGGCGACGCAGTACTACGACCGCACGGCACCCGCGGGCTCCGTGATGCTGCTCACCGGGTCGGCCAACGCCGTCCCGAGCAACACCGGCGCGCGGTACTTCGACGTGGGCTACCTGTCCCGCGAAGCACTCGGCCCGTACCCGGACCCGACCGGCGGCTACGACGCCGAGGCGGACCTGTCGAACGTGACGCGGGAGCTCGTCGTGAACTGGTCGGCCACCGGCTACTACGCCCTGGTCGCGGAGCCCTTCGGCGCCTACGACGAGCGGTACGGCTACCAGAGCGACGCCGACTACCAGGAGCTCGCCGCCGCCATGGCGTCCTCGCCCTACTGGAAGCGGGTCTGGTCGTCGGGGACGACCGCGATGTACGAGCTGACGACGGAGGGCCTGCGCCATGCGACCGACTGAACCGACCTCCGACAGACCGCGACGGACGCGACGGGCCACCGTCGCGTCCGTCGCGGGCGTGCTCGCCACCGTGCTCGCCGTGCTGGTCGCGCCGAACCTCGCCGTCCAGCCGGCCGCGGCTGCGGCTGCGGACTGCAGCGCCGGGCGGGTGCTCAACGTCGTCGCCCACCCCGACGACGACCTGCTCTTCCAGGGCACGGACCTGCGGAAGGACATCGAGGCGGGGCGCTGCGTGCGCTCCGTCATCGTCACGGCCGGCGACGCCGGCAAACCCGACTGGTACTGGCAGGAACGCCAGGTCGGGCTGATGGCCGCCTACGCGAGCATGGCGGGCGTCGACCCGGCGTCGACGACCGGCTCCACGACGGTCGCCGGACGGACCCTGCTCACCGAGACCCTGACCGCCGACCCGCGGATCAGCCTGGTCTTCATGGACCTGCCGGACGGCAACGTCGAGGGCAACGGCTTCTGGGCGAACGGCTACGAGAGCCTCCAGCGCCTGTACACGGGCGACATGGACACGCTGCACACCGTCGCCGATGCCCCGCACAGCGCCACGTACACGCTCGCGCAGCTCCGGGCGACGCTGCAGGGGATCGTGCAGGACTTCGCACCGACGGACATCCACACGCTCGACCACGAGGGCGAGTACGGCGACGGGGACCACAGCGACCACCACACGGTCGCGTACCTGACCGACCAGGTGCAGCAGCAGTACACCGGCGCGCACGGCTTCACCGGGTACATGGGGTACCCGATCGCCGACCGTCCGGCGAACCTGACGACGGCGCAGACCCAGGCGAAGGCCGACGCGTTCTTCACCTACGCCGCGCACGACAGTGAGACCTGCGCCTCGTACGAAGCCTGCTCGGCTCGACCCGAGACCTCGTGGCTCAGCCGGCAGTACACCGCCGGCTCGCCGGTGCCGACGGACCCCACCGACCCCACGGACCCGACCCCCGCACACAAGGACGTGACGGGTTCGGCGTCGGTGACGGCGAGTGCGGAGAACCCGGCTGATGGTCAGACGGCCGTGAAGGCGGTCGATGGTGTGGTGAGCGGGTACCCGGATGCGCCGACGGCGGAGTGGGTTGCGCCGTCTGGTCGTGCGGGGACGTGGATCCAGCTCGGGTGGGCGGGGGCGACGGTGTTGGACGCGGTCGACCTCGCTGATCGGCCGAACGCGGTGGACCAGGTGCTGGGCGGGACGTTGACGTTCTCGGACGGCTCGAGTGTGACGGTGCCGGCGTTGCACAACGGTGGTGCGGTGCAGCGGATCACGTTCGCGGCGCGCAGTGTCACGTGGGTGCGGTTCACGGTGACGGCGGTCAGTGGCGGGACGCAGAACGTCGGACTCGCCGAGATCCGCGCGCTGGCCCCGGCCGACACGACGACGCCACCGCCGACCCCGACCCGGACGGACGTGACGGGTTCGGCGTCGGTGACGGCGAGTGCGGAGAACCCGGCTGATGGTCAGACGGCCGTGAAGGCGGTCGATGGTGTGGTGAGCGGGTACCCGGATGCGCCGACGGCGGAGTGGGTTGCGCCGTCTGGTCGTGCGGGGACGTGGATCCAGCTCGGGTGGGCGGGGGCGACGGTGTTGGACGCGGTCGACCTCGCTGATCGGCCGAACGCGGTGGACCAGGTGCTGGGCGGGACGTTGACGTTCTCGGACGGCTCGAGTGTGACGGTGCCGGCGTTGCACAACGGTGGTGCGGTGCAGCGGATCACGTTCGCGGCGCGCAGTGTCACGTGGGTGCGGTTCACGGTGACGGCGGTCAGTGGCGGGACGCAGAACGTGGGCCTCGCCGAGATCCGGGCGTTCTCCCCGGCGAGCAGCGGCGGTACGACGCCGACGCCGACGCCGACGCCGACGCCGACGCCGACGCCGACGCCGACGCCCACGCCGACCCCCACGCCGACCCCGACGCCCACTCCGGGCCTGCGGGACGTCACCGGCTCGGCGACCCCGACGGCGATCGCCGACAACCCGGCCGACGGCCAGACCGTCGCGAAGGCCGTCGACGGCGTGGTGTCCGGCCACCCGGTCGACCACACCGCCGAGTGGGCCGTGCCCTGGGGACGGACCGGCATCTGGATCCAGCTCGACTGGGTCACCCCGGTCGCGCTCCAGCGCATCGTCCTGCACGACCGTCCGAACAGCGACGACCAGATCACGAGCGGCACGCTGACGTTCTCGGACGGCAGCCAGGTCGCCGTGGGCGAGCTCCCGAACGACGGCAGCGCCCGGACGGTCGACTTCACCGCCCGCAACGTCACCTGGGTGCGGTTCACCACCACCGGGGTGTCGAACAGCACGATCAACGTCGGTCTCTCGGAGGTCCGCGCATGGACAGCTGGATGACCCCGGACGATGACGGCCCCCGCCCCGTCGCCGAGCAGTCGGCCGCCGCGCACGGTGCCCCACCCGCGCACGGCTTCGGCACCTCCCGTCACCGCACGCCGCTCCGGACACGGGGACGACGGGTCGCGATCGTGGCCGCCGCCCTGGTGGTCGCGGTCGGTGCCGTCGCCGCGGCGACCACCGGCACGACGTCCGTCGGCCCCGGACCCAGCGGGGTCGCGATGCCGACCGGCGACGGGGACGGCTGGAAGCGGGTGTTCTCCGAGGACTTCGACGAGTCCGCCCCGTCCGGCGGGTTCGAGGCGGCCTACGACGACCGGTTCACCGTCTACCACGGCTTCGCGGACACCGCGGGGACCGGTCGGTACCAGGCGTCCACGCTGAGCGCCCACGACGGGATGCTCGACATGCACCTGCGCACGACGAAGGCGGGCACCCCGCTCGCCGGCGGGGTCGTGCCGCTCGTCGACGGACGATGGGGCGGACAGACCTCCGGCCGGTACAGCATCCGGATGAAGAGCGACGAGGTCGACGGCTACGGGGTGGCGGTGCTGCTCTGGAGTGACGAGAACGTCTGGGCGCACGGCGAGATCGACTTCCCCGAGGGCGCGCTCGGTGCGCCCGCCTGGCTGAACGTGCACTGCCTGGTCGACCCGGCCGAGAAGTGCGTCCACCACGAGACCGACGCGTCGCTGGCCGACTGGCACACGTACACGATCGAGTGGACGCCGTCGCGGATGTCGTTCCTGGTCGACGACGAGGTCGTCGGGAGCACCACACAGGACATCCCCGTGGAGCGCATGCACCTGGTCGTGCAGACGGGATCGCTCGAGGGCCTGCCGCCCCGGGACGCCGCCGGGTCGTTGCTGGTCGACTGGATGACGATCGACGTGCCCGCGGACGGCGAGAGCCCCCGGGCCACGCTGCCGTCCACGGAACCGACCGCCGGCTGACAGCGCCGAGCCCGGCGCAGACCGACGCCGCCGCCCGGTGCACGCAGACGACGCCGGGCGCGGCCCGGTCAGCGCCGGGCGTGTGCCAGCAGCGCCTGCAGCAGCGCGCGCACGTGCGGCTCGCGCCCGTAGCGGTCACGCACCCACGCGCGGCACCGGGCGGCGAGGGACGGGTCGAGCTCGGCGTCGTCGAGGGTGTCGAGCAGCTTCTCCGCCAGTGCGTCGGGGTCGGCCGGGTCGACGGTGTACCGCGCCCAGTCACCGGACAGGATCTCTCCGGTGCCGCCCGATGCGGCCGCGACGACGGGACGGCCGGCGGACATCGCCTCGACCACGACCCGGCCGAAGCCCTCGGGCTCGATGGACGGCGCCACCACGACGTCGGCGGCGTGCAGGAGCGGGACGACGTCGTCCCGCTCGGGGAGCACGAGCACGGAACCGGCGGGGAGCGCGTCGATCGCGGCGTGCACGGCGTCGGCTTCCTCCGGGTACAGGGCACCGGCCAGCACGAGGAGCGGTGCGGGCGCCGTGTGACCGGCCACGGGGGGAGTGGTGACCGGCACGCGTGCCGCAGCGGTCGTGCGGACGCGACCCCACGCCTCCAGGAGGGCGAGCACGCCCTTCGACCGGGTGAGCCGACCGTAGTAGAGCACCGTCGGGGTGTCCTCGGCGATGCCGAGTGCCGCGCGGGCGTCGTGCACCGACGCCGGGGTGGCGGCCGGGAACGCGTCGGTGTCGACGCCGTTCGGCACGATCGTGATGCGGTCCGTCGGCACGCCGGACGCGGCCCAGGCACGCGCCATCGCGTGCGAGACGGCGAAGTAGCGGGTGCGGCCGCCGGCGATCGGTCCGAGCCGCCGGTAGTTCGGCGCGTGGTGCAGGTGCACCGCGAGCGGGACTCCGGAGACGAGCGACGCGACGCGGCCGAACGGCAGGTACTCGGGGCGGTTCAGCCAGAGGACGTCGAGGTGCGACCGTCGGATCCGCAGCCCCTCGCGGGCGAAACGCCAGGCGTCGCGGAGCGCGGTGGTGATGCCGAACCGGTAGTCGGTTGCTTCCACCAGGCGCACGCCCATCGCTTCGTAGGGCGGCGGGCCCTCGGCGGCGCGCGGGGACTGGGCGTTCCGGTGCCAGACCTCGACCTCGTGGCCGGCGGCGACGAGCTCGCGGGTGTCCTCGAGCACGCAGCGTTCGAGTCCGCCGGTGATGGCGAGTCCGGTCACCAGCACGCCGACGCGGAGTCGGCGGGTGCCGTCGGATGCAGTCTGTCGCGGTCTCACGAGACACCACCCTTTGCGGTCTTCAGTCGGCGGAGGAACCAGGGGAGGCAGGCGACCACCCCGGCGACGCGGACCCAGTTCCAGAGCACGTCCTGCGGCAGGAGCAGGGACGCGGCGGCCACGACGAGCGCGGCGAGGGTCGTCAGGACGATCCGGGCTCCCGGTCCGCGCCACTCACGGCGATCGGGCAGGGCCAGCAACTGCATGGCGGCCAGGATCGCGTAGGCGACGACGGTGGCGAGGCCCGCGCCGGCGATGCCGAGCACGGGCACGAGCACGAGGTTCGCGCCGATGTTCACGGCGCCGGCGATCGCGGCGATCACCCCCACTGCGACACCGCGGCGTTCGACCAGGAGCAGGCGTCCGGTCGCACCGCTGGCGACGACGGGGAACGCGGTGATCGCGACGACGAAGACGACGACGGAGAGCTCCTGCACGCGGTACGACGCCGGGGCGAGGATCGGCAGCGCGACCGGTGACACCAGGGTCACGGCGAGCAGGACCGGTCCGAGCATCTTGTACAGCTCGTCGCGGGAGTGCATCGCGAGCTGCCGGCGGGCGACCGGGTCGCGGAGGGCGGCGAAGTGCGGCGCCCAGGCCTGGTTGGTGAAGGTCAGGAGCAGGATGACGGCCGAGCCGACGACGTAGGCGATCTGGTAGCGGGCCACCTCGTCCGGGCCGAGCAGCCGCTGGACGACGATCCGGTCGCCGGCGTTCAGCACGAAGTACGAGAGGTTGCCGAGGGCGATCGGCACGCCGAGGCGGAACGCCCGGGCCGTGGTCTTGCGGTCGAACAGGCCGGCGAGACGCGGGCGGGTCGCCGCGATGCCGATGACCATCGCCACGCCCTGGGCGACGACGCCGCCCCACGCGTAGGTGGTCGCGTCGGCCTGCACCCAGGTGAGGAGCCCGAGGCCGATGACCGAGCCGCCGATCGAGGACAGCAGGCTCGTGACCGCGAAGACCCGGATGCGGTCCTGGGCGACGAGCAGCGCGAGGGAGATCTGCACGATGGCGGCCGGGCCGGTCCAGAGCACCGCGACGAGGAGCAGCGGGTGGTTGCCGACGAAGCCGGCGGCGTCGGCCCAGACCGGGATCGTGGTGAGCGCGGCGACGGTGACGACGATCGCGGTGACCATGCCGACGGCGAGCAGGCCACGCGCCCGGCGGTCGTCGCCGTCCTCGGCGCGCTGCAGCACCGACGCCTGGTCGATGCCGAGCACGGCCAGCACGACGAGCGCCTGGTACAGGGCGATGGCCGAGGCGAGGACGCCGAACTCGGCCGGCGGCATGAGGTGTGCGAGCACCGGGGAGATGAGCGACGAGACGACGAGCTGCATCGACCAGACGACGACGTACAGCAGGCCGCGGCCGAACAGGACGGAGGCGCCCTTCCGCACCGCGACCGAACCGGTGTCGAGCGACTCGGGCACGGCGGCGACGGGGACGGGTGCCTCGCGCGCTGCGCGGGCCTCACGGCGGGTCTGCGGGGGGAAGCTCACGGTGCGACCACCGCTGCCGCATCCTGCCGCGCCGACGCCGACGCCGACGCCGTCGCTGCGCCCGCACCCTGGCGCAGCCCGAAGGCCGCGTCCACGACGTCGAGCAGGTCACCGCTCCGGTCGGTCGAGAACTTCCGTGCGAACAGGTGCTGCACCTCGACGTCCGCGTCCGTCCGACGCTCGAGCAGCTGCCCCGCGTCGGCGACGGTCAACCACGGCGGGCTCTTCCGCGCGGTGCCGTCCCACCCGATCCACCAGAGCGGCTGGGAGACGTGCTCGTCGGCGAACCCCGGCGTCAGCGACGGCGAGTTGAGCACCGACGGCACGAAGGTCTCGTCGGCGACCCAGGTGCGCTGCCAGAACCGGACCAGGTCGGGGCGCTGGTCGACGGTGTCCACGACGGCGGCGGCGTGCCGACGGGCGAGGACCTTGAGCTGTGAGCCCCCGGCGAAGGAGACGTTCGCCGGCACGCGGCGGGGGACCGGCAGCCGGAGCATGTGCTTCCGCCACGCCCAGTGCCGGAACCGGATGCGGGAGATGCCGCCGTCGCGGCCCCACGGTGCGAACGGCAGCGGGTTGACCGAGATGAACGACTCCTCCCGGTGGGCCTCGAGCAGGGCTGTGATCTCGGTGGGGTTCGCGAGCGGGTAGTCGCTGCCGGTCAGCACGGCCACGTGCGAGGCATCGGTCTCGGCGAGGGCGGCCCGGTAGCCGGACACCTCGGCGGCGACGTTCTCCCATCGGGCCCAGCCGGTCCGGATGCGGGGGAGCAGCCGGACGCGGTCCGGCAGCCCGTCGGTCATGGCGCGGAACACCGTCTCGGGGGTGCGCGCGTCGCAGTGCAGGAACACCGGGAACGGGTCGAGCGCCTCGACGAGTCGGCGCACGTGTGCCGGGTCCTCGTGGGCGAGGACGATGCACGCGGGGACCGCGGGGGAGATGGCCATGGACGCGACGCTAACCGCGCCGTTCCGGGGCCGACAAGGCGACCCGTGCCCGTCTGCGGGGAAGCGGCGGTTTCCCGCACCGCCCGCGATCGATCAGTACTTGGAGGGCCTGATCAGCGCTTCTTGCGGAACTTCTGGCAGTCGCAGAGGGCGCAGTCCGTGCCCGGACGGTAGTGCTCGTGGGCGTCCTGCACGTGGCCGCAGACGCAGGTCACGGCGTCGACCACGAAGACGCTCTGTTCCGAGGGGAGCACGGTGCCGAGCTCGTCGGTGGGGCCCATCGACATGCGTCCTCCTCGTGCCCGGCGTGCTGCCGCCGAGTCGTCCTCACGATCCTACCGTCCGGGGGTGTGCACTGGCGGCAAACCGCAAGTCGGACGACCGTCGCCGCAACCGCGGGCGGCCGCCGTTGACCCCGCAGCAGACCCACCGGAGCATCGGACCATGACCGACCAGCAGGCCACCACCACCCGCGTGCTCACGCTCACGCCCGCGATGCCGTCCCCGGACGTGCCCGCCTGGGCCGGCGCGGCCTGGGTCGGCGCCGTCGACCGACAGGAGGCGCTCGCCGCGTCCGCCGTCGAACTCGCCGGCGCCACCGGCTTCCGCCGCGCCCGCCTGCTCGTCCGTGACGGACGCGAGATCGCCGGGTTCGTCGACGTCAGCGTCGACGCGGACGGCGGCGTGGACCCGGCCGAGCTGGGACCGGCCCTCCGCGCGCTGCGCACCACGGGCCTCCCGGCCGGCCCAGCGGGGACGCCGGTCGGGCGCATCTCCGTCGTCATCGGCACCCGCGACCGGCCGGACGACCTGCGCCGCTGCGTGCGCTCGGTGCTCGCGTCCGAGCACGACGACTTCGAGGTCCTGGTCGTCGACAACGCGCCCGCCACCACCGCCACCCGCGACGTGGTCACGTCGCTCGCGGACCCGCGGCTGCGGTACGTCCTGGAGGCCCGGCCCGGCGTCTCGCGCGCACGGAACGCCGGACTCGCCCTCGCGTCCGGGGCCGTGGTCGCCTTCGTCGACGACGACGTGGTCGTCGACCGGCACTGGCTCGCAGCGCTCGCCGACGCGTACGCCCGCGACGCGGACGTCGTCTGCGTGACCGGCCTCGTGCCCAGCGGCGAACTCCGGACCCCCACGCAGCGGTACTTCGACGAGCGCGTCACCTGGGCGCGCAACACCGACCGCCGGGTGTTCCGCACGTCGGCGCCGCCGGCCGACCTGCCGCTGTTCCCGTTCTCCGTCGGCGCGTTCGGCACCGGGGCCAACATGTCGCTCCGCCGCTCGGCCGCGCTCGCCCTGGGCGGGTTCGACGTCGCACTCGGCCCGGGCACCCTGGCCCGCGCCGGCGAGGATCCCGACCTGTTCACCCGGGTGCTGTTCTCCGGCGGCGCGCTCGCCGTGGAGCCCTCGGCCGTCGTCTGGCACAAGCACCGGCCGGACCGTGCGGCGCTGCGCTCGCAGGCGCTCGGCTACGGCACCGGCCTCGGCGCGTGGGTCGCGAAGCTCATGCTGCGACCGCGCACCGTACTGGCCGTGCTCCGTCGGGCGGTCGGGGCGCTGCGGCAGCTCGGCGCGCTCGGACAGGGCACCGGCGCCGACGCCGACCAGGTGTCCGCCGCGGTGGACGCCGTGGGCGGGTGGCCGGTCGACGACGCGTTCCGCGAGGCGACGGCCGGCCTCAAGCGCGTCGAGCTCGTGGCGGCGCTCGGTGGCCCGTGGCGGTACGTCGTCGGGCGGTCGCGGCGCGGGTGACCGCGGCGCGGGCGACCGCGCTCCGCGTGTGCGGTGCACACGGCAGACACCGCGTGCACGGCACGCACCGGACGGACGGGAGGCCCGTGGCGACGCTGCCACGGGCCTCCCGTCCGTCCGGTGCGGACGTCTCCTGCACGCCGCCTACGGGCGGAAGCGGCCCTCCTCGACCTCGCGCCAGAACCGACGGCTGCGGAAGTACGCCGCCGGACCCGCCGGGAAGCCGCGGAACTCGTGGTACGCCAGCGAGCGCGGGATCCGGGTCGTGGAGGCCTCGGTGATGCTCTCGGCCGCGGCGTCACGCCGGCCGGCCAGCCGTGACACCAGCTGCTTCAGCTTGATCTTGCCGGCGCGGGGCATCAGCCGCGCGAGCACGAGCGCGTGCCGGCGGTCCTTCGCGATGAGCTCGCACATCAGCGCCGTGAACCCGACGCCGTTCGAGTGGAGCTGCCCGTGCAGCCCGGCGAGGTCCTGCCGGTGCCGGTGGTGCACGACCGCACGGGGTTCGAAGCCGATCCGGCCACCGCTCCACAGGATGTCGATGAAGATCGCCAGGTCCTCGCCACCGCGGGCGGGCACACCGGCACCGAGCACGGGGTCGAACCCGCCGACGGCGTCGAACGCCGACCGTCGGACCGCCCAGTTCGCGCCGGCGCCGTAGCCGCCGATGCCGTAGACGGCGAAGTGCTTCTGCACCGAGCCGTCGGGTCGGACGGCCCGGGCCTGCGCGTGCCGCATGACCCCGGGGACGTCGTCCGGCACGATCGTCACGGGCTGGAAGGTGCGCTCGCCGCTGAAGCCGCCGTAGTACGCCTCGTACCAGATCTGCGCGGGGGTCTCGAGCTCGACGGGCAGGATCATCCCGGTGACCGCGGCGACCTCGGGCTCGCGGACGAAGCGCGTGCCGATGGACCGGAGCCACTGTGCGTCCACCCGGACGTCGTCGTCGGTGAACGCGATGATCTCGCCGTGCGCTGCGGCGACCCCGGCGTTCCGACCGGCGGAGCAGCCCGGACGGCGTTCGGTGACCAGCCGGACGTCGCGGCCCTCGAGCAGTCCGGGCAGGGCGTCGACCTCGGGCAGCTTCACGCGGTTGTCGACGAGGATGACCTCGTACCGCGGGTAGTCGAGGTGCTCGAGGAAGTCGAGCAGCTTCCGGATGTCCTCGACCCGGGTGACGATGGTCGACACGACGATCGAGATGAGCGGGAGCTCGAGGTCGGGGATCGGGGTCTCCGTCGCACCGGAGGTCCGTGCGAGGCCGTCGACCAGGGGCGCCATCGCGCGGGCGGCGTCGGCCGGGTCCGCGGTGAGCAGCACGTCGAGCGTGGTGACGGGGAAGCCGTCGCGGTAGCCGACGACGAGCGCGGAGGAACCCGACTCGTCGGCGACCAGGCGCGGCAGCGGAGCGTCGAGGTCGACGCTGACGACCCGACGGGGGCCGGGCACGGTGACGGAGGAGTGCAGGGTCATGCTCGGGACGCTACGACCGCCCGCGGCGTCCGGACAACGGACCGGACCAGCAGTGGCGGGGTTCGTGCGGGGTTCCGCAGTGCGGTGCGTGTGCCCCGGACGAGGGTGAGCGCTCACCCAGGAAGCCACGGGAACCTCATGGGTCACGCTCAGGTCACGGAACCGATGCAACCGGTTGCGCTCCCGCCGGACCGGGCGTAGCTTCCTCCACCAGCAGGCAGCGGCGCCTGCTCCAGGGCAGTGTCGTCGAACCCGATCGATGCCCCCTGGTGATCTCAATGAGGAGACAACGCTGTGAAGACAACACGCTCCAGGGTGCGGTTCGCATCCGTTGCCGGGGTCGCCGTCATCGGCCTCGTGCTCACCGGCTGCTCGAGCGGGAGCTCCGGCGCCGGATCGGACGACGCCAAGAGCGGCCAGGACAGCCGCGGCCCCATCACCTACGTGCAGGGCAAGGACAACTCGAACGTCGTCCGCCCGCTCATCGCGAAGTGGAACAAGGCCCACCCGGACGAGAAGGTCACCTTCAAGGAACAGTCCGACCAGGCCGACCAGCAGCACGACGACCTCGTGCAGCACTTCCAGGCGAAGGACGAGAACTACGACGTCGTCGACGTGGACGTCGTCTGGACCGCCGAGTTCGCCGCGAAGAGCTGGCTGACGCCGCTGACCGGCGACATGGAGATCGACACCTCGAAGCTCCTGCCGTCGACGGTGAAGACCGCGACCTACAACGACACCCTCTACGCCGCCCCGCAGACCTCGGACGGCGCGCTGCTCTACTACCGCAAGGACCTCGTCAAGACGCCCCCGACGACGTGGGACGAGATGATGGACGACTGCAAGATCGCGAAGGACGCCGGCATCGGCTGCTACGCGGGGCAGTTCGCGAAGTACGAGGGCCTGACGGTGAACGCCTCCGAGGCGATCAACGGCTCCGGCGGTTCGGTGCTCAGCAGTGACGGTGCGCCCGACGTCGACACCGACAAGGCGAAGGCCGGCCTGCAGAACCTGGTGGACGCGTTCGAGGACGGGAACATCCCGGCCGAGGCGATCACCTACCAGGAGGAGCAGGGCCGCACCGCGTTCGAAGCCGGCAAGCTCCTGTTCCTGCGGAACTGGCCGTACGTGTACAGCCTCGCCAAGACCGACGGCTCGTCGAAGGTCAAGGACACCTTCGGCATCGCGCCGATCCCCGGTGCCGACGGCGTCGGTGCCTCCACGCTCGGCGGACACAACGCCGCGATCAGCGTGTACTCGAAGCACAAGGCCACGGCGCACGACTTCCTCGAGTTCCTGACCTCGGACGAGACGCAGAAGTTCTTCGCGACCCAGGGCTCGCTCGCCCCGGTCGTCGGTGACCTGTACACCGACCCCGAGCTGACGAAGCAGCTGCCCTACCTGCCGACGCTCCTGAAGTCGATCGAGTCGGCCGAGCCGCGCCCGGTCACGCCGTTCTACCCAGCGGTCACGAAGGCGATCCAGGACAACACCTACGCGGCGCTCAAGGGATCGAAGTCGGTCGACGAAGCCATGAAGGACATGCAGGACGCCCTCAAGTCGGCGACCAGCAGCTAGCGGCGCACGCCGCTTGATGGACGGGAGGCCCGTGGCGGGTCCGCCACGGGCCTCCCGTCCGCCCCCTACTTGCGTTCCGACACCCCCGGCAAGGAGGCCGACACGTGTCAGCAGCAACCGAGATCCCCGCAGCCATCCCCAACCCGACGGGCACGGAACCGAAGCGCCGACGGCGCAAGGGCGGACTCAACGCCGAGCACGGCCGCTGGGCCGTGTACCTCATCGGCCCGACGACCGTGCTCCTGGCGATCGTCATCGGGTACCCCGTGGTCAGCGCGGTCATCCAGTCGTTCCAGCTCGACCAGGGCCTCGAC
The DNA here is from genome assembly GCF_003234395.1 of Curtobacterium sp. MCLR17_051. Lineage (NCBI taxonomy): Bacteria > Bacillati > Actinomycetota > Actinomycetes > Micrococcales > Microbacteriaceae > Curtobacterium > Curtobacterium sp. MCLR17_051. Next base: position 24,012 of record NZ_QKTA01000003.1, read on the forward strand.
AAGGCCACGCAGCTGTTCGTGGAAGGCGGTTTCGCCGGCATCACGAACTACGCGCACTGGCTCGGCCAGCAGTGCGGCAACGTCACCTGCCCGCCCGGCAGCCTCGGCTCCCAGTTCTGGGTGTCGATGGGCAACACGTTCTTCTTCACGGTCGTCACCGTGGCGTTCGAGACGGCCATCGGCGTGTGGATGGCGATCATCATGAACCGCAACTTCAAGGGCCGCGCGCTCGTCCGTGCCGCGATCCTGGTGCCGTGGGCGATCCCGACCGCCGTCACCGCGAAGCTCTGGTACTTCATCTTCGACGCGAACGGCGTCCTGAACCACGTCCTCGGGCAGCAGATCCTGTGGACGAGCGGCGAGTGGGCGTCCCGGTGGGCGGTCATCATCGCCGACACCTGGAAGACCACGCCGTTCATGGCGCTCCTCATCCTGGCGGGCCTGCAGCTCATCCCGGAGGAGGTCTACGAGGCCGGCAAGATGGACGGCGCCTCGACCTTCCAGCGCTTCGTGCTCATCACCCTGCCGCTGATCAAGCCCGCGCTGATGGTCGCGATCCTGTTCCGCGTGCTTGACGCGCTCCGCATGTACGACCTGCCCGCGATCCTCACCGGCGGTGGCGGTGGTTCCGGCAACGCCACCACGACCCTGTCGATCCTGGTCGTCGAACAGATCCGGCAGGGCTTCAACTCCGCGTCGGCCCTGTCGACCATCACCTTCCTGGTGATCTTCATCGTGGCGTTCGTCTTCGTCCGGTTCCTCGGCGCCAACGTCGTGCAGACGCAGGCCGCCCAGCAGAAGGGTGAACTCAAGTGACCCTCGCAGCAGACCGCCCGCGGTCCTCGGCCGCAGCACGCGACCGCGCCGTCGACCGCACCGAGGTGCGCGTGCGCCGCGACACCGGGCCGCGCATCCGCACAGCCGTGCAGGCGATCGTCATCGCCGTGTGGTGCCTCCTGCCGTTCTACTGGATGGTGGTGACGAGCTTCCGCGACGTCGGGTTCACGTTCGACGCCACCCCGTGGCCGACGCACGTCACGCTCGACAACTACGCGACGGCGTTCTCCACGTCGCTCGGCAACCACCTCGGTCGGGCGCTCGCGAACAGCCTGCTCATCGGTGGGGTCGTGACGATCATCGCCCTGCTCGTCGGCACCACGGCGGCGTACGCGCTCGCCCGGCTCGAGTTCCGCGGCAAGTCACTCATCGCCGGCGCGATCCTGGCCGCGTCGATGTTCCCCGGCGTCGCCCTCATCTCGCCGCTGTTCCAGCTGTTCACCGACATCGGGTGGATGGGGTCGTACCAGGCGCTCATCCTGCCGAGCATCTCGTTCGTGCTGCCGCTGACCGTGTACACACTCGCGTCGTTCTTCCGCGAGATGCCGTGGGACCTCGAAGAGGCAGCCCGCATCGACGGGTGCACCCGGGTGCAGGCGTTCCGGCGGATCATCCTGCCGCTCGCGGCGCCCGCGGTGTTCACCACGGCGATCCTGGCGTTCATCTCGAGCTGGAACGAGTACCTCATCTCGTCGCAGCTGTCGAGCGACGCGACCCAGCCGGTGACCGTGGCGATCGCCTCGTTCGCCGGGTCGCAGCCGCACCAGGAGCCCTACACGGCGGTGATGGCCGCCGGCACGATCGTCACGATCCCGCTGGTCATCCTCGTGCTGATCTTCCAGCGGCGCATCGTGGCGGGGCTCACCGCCGGCGGCGTGAAGGGCTGACGACCATGGCCCAGCGCGGACCCACCCGTCCCACCGCCCACATCGAGGAGTCGATCGGCTTCGTCGGGATGTTCGGCGTCCTGTTCCTCGGCGTCACGGTGTTCTGCGAGCTCACCGGGCGACCGGCGCTCGGCTGGGCGCTCACCCTGCTCGTGTGCGTGCTCGGCGTCGTCGCCCTGGACCGGTGGCGGGTCGCCGTCCTCCGCCGGACCGCACCGCAGGACGGCACGGGTGCGTCCGTGCCCCGGGGCGTCGGTGCTGCGCCCGCGGTCGCCCCGGTGCACACGTCGGTCACCGACCCCACCGGTCGCCGACCCCGACCCGGCGCGGACGGACGGGTGCACCAGCACGCCGGCTGGGACGAGGTCGCACCGGCTGCACGACGGCCGGCGCGCCCCGCACGGGTCCCGCAACGCCGGGCGGACCGCGGTGTGCCCGCGGTGGCGGCCCGACGGGGTGGACCCGACGCACCGGCGGACGTGACGCACGGCACGGACGGCTGACGGGCCTCCCGGGTCGCACCGATGGGGATCCAGGAGATCGCGACCGTCACGGGGCTGTCGAAGTCCACGGTGTCGCGGGCACTCCGCGGCATGTCGAACGTGGCCGACACCACGATCGAGCAGGTGCAGCGGGTCGCCGACGAACTCGGGTACGTCCCGAGCTCGGCGGCGGCCGGCCTCGCCACCGGGCGTCAGCGCGCCGTCGGGGTGGTCGTGCCCGTCATCGACCGCTGGTTCTACGTGAAGGCGCTCGGCGGTGTCGACGCGGAGCTCCGCCAGGCCGGGTACGACCTGGTCCTCTACAACCTCGGCGGCCCGGGCGGCGACCGTGACCGGGCGTTCCGGCGCTCGATGCTGCGGCACCGCGTCGACGGCCTCGTCCTGCTCTCCCTGGTGCTCGACGCCACCGAACGGGCCGAGCTCGAACTCAGCCGGCACCCCATGGTCGTCATCGGCGGCCCGGCACCGGGCCTGCGGAACGTGGGCGTCGACGACCGCGAGGTCACCCGGATCGCGGTCGAGCACCTGCACGGCCTCGGCCACCGGCGCATCGCCTACGTCGGCGGGCAGGACGAGGCCGGCATGAACGTCGCCGTGCCGCACCTGCGACGGGACGGGTTCCTCGACGCCGTGCGGTCGTCGGGACAGGCCGTGCCGGAACGGTGGTCGCTCGACGGCCGGTTCTCGTTCGCCGGCGGGACCGCCGCCGGGGCCGTGCTGTTCGCCGAGCCGGCGTCGGAGCGACCGACGGCGGTGCTCTGCGCCTCGGACGAGATGGCCCTCGGTGTCCTGCTCGCCGCACGCCGAGTCGGACTCGCGGTCCCGGAGGACGTGTCCGTGATGGGGATCGACGGCCACGAGTACGGCTCGACCGTCGGACTCACCACGGTCGCGCAGGACCCGGTGGCCCAGGGACGCACCGCTGCACGGGCGGTGCTCGCCGAGGTCGACGGCGGTGTCGCCGGCCCGATCGCGGCGGCCCCAGCGCACCTGGTCGTCCGCGCGACCACGGGACCCCGCCCGCAGGGTCCCGCGTAGGGTCGCCCGCATGGAGGTCACCAAACTCGAACACGCCTGCCAGGTCATCACCGAGGGGGACGCCCGCCTGGTCCTCGACCCGGGGAACTTCACCCGACCGGTCGACGCGACCGGGGTCGTCGCCGTCGTCGTCACACACGAGCACCCGGACCACGTCACCGCCGAGCAGGTCCGGCGCATCCTCGACGCCAACCCCCGTGCGGTCGTCATCGGACCGGAGGGCGTCCGCGCGGCGCTCGCCGAGGCGGGTGTCACGGTGGACGTCGTCACGGACGGTGACCACCGGACGGTCGGCCCGTTCATGCTCACCTTCCACGGCACGCGGCACCAGCTGATCCACTCCTCGGTGCCGATCGTCGACAACACCGGCGTGCTCGTGAACGGCCGGCTGTTCCACCCGGGCGACTCCTACACGGACCCGGGCGTCCCGGTCGAGGTCCTCGCTGCACCCGTCGGGGCGCCGTGGCTCAAGGTCGCCGAGATGATGGACTACGTCGCCGCGATCGCGCCGTCCCGGGCGTACCCGATCCACGAGGCCACCCTGTCCGAGGTCGGCCTCGGCATGCACACGGGCCGGCTCCGCGAGGCCGTCGAGCCCGCCGGGTCGCTCGTCGTGCTGCATCCGGGGGAGTCGCTGACGCTCTAGGGCTGCGCTGCGCTGCGCGGCCTGGAGGCCCGTGGCGGCGCCGCCACGCGCCTCCTGTCCGTCACCGAGTGAGCAGAACGCGACGGGTCGCGTCCACGCACCCGGCTTCTGCTGCTCACCGGTCGGGCGCCCGCCGACGCAGTCGCGCCGCGACCAGGCGGTCGAGCGTCAGGGCGTCCCACGGAGCGTGCCGCTCGGCGTCGTTGTCGAAGTACACGTAGACGTCCCGGCCGGCCTCGGCGTGCTCGAGGACCGTCGTCACCCACCCGCCGAGCGCCTGGGGCGAGTACCCGTCGTGGTAGGTCCGGGGCGCGCCGTGCAACCGGAGGTACGCGAGTGGTGCCCCGGTGTCCGCCCGGAAGCGGGGGAAGTCGCCGGCGTGCGAGTCGACCAGGGCGACGCGGTGCCGGCGGAGCACGTCGAGGTGCTCGTCGTCGAAGCCGGCTGCCCGGACCTCGAGCGCGTGGTGGATCGACCACGCCGGTTCCTCGGGCACCACGAGACCGTCCGGTTCGCCGGGGACCTTGTCGTCGTGGTGGCGTGCGAGCTCAGCGGCGGCACCGTGCGTCCGGGGGAGCAGCCCGAGGAACGCGTCGAGCACCTCCGGCGACGGCAGCAGGCGCTCGGGCAGCTGCCAGAGCACGGGCCCGAGGGTGTCCCCGAGCTCCAGCGGACCCGAGGCGAAGAAGTTCGCCAGCGCGGTCTCGACGTTCCGGAGCCGCAGCATGTGCGTGACGTATCGGCCGCCCTTGACCGCGAACCGGAACGGCTGCCCGCCCGAGGCCGCACGCCACGCCCGGTAGCGCGCCGGGCGCTGCAGCGAGTAGAAGGATCCGTTCAGCTCCACCGTCGGGAACCGCGACGCCACGTGCTCGAGCCACCGCCGCTTCGCGAGGCCGTCGGGGTAGAAGTCCCCACGCCAGCCGTCGTACTGCCACCCGGACAGGCCGATCCGCACCGTGGCCGACGGGCAGCCGCTCACGTGTCTGGCCCGGGCGATCGCGTCGTGGTCGGCCGTCATCGATCCACCGTATGCCTGCTCCGACATGGCGGCACACCCGGGCGACACGCCCCGTTTTGGTGCGGATGCGAGCCTTGTGCAATACTTGTCGAGTTGTCGGAACGGCCCCATCGTATAGCGGCCTAGTACGCTGCCCTCTCACGGCGGTAACGCGGGTTCGAATCCCGCTGGGGTCACCACAGGTGACATGCTCCGAGTCCGACAACAGCCGCGGCCCCATCGTATAGCGGCCTAGTACGCTGCCCTCTCACGGCGGTAACGCGGGTTCGAATCCCGCTGGGGTCACCAGCACGCAAACCCCCGTCCAGCTCCGGCTCGGCGGGGGTTTCGTCGTCTCGGCTAGCCTGGATCGTCCCCGTCACCCGGGGAACGATCGCCTCGCGACGGGAGCACGATGCACGCCGAACGCCCACCGCACCTGCGCTGGAGGCTCGTCGCCCTGGTCGCCCTCGGCGGCGCGATCGGGACGGCCGTCCGCGCACTCCTCGCCACGGCGTTCCCCGCGCACGACGGGATCAGCTGGACCATCCTCGGGATCAACGTCGTCGGGGCGTTCTGCCTCGGGTTCCTGCTCGACGCGCTCGCACGCCGCGGCCCCGACATCGGTCGTCCTCGCGCGGTCCGGCTGTTCGTCGGCACCGGCGTCCTCGGCGGCTTCACGACCTACAGCACGCTGGCGGACGACACCGCGCAGTTGCTCGACCTCGGGCGCTGGACGGCGGGCACCGGGTACGCGCTGCTGTCGGTCGTGCTCGGACTCGTCGCGGTCGTCCTCGGTCTGTGGGTCGCCGCGGCCACCCGGCCCCGCACGCGCCCCGAACCCCGAGAGGACGCCCGATGAGCCCGGTCGAACTGGTCCTGGTCGCCGTCGGCGGGGGAGCCGGCGCCGCGCTGCGCTTCGTGCTCGACGGGCTCGTCAAGGGCCGCGTCGCCGGTTCCCGGTTCGCCGGGTTCCCGGTCGGGACCCTGCTCATCAACGTGTCCGGATCGCTCGTGCTCGGGGTCCTGACGGGCCTCGGGCAGGCCGGCACCATCCCCGCCTCGACGGTCGCTGTGCTCGGGACGGGCATGATGGGTGGGTACACGACGTTCTCGACGGCGAGCGTCGAGACCGTACAGCTCCTCCGATCCGGCAAGACCCGGCTCGCCGTCCTGAACGGCCTCGGGATGCTCGTCGTCTCGGTCGGCGCAGCTGCGCTCGGCCTCTGGATCGGAAGGAACTCATGACCTCGGAACGCCCCGGCGAACTCGTCCTCGTCCGTCACGGAGAGACGGAGTGGTCGAAGAGCGGGCAGCACACCGGCCGCACCGACATCCCGCTCACCGACAACGGTGTCGAGCAGGCGAAGCGCGCGGGCCGGTACCTCGGGGACCGGTCGTTCGCGCTGGCGCTGTCGAGCCCGCTGCAGCGCGCCCGCGACACCGCGCACCTGATCGGCGTCGAGCCGGAGCTCGACGAGGACCTGTACGAGTGGGACTACGGCGCGTACGAGGGCCTCACCACCCCGCAGATCAAGGTGCTGCGCCACGGTCCGTGGGACCTCTGGACCGACGGGGTCCCCGCTGGCGACACCCCCGGTGAGAACGCCGCCGAGGTCCGGGTCCGCGTCGAGCGCATCCTGAACCGTGCCCGTCCGGTGCTCGCCGAGGGCCACGATGCGGTGTTCATCGCCCACGGCCACGTGCTGCGGGCGCTCGGTGCCGCGTGGATCCGGCTCGCGCCGCAGGACGGCGCCGTGCTGAAGCTCGGCACCGCCTCGGTCAGCATCCTCGGCTACGAGCACGGCCGCCCCGTCATCGACGCCTGGAACATCCAGCCGCGCGACTGACGCGCTGGTGGGGAGGGCGGGCTCGCGAAAGCGACAGATCCCCGCGGTTGTCCCGCAGCGATCTGTCGCTTTCGCAGGACGCAGTGGTCGCGTCCGCCGTCCGCGCACGTTGCTTCCCCTGTCACGCGCGATGGCAGGCGGAATCGGGCATTCCTGGTCGGAAGGAACGACCAGGTACGCCCGGTTCGGCCAGGTACGCCCGGGTCGACCAGGTACGCCCGGTTCGACCAGGCGCGTCAGACGGTCCGGATCGCGCTCGTCGCACCCAGGGCACGGCCACGCCGGCGCTCGATCGCACGCCCGACGAGCAGCAGCCCCACGCTGACCACGGCACCGAGCACGGTCTGCGCGATCCGGTCGAGCGCCAGCAGCTGCGGCGCCTCGGGCAGGCTCAGCCACGACACCGCCAGGGCGAGCGGGGTGAGGAACAGCAGGCACACGGCGTAGTTCCGGGCGACGAAGATCTCGGCGAAGAACTGCCCGACGACGGCCAGCACGACGATCCACCACGCCGACGGCTCGAGCAGCAGGATGCCGACCGCGATGACGGTGCCGCCGATCGTGCCGACCACACGCTGCCCGGCGCGGACGACGGTGTGCCGCTGGCGGATCGCCGGCAGGGTCGAGACCACCGCGATGACCGCCCAGTACGGGTGCCCGAGCCCGGGGATCGACTCCGCGACGGCCCCGGCGACGAGTGACCCGACGACGTTGAGCGCGACGGTCTCCCACAGCGCCGGTGTCCGCAGGACCGCGAGCGACCGGTGCTTGCGGTCGGCCAGCGGGCGGAACCGGTGCGGGGCGTGCGGGTGGAGCACCCGACGGAGCACCGCACCGGACATCGCGACGAGCCAAGCCCAGACCACCGAGCAGACGATGATCGTCGTGACGAGCGGGACGTCCGCCGGGCGCATCGGCACGAGTGCGGACACGACGAACGCGAACACCGGGAAGATCGGCTGCGCGGGGATCGCCCGGAGCGTGGAGAGGGTGCAGACCGCGACCACCAGGACGACGACGAGGCCCACGGCCTGCAGCCAGAGCGGCGACCCGACGAGCCCGACCCCGATGCCGGCGAACATGCAGAGCGCCTGCAGCGCACCCGCGACGCCGGTCGTGACGGCACGCTGCCGGTAGGGCTCGGTCGCACCGAAGATGGCGGTGAACCCGGCGAACATGGCGAAGGCGGCGTACCCCGGCATGCCGAGGGCGATGAGCAGCGCGAGCGGTGCGCCACCGGCGATCGCGGCACGTGCCGCGCCCTCGAGGTTGATGGTCCGGGTCGAGTGCGCAGGTGTCGTCATGTCGTCACCATCTTCCCACCGCGACGGGTGTCGGGGAGTCGCCACGGGCCTCCAGGCCGTGCCGTCACGGGGTGACGGGCGTGCGACGGCGGGGTGACGGACCCGTGGCGGGCGGGGTGCCGCGCGTTGGTATACCAATGGTAGAGTCGCCTGATCGCGCCGCGGTCGCGGCGCAACGACGAGGACGAGGAGGGCTGAGCTCATGGGAAAGACGCTCGCCGAGAAGGTGTGGGACGACCACGTCGTGGTCAAGGGCGAGGACGGCAACCCCGACCTCCTCTACATCGACCTCCACCTCGTGCACGAGGTGACGAGTCCGCAGGCGTTCGACGGTCTGCGGCAGGCCGGGCGACCGGTGCGGCGCCTCGACCTGACGATCGCGACCGAAGACCACAACACCCCGACGCTCGCCATCGACCGCCCGATCGCGGACCCGACGAGCCGGATCCAGATCGAGACCCTCCGTCGCAACTGCGAGGAGTTCGGCGTCCGGCTGCACTCCCTGGGCGACAAGGAGCAGGGCATCGTCCACGTGGTCGGCCCGCAGCTCGGCCTGACCATGCCCGGCATCACCGTGGTCTGCGGCGACTCGCACACCAGCACCCACGGGGCCTTCGGCGCGATGGCGTTCGGCATCGGCACGTCCGAGGTCGAGCACGTCCTCGCCACGCAGACCCTGCCGCTCAAGCCGTTCAAGACGATGGCGATCACGGTCGAGGGCACGCTGCGTCCGGGGGTGACGGCGAAGGACATCATCCTGGCCGTCATCGCGAAGATCGGCACCGGCGGAGGCCAGGGCTACGTGCTCGAGTACCGCGGCTCCGCGATCCGCGCCCTCTCGATGGAGGGCCGTATGACGATCTGCAACATGTCGATCGAGGCCGGTGCCCGCGCCGGCATGGTCGCCCCCGACCAGACCACCTACGACTACGTGCAGGGCCGCGACCACGCGCCCACCGGCCAGGACTGGGACGACGCCGTCGCGTACTGGGAGACCCTCGCCACCGACGACGACGCCGTGTTCGACGCCGAGGTGTTCATCGACGCGGACGAGCTCGAGCCCTTCGTCACCTGGGGCACGAACCCCGGCCAGGGCGTCTCGCTGTCCGAGAGCGTGCCGGACCCGGCCGCCTACAGCGACCCCAACGACCAGGCCGCCGCACGCCGCGCCCTGGAGTACATGGACATCACCGCCGGTACCCCGATGAAGGACATCGCCGTCGACGCGGTGTTCATGGGCTCCTGCACGAACTCGCGCATCGAGGACCTGCGGGCCTTCGCGTCGATCATCAAGGGCCGGCAGAAGGCGCCGGGTGTTCGGGTCATGGTGGTTCCGGGCTCCGCGCGCGTCCGGCTCGAGGCCGAGGCTGAGGGGCTCGACGTCGTCATGAAGGAGTTCGGCGCCGAGTGGCGGTTCGCCGGCTGCTCGATGTGCCTCGGCATGAACCCGGACCAGCTGGCTCCGGGGGAGCGCTGCGCGAGCACCTCGAACCGCAACTTCGAGGGCCGCCAGGGCAAGGGCGGCCGCACACACCTGGTGTCGCCGCTCGTCGCCGCGGCCACCGCGGTGCGCGGCACGCTGTCCAGCCCGTGGGACCTGGAGACCGACGACGAGATCGCGGCGGCGACGTCCGCCACCGCCACCGAGGGGACCTTCTGATGGACAAGATCACCACCGTCACCGGCATCGCCGCGCCGCTCAAGCGGTCCAACGTCGACACCGACCAGATCATCCCCGCGGTCTACCTGAAGCGCGTGACGAAGACCGGCTTCGAGGACGCCCTGTTCTCCGGATGGCGTCAGGACCCCGACTTCGTCCTGAACCAGGAGCGCTACCAGGGCGCCCGCGTCCTGATCGCCGGCCCCGACTTCGGCACCGGGTCGTCCCGCGAGCACGCCGTCTGGGCGCTCCGTGACTTCGGCTTCTCGGTCGTGATCTCGCCCCGGTTCGCGGACATCTTCCGGGGCAACGCCGGCAAGCAGGGCCTGGTCACCGCGATCGTGACCGAACCGGAGGTCGAGCGGCTGTGGGCCGTCATCGAGGCGAACCCGGGCATCGAAGCGACGGTCGACCTCGAGACGCAGCGCGTGTCGCTGGGGGATGTGGACGTCCCCTTCGAGATCGACGCTTACACTCGTTGGCGGTTGATGGAAGGGCTCGACGACATCGGGCTCACCCTCCGTGACGAGACCTCGATCACGGAGTTCGAATCCCGCCGCTCCAGTTGGCGGCCGAAGACATTGCCGGTGAAGTAGTGAACTCTCTCGTACAGGACGCAGCGGCCGCAGGGGCGCGCGTGGGCCTCAAGTCGGACGAGATCGTCATCCGCGGGGGCAAGCCGCTCGTGGGGCGCATCGAGGTCCGTGGGGCGAAGAACCTCGCGACCAAGGCCATGGTGGCGTCGCTGCTCGGTGACACCCCGTCGATCCTCCGTGACGTGCCGGACATCTCCGACGTCAAGGTGGTCCGCGGGCTGCTCGAGGTGCACGGCGTGCGCATCACCGATCCTGCACGAGGCGAACTCATCCTCGACCCGTCGCGGGTCGAGTCGGCGCACTTCGCCGAGATCGACGCGCACGCCGGTTCGAGCCGCATCCCGATCCTGTTCTGCGGTCCGCTGCTGCACAAGCTCGGCGAGGCGTTCATCCCCGACCTCGGCGGCTGCCGCATCGGTGACCGCCCGATCGACTTCCACCTTGACGCCCTCCGCGCCATGGGCGCGGTCGTCGACAAGCAGGTCAACGGCATCCACCTGACGGCCCCGGACGGCCTGAAGGGCGCCTCGATCGAGCTGCCGTACCCGAGCGTCGGCGCCACCGAGCAGGTCCTGCTCTCGGCGACCCTCGCCAAGGGCGTCACGGAGCTGCGGAACGCCGCGATCGAGCCCGAGATCATGGACCTCATCGCGATCCTGCAGAAGATGGGCGCCATCGTCTCGGTCGAGCCGAACCGCGTCATCTTCATCGAGGGCGTCGAGTCGCTCCGCGGCTACACGCACCGCGCGATCAACGACCGCAACGAGGCCGCGAGCTGGGCCTCCGCCGCGCTCGCCACCAACGGCGACATCTTCGTCGAGGGCGCGAACCAGCAGGAGCTCATGACGTTCCTCAACGTCTTCCGCAAGGTCGGCGGCGGGTTCGACATCCAGGAGGACGGCATCCGGTTCTACCGCGAGCTGGACACCCTGAAGCCCGTCGTCATCGAGACCGACGTGCACCCCGGCTTCATGACGGACTGGCAGCAGCCGCTCATCGTCGCGCTGACCCAGGCCGACGGCCAGAGCATCGTGCACGAGACCGTCTACGAGAACCGCTTCGGCTTCACCGACGCCCTGAACGAGATGGGTGCCGACATCGTCGTGCACAAGGAGGGGCTGCCGGGCCACGACCGCCGTGTCGCCCGCCGCCCGTTCGAGCAGGCCGCCGTCATCACCGGTCCGACGAAGCTGCACGCCGCGAACGTCCGCGTCCCCGACCTGCGCGGCGGGTTCAGCCACCTCATCGCGGCGCTGACCGCCGACGGCGAGTCGCACATCACCAACGTCGGCATCATCAGCCGCGGCTACGAGCACTTCATCCCGAAGCTGCGCAAGCTCGGCGCCGACTTCGACTTCGCTGGGTAGGCACAGTGCCGGTAGAAGGAAAAGGCGACGGTCTGGAGGCCCGTGGCGGCTCCGACGCGCAGGTCACGACCGGCCTCCCCGTGCGTGGGCGCCGGTGGCGCCGCGGTGAGCTGAACACCGCGTTCCGGATCGTCGCCTCGATCGTCATCCCGACGTTCCGGTTCTCGGCGCGCTACCACTGGCACGGCCCGAACCGTCTGCCGGCCGAGGGCGCGTTCGTGCTCGCACCGAACCACTTCACGAACATCGACCCCCTGGTCGTGGGCACCGCCGTGTACATCTCGAAGCGGGCGCCGCGGTTCCTCGCGAAGGCGTCGCTGTTCAAGGTCCCCGTGGTCGGCAAGCTCATGTCCGGCATGGGCCAGATCCCGGTCGAGCGCTCCGGCCGGACGCGCCTGAGCGACCCCCTCGGTGGCGGCCGGTCCCTGGTCGAGCAGGGCGGTGCGATCATCGTCTACCCCGAGGGCACGCTCACCCGCGACCCCGACCTGTGGCCGATGCGCGGCAAGACGGGTGCGGTGCGGATCGCGCTCGAGAACGACGTGCCGCTCATCCCGATGGCCCACTGGGGCACGCAGAACATCATGGCCAGGTACGGCAAGAAGCTCCGGCTGTTCCCGCCGTCCCGCGTCGACGTCATCATCGGTGACCCGGTCGACCTGTCGGCGTACCGCGGTCGGCAGATCGACCAGCAGATGCTCGGCGAGGCCACCGAACTCGTCATGCGCGAGATCACCGCGCTGCTCGAGGTGCTCCGTGGCGAACGGGCACCCGCGACCCGCTGGGACCCGGCGGCGAACAACCAGAAGGAGACCGGCCGGTTTGAGTGACCTCCGACCCCACGACGACCGACCCGACCCCGCCGCCGCGGCTCCGGGGGCCTTCGACACCGCCGCGATCCGGGTGGTCATGCAGTCGACCGACAAGCCCCGCGTGGCCGTGATCGGTGCCGGCAGCTGGGGCACCACGTTCGCGAAGGTGCTGGCCGAGGGCGGTGCCTCCACCGTGGTGTGGGCACGACGCCCCGAGGTCGCCCGCGAGATCACCGAGACCAAGCGCAACTCGGACTACCTGCCCGGCATCAACCTGCCCCGCACCCTGACCGCCTCGACGTCGCTCGAGCGCGTGCTCGACGGCGCCTCGCAGGTGTACGTCTCGGTGCCCTCGCAGACCCTGCGCTCCAACCTCGCCGCGATCCGCGAGCTGCTGCCCGCCGACGTGCCGGTCGTCAGCCTCATGAAGGGCGTCGAGAAGAGCACGGGTCTGCGGATGAGCGAGGTCCTGCTGCAGGGCCTCGGCATCGACCAGGACCGCATCGCCGTGGCCAGCGGCCCGAACCTGGCGCTCGAGATCGCCCGTCGGCAGCCGACCGCCGCCGTGGTGTCGTCGTCGTCGCTGGAGACCGCCACCGACGTCGCCGCCGTCGCGACGAACCCGTACTTCCGGTCGTTCATCAACACCGACGTCATCGGCACCGAGTTCGGCGGCGTGCTGAAGAACCTCATCGCCGTCGCGATCGGCATCGTCGACGGGGTCGGCTACGGCGAGAACACCAAGGCCTCGATCATCACGCGCGGCCTCGCCGAGATGACCGACTTCGCGGTGTCGCTCGGCGCGCAGTCGTCCACGCTGTCCGGGCTCGCGGGCCTCGGCGACCTCATCGCCACGTGCCAGTCGCCGCTGTCGCGGAACAACACCGCCGGGCGGTTGCTCGGCCAGGGCTACCGGTTCGACGAGGTCGTCCGCCAGATGAACCAGACGGCGGAGGGGCTGGCCTCGGTCGCCCCGATCCTCGAGCTGGCCGCGGCGAACGGCGTCGACATGCCCATCGTCAGCCAGGTCGGCGAGGTCCTCGCCGGTAGGCTCGATCCGCGCAACATCGCGCCGCACCTCACCGAGACCGACGAGCCGCAGGGCGAGTGACCGGTCCCGCACCGAGTCACGAAGGGACTCCCGTGCCCACGATCCCCGAGGGAACCCCCATGCCCAGGACCACCGTCGCCGTGCTCTTCGGCGGTCGCTCGAGCGAGCACGAGATCAGCTGCGTGACCGCCGGCGGCATCATGGACGTCGTCGACCGGGCCGAGTACGACCTCGTGCCGATCGGGATCACCCAGGACGGTGCCTTCACGCTGCAGTCGGACGACCCGGCGCAGTGGACCATCCGCGACGGCGCGCTGCCGACCGTTCCCGACAACGGCACGCGGATCGCGTTCCCGACCTCGCCGGCCACCAACGAACTCGTCGTGTCCCACCCCGACGGCACCGTCACCGCGATCCCGGTCGACGTGGTGTTCCCGATCCTGCACGGTCCCTTCGGCGAGGACGGCACGATCCAGGGCCTGCTCGAGATCGCCGGGCTGCCGTACGTCGGCGACGGCGTGCTCGCGAGCGCCCTGGCGATGGACAAGCACGTCGCGAAGGCCGTGCTCGAGCACGCTGGGCTCCGCGTCGCACCGTGGACCACGGTGCTCCGCCGGCAGTGGGCGGCCGACCCCGTGGACGTCGCCGAGACGATCGCCGCCCACGGCTGGCCGCTGTTCGTCAAGCCGGCCCGCGCCGGGTCGAGCATGGGCGTCTCGCGCGTCGACGAGCCCTCGCAGCTGGGTGCCGCCGTGGACCTGGCGTTCGAGCACGACTCCAAGGTGATCGTCGAGCCCCGTGTGATCGGCCGCGAGGTCGAGGTCGCCGTGCTCGAGGGCCGTGACGGTGTGCCGCGCACGAGCCTGCCGGGCGAGATCGTGGTGGCCGAGGACGGCTTCTACGACTTCGCGTCGAAGTACCTGGGCGGCGACGAGTCGCTGCTCTGCCCGGCACCGCTGACCGACGACGAGACCGACGAGATCCGCTCCATCGGTGCCCGCGCGTTCGAGGCCATCGGTGGTTCGGGGCTCGCCCGTGTCGACTGCTTCCTGACCGATGACGGCTTCGTCGTGAACGAGGTCAACACGATGCCGGGCTTCACCCCGCTGTCGATGTACCCGCGCTGCTGGGCGGCGTCGGGAGTGTCCTACGGCGAGCTGATCACGGAGCTGATCGAGCTGGGTCGCGCCGCCGTCCGCTGACCGGTTCGGTCAGCCCTGCACGTCGGCGGGGTCGAGGCACTCGTGTCCGTCCTTGGGCAGTGACGACACCGCGTCGGACAGCTCCTGCACGACCGATGACGTGGTCTTCGTCGAGTCGACCACGACCTGCACGGCCGGTGACCGACCGAACGTCGTGTAGACGACCTGGTCGCCGCGGTCGTCGCGGATCCAGTCGACGCCGCCCTGCGAGAAGCACGGCAGGTCGGACACGGTGGGGACGGCGACACCGCAGTGGTAGATCGCCACCTCGGGGTCGCCCCAGGCCGCCGTGGCCTGCGCGTTCGTGTTCCGCAGGTCGAACTTCGAGTCCACGGTCGCGGGCAGTCGGACCTGCACGGCCGCGCATGCCGCTGCGTTCGCCGACGGGGCGGCGGACATCGACACGGCGTTCGTGCACCCGGTCAGCCCGGCGGCGAGGGTGATCACGGCCCCCACGATCGCGAGGGTCCGAGGGGTGCGGCGCGCGGTGTCCATCGCCGTCCAGGCTACCGTTCTCGTGTGGATGCGACGGACGACGCCTGGGCCGGACCGACGGTGGGGGAGCTCGGCGAACTCGTCGTCCTCGACCGGATCACGAGCCGTCTGCCCGCGGGCACGCCGATCCTCGGCCCCGGTGACGACTGCGCCGTCGTCGCCGCTCCGGACGGCCGCTTCGTCGTGACGACGGACATGATGGTGCACGGTCCGGACTTCCGGTGGGCGTGGTCGTCGCCGACGGACATCGGCTGGAAGGCGGCCGCCACGAACCTCTCCGACGTCGCCGCGATGGGTGCCGTGCCGAGCGGCCTCGTGATCGCCCTCGCCGCACCGCAGGACACCCCCGTGGCCGTCCTCGAGGGCATCGCCGACGGCTTCCGGCTCGCCGTCGACACGCTCGCGCCGGGGTGCGGGGTCGTCGGGGGAGACCTCTCCACCTCGGCGACGTTCACGGTGGCCGTCACCGCCTTCGGCGACCTGCTGGGCCGCGCGCCCGTGCTCCGGTCGGGCGCGAGCGTCGGTGACGTGCTCGCGGTGTCCGGCGAGCTCGGACGTGCCGCCCGTGGGCTGTCCCGGCTGTTCCGCGAGGGCGTCGACGGCCGGGGTGAGCCGGACCGTGCCGCGACGGTCGCGAGCGGTGCGGACGACGACCCCGACGTCGGCCGCCAGCGCCGCCCGGTGCCCCCGATCGCCGACGGGCCGCTCGCGGCTGAGGCCGGCGCCACCGCGATGCTCGACCTGTCCGACGGCCTGGCGATCGACGCCGGTCGGCTCGCCCGTGCCAGCCGGGTGACGCTCGAACTCGATGCCGCCGCCGACCTCGACGAGGTCGCGCTGCACGGCGGCGAAGACCACGGACTGCTCGCCACGTTCCCGGCAGGCGCGGCTCTGCCCGGGGGCTTCCGGCGCATCGGTGCCGTGCTGGAGCGTGGTGACGCGGACCTGGTCCGTGCCGGGTCGCCGGTGCCGACGACCGGCTGGGACCCCTACGCCGACTGGGACGGTGCCGCCGGCTGACCGGGCTGACCGGCTGCCTCAGCCGGAGGCGACGGCCTCCCACGCGACGGTCTCGCCGTAGCTGCGCTTGCTGAACGGCGCGAGCCCCGCCGGCCAGGTGGGCTCGGGGGAGCGCTTGCTCCGCTCGACCACGACGACGGCATCCGGCGTCAGCTTCGGCGCCAGGGCCTCGAGCACCTCGGCGAGCTCGTGCTCCGTGACGTCGTAGGGCGGGTCGATGAACACCAGGTCGAAGGTGCGGACGGTCCCGCGCAGGTACCCGAGCACCGGTTGCGGCTGCACGTCGATCCGGACGCCCGGCACCCGCTGCTGCACGGCCTTCGCGTTCGCCCGGCAGGCCTGCGCGGCGGCGGACGCCCGGTCGACCAGGACGACCTCGGCCGCACCGCGGGACGCCGCCTCGAGCCCGAGCGCGCCCGTTCCCGCGTACAGGTCGGCCACCGACGTGGCCTCGACGAGCCCCCGTGCCTCGAGCGACGAGAACAGCGCCTCGCGCACGCGGTCGCTCGTCGGGCGGGTGCCGGACTTCGGCACCCGGAGCGTCAGGGAGCCGGCGGCGCCGGCGATGATGCGGGTCATGCAGCCACCGTAGCGGCCCGACGGGTCCGGTCCGGTGTTCTCCACAGGCCGCTCGGGAGGCGCGGGTGGGGTCGGTCGTGCCCGGTACCGTTGGAGCGTGGTCACCTCCGGAACCCCCGCTGCGCCGGCCGCGCCCGACCTCGGTCCGGCGCCGCTCGACGCGCGGCTCGCGAACGTGCTCGGCGGTCGGACGGCGACCGCGATCGAGAAGGCCTTCGGCTACCGCACGGTGGGGGAGTTCCTCGAGCACGCGCCCCGCCGCTACGCCGAGCGTGGTGCACTGACGGCCCTCGACTCGCTCGCGATCGGCGAACCGGTCACCATCGTGGCCGAGGTGGTCGACGTCCGTGAACGCACCATGCGCGCGCGCCGCGGCTCGATCCTCGAAGCGAAGATCGGCGACGGCAAGGGCCTGCTCACCCTCACGTTCTTCAACCAGGGGTGGCGCACGAAGGACCTCGTCCCCGGCGCCCGGGGCATCTTCTCCGGCAAGGTCAGCGACTACCGGGGTGCCCGGCAGCTCGCCCACCCGGACTACGAGCTGTTCGACCCCGACGACCCCCGCGCCACGGCGGAGCCCGGCTCCGACGAAGCGATCCGGTGGTCGCGCCAGCCGATCCCGATCTACCCGGCGACGGCCTCGCTCACCTCGTGGCAGATCGCGAAGTCCATCGGGATCGTCCTCGACACCCTGCCGGACCTGCCCGACCCGGTGCCGGCGTCCGCGCGGTCCCGGCTCGACCTCGTGCCGTTCCGCCGTGCCCTCGAGCTGCTGCACCGCCCCGAGAAGGTCGCGGACTTCAAGCGCGCGCAGGACGCCCTGCGCTACCGCGAGGCGTTCGTGCTGCAGACCGCCCTGGTGCAGCGTCGGATCGCGGCCCGTCGCACCGCGGCGACCCCGCGCGTGGCCACCCCCGGTGGCATCCTCGAGCGCTTCGACGCCACCCTGCCCTTCACGTTGACGGACGACCAGCGGGCCGTCGGTGCCGACATCGACCAGGACCTCGCCCGCACCTGGCCCATGCACCGGCTGATCCAGGGCGAGGTCGGTTCGGGCAAGACCCTCGTGGCGATCCGGGCGATGCTCACGGTGGCCGAGTCCGGCGGCCAGTCCGCGCTCATCGCCCCGACCGAGGTGCTGGCGGCCCAGCACCTGCGCTCCATCGTGAAGTTCCTCGGGCCGGACCTGGCCGCCGAGCTCCGACCGGTGATCCTGACCGGGTCGCAGTCCACCGACGAACGGCGCCGTGCCCTGCTCGCCGCCGCGTCGGGCAGCTCACGGCTGGTCGTCGGCACCCACGCGCTCCTGGGCGACCGGGTGGACTTCGCCGAGCTGGGGCTCGTGGTGGTCGACGAGCAGCACCGCTTCGGCGTCGAGCAGCGCGAGGCCCTCCGCACCAAGGGCACGACCCCGCCGCACGTGCTCGTGCTCACGGCCACGCCGATCCCGCGCACCGTCGCCATGACGGTGTTCGGCGACCTCGACGTCTCGACCATCACGGGCATGCCGTCGGGGCGCGCCGGCGTCGAGACCTTCACGGTCCCGCTGGCGGAGCACCCCGGGTGGGAACCCCGGATCTGGTCCCGCATGGCCGAAGAACTGGCCAAGGGTCGCCAGGCGTTCGTCGTCTGCCCGGCCATCGACGACGCCCACACCGAGGACGACGGCGAGCCGGAGCCGGTCGAGGGCGAGGACGACGCCCCGAAGCGTGCCCCGGCGACCGTGCTCGCCACCGCCGAACGGATGCGCACCATGCCCGTGCTCGAAGGGCGCTCGATCGCGGTCCTGCACGGCCGGATGACCGCCGACGAGAAGGACCGCGTGATGACCTCCTTCGCCGCCGGCGACCTCGACGTGGTCGTGGCGACGACCGTGATCGAGGTCGGCGTCGACGTCCCGAACGCGGCGATGATGGCCGTCCTCGACGCTGACCGGTTCGGTGTCTCGCAGCTCCACCAGCTCCGCGGCCGCATCGGCCGTGGGCAGTGGGCCGGTGTCTGCCTGCTGGTCACCTCCGCCGAGCTCGAGACGACCTCGCGCGAGCGCGTCGACGCCGTGGCCGCCTCGGACGACGGGTTCGAGCTCGCCCGGGTCGACCTCGAGCTCCGGCGCGAGGGCGACGTCCTGGGCGAACGGCAGTCCGGTGGGCGGTCCTCGCTCAACCTGCTCCGGGTGGTCGAGCACGCCGACCTCATCGTCGACGCGCGGGAAGAAGCGGAGCGCGTGCTCGAACCCGATCCCGAGCTCGAGGGGTCCCCGGCCCTCCGCGACGCCCTCGCCCGGCGTCTCGACGAGTCCGACGCGGCGTTCCTCGGCAAGAACTGACCCGGGGGCACAGCGTCGCGGGCGGTATCGTCGCTGCCATGGCGCAGATCGCGGTGGTCCCCGGTTCCTTCGACCCCGTCACCCTCGGGCACCTCGACGTCATCGGCCGCGCGGCCGGGCTCTTCGACGAGGTGCACGTCCTCGTGGTGCACAACCCCGACAAGAAGCCGGCGATGTTCGAGGCCGTCGACCGGGTGCGGCTCATCAAGGACTCGCTGGTCGAGGTCGGCGCGCCTGCGACGGTCACGGTGGGCGAGTGGACGTCCGGGCTGCTGGTCGACTACTGCCGGCAGGTCGGGGCGAAGGTCCTGGTGAAGGGCGTGCGGTCCGGCGAGGACGTCGCGTACGAGACTCCGATGGCCATCATGAACCGCCACCTGGCCGACGTCGAGACGGTGTTCCTGCTGCCCGAGGCGTCGCGGGCGCACGTGTCGAGCTCGCTGATCCGCCAGGTGTCGTCCCTCGGCGGTGACGTCACGCCCTACGTGCCGAAGACGGTCGCCGACGCGCTCGCGGCCCGCTGAGCGTCCCCGGGGCGGCACCGCGTCCGGACACGCCTGTCGCCACCTCGACTCTCGGCCTGGATCGCGCTAGGCTTGTCGATCGTGTCTTCCCCCGTGAACAGCCCCTACGCCCTGCGCGTGCGCGACCTCGCGCACCGGCCGGGTGAGATGCGCGAGCACTCGCTCGACATCGAGGTGCCCGACGCGATGGGGGCCGGTCTGATCGGCGTCCGACAGGGTGCCGAACTGCACATCGACGTCAAACTCGAAGGCCTGCACGAGGGCGTCCTCGTGTCCGGACACGCTTCGGCCGACGCCACGGGGGAGTGCTCGCGCTGCCTCATCGACATCAGCGAACCGATCGAGGTCGATTTCGCCGAGCTGTTCGCGTATGATGCCTCGGAGGATTTCGACTTCTTCGTTCGCGATGACCACGTGGACACCGAACAGGTCGTTCGAGATGCGGTGGTGCTGTCGCTGCCGTTCCAGCCGGTCTGCCGACCGGACTGCCCAGGACTCGACCCGGTGACGGGCGAGCGTCTGGCCGACCTCGGCGAGCAGCCCGCTCGTCAGGTGCTGGATCCCCGCTGGGCAGCGCTCAGCGCGATCGAGCTCGACGACAGCACCGACGGTGACACCACCGCACCGAAGACCACCGAGGGCGAGGAGCGGGCCGAGACCGAGTAGGTCCCGACACCGCCAGCCCCCGTACCGACCACCGACCAACCGAAAGAGATTCACCATGGCCGTTCCCAAGCGCAAGCAGTCCCGTGCGAACACGCACGCCCGTCGTTCGCAGTGGAAGGCCACGCCGATCCAGCTCGTGAAGACGATCGAGAACGGTCAGGTCACCTACAGCCTCCCGCACCGCGCGAAGGTCGTCGAGGACTCGGCCGGCACGCCCCTGTACATGGAGTACAAGGGCCGCAAGGTCGCCGACGTCTGATCGGACCGAACGCATGACGACAACGTCCGGCGCTGCGGGGTCTCGCCCCGCGGGGCCGGACGTCGTTCGTCTGCAGGGCATCCTCGGGGCCGACATCGACCTCGAGCTGCTCCAGCTCGCCCTGACGCACCGCTCCTACGCCTACGAGCACGGGGGCATCAAGCACAACGAGCGCCTCGAGTTCCTCGGGGACTCGATCCTCGGCCAGGCCGTGACCGTGAAGCTCTACCGGTCGTTCCCCGACCTCGACGAGGGTGACCTCGCCAAGCGACGGGCGAGCCTGGTGTCGACCGTGGCGCTGGCCGAGATCGCCCGGATGATCGGGCTCGGCCGCTACCTGCGCCTCGGCAAGGGCGAGGAACAGACCGGCGGGCGCGACAAGTCGTCGATCCTGGCCGACACCGTCGAAGCCGTCATCGGCGCGACGTACCTGTCGGCCGGCCCCGACCCGGCCACCGAACTCGTGCTCCGCCTGGTCGAACCGCTCATGATCGACCCGGACCGCTTCGGCGCCGCGATGGACCCGAAGACGAGCCTGCAGGAGCTCGCCTCGAGTCGTTCGCTCGGCAACCCGGCGTACCGCGTCACCGAGACCGGCCCGGACCACGACAAGACCTTCATGGCGACGGTCGTCCTGCAGGGCGAGGACATCGCCACCGGCACCGGGTCGAGCAAGAAGGCCGCCGAGATGGCCGCCGCGCTCGACGCCTGGACCCGGCTGTCCGGCCGAGCGGCCTGACCGCGTGCCCGAACTCCCCGAGGTCGAGGTCGTCCGCGCCGGCCTCGAACCCGCCGTCAGCGGCTCGCGGGTCCTGCACGTCGACGTGGTCGACGACCGTGCCCTCACCCGGCACGACGGCCCTGCCGAGGACTTCGCCGACCGACTGACCGGTCGCACGATCGCCGCCGCCGTCCGCCGGGGCAAGTTCCTCTGGATGCCGCTGCAGCCCGAGCACGACGGGGACCGCCCCGAGGCACTCGTCGCCCACCTCGGCATGAGCGGGCAGATCCTGCTCGGCCGTGGTCGACCGGCAGCCAAGCACCGGCGGATCCTCATCGACGTGCAGCCCGCGGGCACCGACCGCTCGGGTGCGGCGGAGCCCCCGGTGGAACTCGAGTTCGTCGACCAGCGCACGTTCGGCTCGATGGCGATCGACGCGATGGTGCCGACGATCGACGGTGCTCCGGCCGGGTTCGGCGGGCAGGTCGACGCGATCGACCCCGATGCCGTGTGGCGTCGGTGGGTGCCCGGGCAGGTGTCGCACATCGCCCGTGACCCGCTCGACCCCGCGTTCGACGACGACCGGTTCACCGCGATGGCCCGGAAGCGTTCGAGCGGCATCAAGCGGGTGCTGCTCGACCAGGGCGTCGTGAGCGGCATCGGCAACATCTACGCCGACGAGTCGCTCTGGGCCGCGAAGCTGCACTACGACCGCGCCGCCGACCGCCTCACCCGTGCCGACCTGCGTCGGCTGCTCGACGAGGTCCGCGCCATCCTGCGCCGGGCGCTCGAGGACGGCGGCACGAGCTTCGACGCCCAGTACGTCAACGTCAACGGGCAGTCCGGGTACTTCTCGCAGCGCCTGAACGTCTACGGGCAGCAGGGGAAGCCGTGCCCACGCTGCGGCACGACGATCGTGCGCGAGGCCTTCATGAACCGGTCGAGCCACATCTGCCCCGTGTGCCAACCCCGTCCCCGCGCCCGCACGCGTTAGCCTGACGCCAACCAGAGCATCCGGAGACCGCATGTACTTGAAGAGCCTGACCATCAAGGGGTTCAAGTCCTTCGCGCAGCCGACGACGTTCGCGTTCGAGCCGGGCGTGACGTGCATCGTCGGCCCGAACGGCTCCGGCAAGTCGAACGTGGTGGACGCCCTGGCCTGGGTGATGGGGGAGCAGGGGGCGAAGACCCTGCGCGGCGGCAAGATGGAGGACGTCATCTTCGCCGGCACCTCGACCCGCGGTCCGCTCGGTCGTGCCCAGGTGCTGCTGACCATCGACAACAGCGACGGCCTGCTGCCGATCGAGTACTCCGAGGTGACGATCGCGCGCACGCTGTTCCGCAACGGTGGCAGCGAGTACGCCATCAACGGCGAGAACTGCCGGCTGCTCGACGTGCAGGAGCTGCTGAGCGACACCGGCCTCGGCCGTGAGATGCACGTGATCGTCGGGCAGGGGCAGCTCGACAAGGTGCTGCACGCCACCCCGGAGGACCGCCGCGGCTTCATCGAGGAGGCCGCGGGGATCCTGAAGCACCGTCGCCGCAAGGAGAAGACCCTCCGCAAGCTCGACGCGATGCAGACGAACCTGACCCGCCTGTCCGACCTGGCCGGTGAGATCCGGCGGCAGCTGAAGCCCCTCGGGCGGCAGGCCGAGGTCGCGCGCAAGGCCCAGTCGGTCGCCGCGGTCTTCCGCGACGCCAAGGCCCGCATCCTGGCCGACGACGTGGTGCGCCTGCGCCGCGAGCTGCACGACCACCAGGAGGTCGAGGCGGGCCGCAAGTCCGAGCGCATCGTCCTGACCGAGCGGCTCGACCAGACCCGGGTGCGCCAGCAGCACGTCGAGCAGAGCATGGTCGGCGACGACGTCGACCGTGCCCGCACCGTCGTGCACCGGCTCGAGAGCGTGCAGGAGCGCCTCCGCGGCCTGTCGAGCCTGGCGAACCAGCGCCTGATGTTCCTCGCGCAGCAGGCCGACGCCCCGCAGCAGGGCCCGACCGTCACCCAGGAGCAGGTCGCCGGGGTCCGTGCCGAGGCCGACCGCCTCGCCGCCCGCGCCGACGAGATGCAGGGCGGCTCGGCGACGACCGCCCGCGCGGTGCAGGACGCCCGCGCCGCGCTGGACGCCCTCGACGAACGCATCGCCGCCCAGGCAGCCCGGGTCTCCCAGCACGACCTCGAGGCGCAGCGGCTCGCCAGTGCCGTCGACGTCGCCCGGTCGAAGCGCGGTTCCGCCGTCGCCGACCGCGAGCGGCGGGAACGGGCTCTGGCCGAGGCCGGGGAGCGTGCCGAGCGTGCCGCGGCGGCCCTCGCCGAACTCGGTGTCGACCCGTCCGAGGGCGTCGACGAGTCCGCGCTGGCGCAGACCCTGGAGCAGGCGCGCGCCGAGCTCGAACGGGCCCAGACCACGCGCGACGAGCAGCGCGACCGCCTCCACACCCTCGAACGCGAGCGGGACGCCCTCGACGCCCGGGTCTCCGCACTCGGCATGTCGATCGAGGTCCGCGACGGTTCGCAGGCCCTGATCGACGCCGGTCGCGCGGGCATCGTCGGTCGCCTGGCCGACAGCCTGACGGTCTCGCCCGGGTTCGAGGCCGCGATCGCCACCGCGCTCGAGGGACTCGCCGACGCCGTCCTCGCCGACGATCGCGGTGCAGCGCTCGACGCCGTCGACCACGCCCGCGCTGCTGACCTCGGCCGGATCGACGTCGTCGTCGCGGACGCCGCGTCCGTCACCACCGCCCTGCCCGAGACCCTGCCGGCCGGCGTCCGCCGTGCCACGGACCTGGTGCAGGGACCGCCGGCACTCGCGTCGATCCTGCGCGACACGCTGGTCGCGGAGACCGACGACCTCGACCTGGAGGCGGTGCTCACCGCCGCCCCGCACGCCACGGTGGTCACGCGGTCCGGCGACCTCGTCCGTGCGGTCCGCGTGACCGGCGGCGGGGAGCGCGTGACCTCGCGCATCGAGCTCGTCGCGGAGCGCGACGACGCCGTGACGCGCCGCGACGGGATCGCGACCGACGCCGAGGACGCGGCCACGGGCCTCCAGGCCGCACGCAGTGCCGTCGAGGACGCACGCCGCCGTGCGGACGAGGCCGACGCAGCTTCCCGCGCGTACACGCGGGCGAAGGCCGAGTACGACCGCACGAGTGCGTCGACGCGGGCGAAGGCGGAGAACGCCGCGGCCGAGGTCGAACGGCTGCGTGCCGCGCTGGCCGAGACCGACGGCGCCGTCGAGACCGCCGAGGCGGTGCTGGCCGAGGCCGAGTCGGCGCACCGGGCCTTCACCGAGCAGGAGCGTCCCGTGGTCGACGCGTCCGAGCGTCCCGCGCTGCAGGACGCGCTCGAAGCCGCACGTGCCGCCGAGGTCGAGCAGCGGATCCAGGTCGAGACCGTGCGCGAGCGGGTGCGCGCCGAACGGAACCGCGCCGACCAGCTCGAACGCCAGCTCGAGGCGGAGCGCGCCGCCGCCGAGGAGGCCGCCCGGCTCGCCGTCATCCGACGCGGCCAGATCCGGACCGCGGAAGCCGTGCTCGCCGACCTGCCCGGGGTGCTCGGTGCGGTCGACCGTTCGCTGGCCGAAGCGCGGGTGCAGCTGGCGACGGAGGAAGCCGAGCGGTCGAAGCGCAACACCGAGCTGCAGACGATCCGCAACGAGGAGCGCGAACTCCGCGACCGCCTGCAGACCATCACCGACGGCGTGCACTCGCTCGAGATGGAGATCTACGAGAAGAAGCTGCACGTGTCCGGTGTCCTCGACCGGGCGCAGAGCGAGCTCGGGCTGACCGAGGCCGTGCTGGTGGCAGAGTACGGGCCGCACATCCCAGTGCCCGTCGACGTGCTCGTGGACCCGCGGGTGCGCGCGCGGAAGCACCGCGAGGCGGAGCGCGCCGCGGCGGCCGCCGCGGCCGAAGCCGCGGGCGTGACCGAACCGGAGGAAGCTGCGGCAGACGCGGGCCCCGAAACCGACGACCTGGCCCTCGTCGACGCGGAGTCCACGCTGCCCGGCGGCCCCGCCCTGCCCGAGTTCGACACCACCGACGAGGTCGACCCCGCCGACGTCGAGACCGTGCCCTACATCCGTGCCGAGCAGGAGCGCCGACTCAAGGCCGCCGAGCGCGACCTCGGGCAGCTCGGCAAGGTGAACCCGCTCGCGCTCGAGGAGTTCCAGGCGCTCGAGCAGCGGCACGCGTTCCTCGCCGAGCAGCTCGAGGACCTGCAGAAGACCCGGACGGACCTGCTGACGATCATCGACGAGCTCGACACGAAGATGCAGACGATCTTCGAGTCCGCGTTCAACGACACGAAGGAAGCGTTCGACGTCATCTTCCCGATCCTGTTCCCGGGCGGCTCGGGGTCGATCAACCTGACCGACCCGACCGACCTGCTCGGCACCGGGATCGACGTGCAGGTGAAGCCCGCCGGCAAGAAGATCGACCGCCTGACCCTGCTGTCCGGCGGCGAGCGGTCCCTGGCGGCGGTGGCGCTCCTCGTCGCGATCTTCACCGCGCGACCGTCGCCGTTCTACATCATGGACGAGGTCGAGGCGGCACTCGACGACGCCAACCTCGGCCGCCTGCTGACCGTGTTCGAGCGGCTCCGCGAGTCGTCCCAGCTCATCGTCATCACGCATCAGAAGCGCACGATGGAGATCGCCGACGCCCTCTACGGGGTGTCGATGCGGCAGGACGGCGTCTCGGCCGTCGTCGGCCAGCGGGTGCAGAAGCGCGAGCCGGCGGACGCGGTCGCCTAGGCGCCCTGGTCGCGACCACGACAGACGGGAGGCGCGGTGCCAGCTGGCACCGCGCCTCCTGTTGCGTCAGGTGCGTCCGGACAGGACGCCGGGTCGCTACGCGCGACCGCGGATCGTCCGGAGCAGCCAGCCGATGACCGCCAGCAGGATGAGCACGATGCCCACCCAGAGCAGGAACTTCAGCGCACCGACGAAGATGCCGCTGAAGAGCAGGACGAGGCCGACGATGATCGCGATGATCAGCAGTGCGGGCATGAGGGTCTCCTATCCCTGGAACGAGACCGAGCAGATGCCCGGACCGTCAGGGACGCTACTCCTCGGCGTGCCGACGCGTTCGCTCAGCCGACGTGGCCGCCTTCGCTCAGCCGACGAGGTTCTGCACGAACACGTGCGGGGTGAAGCCCGTGAGGTCGTTGATGCCCTCGCCCTGCCCGATGAGCTTGATCGGGATGCCGGTCTTCTCCTGCACGCTCAGCACGAACCCGGCCTTGGCCGAGCCGTCGAGCTTCGTGATGACGAGGCCGGTCACACCGGCACCCTCGATGAAGGCCTGAGCCTGTGCGAGGCCGTTCTGGCCCGTCGTCGCGTCGAGGACGAGCAGGACCTCGCTGATCTCGGTCTGCTTCTCGACCACGCGCTTGATCTTGGTGAGTTCGTCCATCAGGCCGGCCTTGGTGTGCAGCCGCCCGGCCGTGTCGATGACGACGATCTCGGTCTGGTCGCGGATCGCCTTCTCGACGGTCTGGTACGCCACCGATGCCGGGTCCTGCCCGGGCTGCGACGGACGGACGACGTCGACCCCGGCGCGCTGGGCCCAGGTGGCGACCTGCTCGACCGCCGCGGCGCGGAACGTGTCCGCCGCGCCGACGAGGACCGTGCGGTCGTAGGTCTTCAGGAACTTGGCGAACTTGCCGATCGTCGTGGTCTTGCCGACGCCGTTCACCCCGACGACGAGCACCACGGCGGGCCGCGCGCTGAGCTTCAGGGTGGTGTCGAGCTTCGAGAGCCGTTCCTCCAGGACCTCGCGGAGCATGCGCTGCAGGTCGGCGGGGTCGGTCGTGCCGTACCGGTCGACGCGGGCGTGCAGGTCCTCGATGATCTCCTCGGAGATGTCGGGCCCGAAGTCGGCGCCGATGAGGGCGGTCTCGAGGTCCTCCCACGTGGTCTCGTCGATCGTCTTGCGCTGGAAGAGGCCGCGCAGCCGTGTGGACAGTGACCAAGAACTCGCCATGCTCCCAGCTTAGAGCGCGGCACATGTCCGCTGTGCCCGGTATGCTCGGGACCACGAAGGGGAGTATTCCCTCTCGGTGACCCCGTCAGTACGGTCCGGAACGATCCGGCCCCGGGGCGCCGGTCGTGCGGCACCGGTTCCGGTGCGGGACGACGGAAGAGACCTTCAGGCCTCGGCGTACCCACACATCAGCGGCGCGCCCTACCTGAAGGAAACCGTGGACGTCCCACTCTTCGTCTGGCTCATCACGATCGCCGGCATCCTCGCGCTGCTGGTGTTCGACTTCTACTCGCACGTCCGCACGCCGCACGTGCCCCACATCCGCGAATCCGCGTTCTGGTCGGCCTTCTACATCGGGCTGGCGATCCTGTTCGGCATCGGGATCCTGGTGTTCGGCGGCGGGCAGGCCGGTGGCGAGTACTTCGCCGGCTGGCTGACCGAGAAGGCGTTGTCGGTCGACAACCTCTTCGTCTTCCTCATCATCATGTCGAGCTTCGCCGTGCCGAAGGAGTTCCAGCAGAAGGTCCTGCTGGTCGGCGTCGCGATCGCGCTCGTCGCCCGCGGTGTCTTCATCGCCCTCGGCGTCACGATCATCGAGAACTTCTCGTGGGTTTTCTACCTGTTCGGTGCGCTGCTGTTCTGGCTCGCCTGGTCGCAGGCCCGCAGCGGCAACGACCACGGCAGCGAGGGCGAATCCCGGCTCATCCGGATCCTCAAGCGCATCATCCCGACCTCGGACCACTACGACGGCGACCGCCTGACCACCCGCGTCGACGGCAAGCGGCTGTTCACCCCGATGCTGCTCGTCATGGTCGCCATCGGCCTGACCGACGTGCTGTTCGCGCTCGACTCGATCCCCGCGATCTTCGGGCTGACGCAGGACGCCTTCATCGTGTTCACGGCGAACGCGTTCTCGCTGCTCGGCCTCCGGCAGCTGTACTTCCTGATCGCCGGGCTGCTCGAGCGCCTCATCTACCTGGGTCAGGGTCTGGCCGTCATCCTGGCGTTCATCGGTGTGAAGCTCGTCTTCCACGCCATGCACGTCAACGAGCTGCCCTTCATCAACGGTGGCGAGCACATCGAGTGGGCGCCGGAGATCCCGATCTGGTTCTCGCTGGGCTTCATCGCGCTGACGATCGCCGTCGCCACGACCGCGTCGCTGGTGGTCTCGAAGCGCCGCCAGGAGCGCGGGCTCACCCCGACCGGCCAGCCGAAGGAGTCGGTCGAGGCCGACGCGAAGTAGTCATCACCACCTGACGGACAGGAGGCGCGGTGCCAGCTGGCACCGCGCCTCCCGTCTGTCCGGGTGTCGTCCGGAGCGTCAGACGGCCTGGCGACCAGGGGTCGCGTCGAGCAGGTGGGCCAGGTGCTCGGGAACCGAGCCGCCGCGGGCCACCGTCGCCCGTGCCCACAGCCGGCCCGCCCGGTACGACGACCGGACCAGCGGTCCGGCGAGCACTCCGGCGAAGCCCATCTGCTCGGCGACCTGGCGGAGCTCGACGAACTCCTCCGGCTTGACCCAGCGCGCGACCGGCAGGTGCCGGGGCGACGGGCGGAGGTACTGCGTCAGCGTGATGATGTCCGTGCCCGCGTCGAACAGGCGCTGCAGGGCGTCCTCGATCTCGATGCGCTCTTCGCCCATGCCGAGGATCAGGTTCGACTTCGTGACCAGTCCGGCGTCGCGGCCCTGGGTGATGACGTCGAGGGAGCGTTCGAACGTGAACGCTGGCCGGATCCGCTTGAAGATCCGCGGGACGGTCTCGACGTTGTGGGCGAAGACCTCGGGGCGGGCGTCGAACACCGGGCCGAGCTGGTCCGGTCGCCCGTTGAAGTCCGGCACCAGGATCTCGACGCCGGTGCCGGGGGAGTGTTCGTGGATCGCCCGGATGGTCTCGGCGTAGAGCCAGGAGCCGCCGTCGGGCAGGTCGTCGCGGGCGACGCCGGTCACGGTCGCGTACCGCAGCCCCATCTCCGCCACGGAGTCCGCGACCCGGCGGGGCTCGTCGCGGTCGAGCGGTTCCGGCTTGCCGGTGTCGATCTGGCAGAAGTCGCAGCGACGGGTGCACTGCGAGCCGCCGATCAGGAAGGTGGCCTCGCGGTCTTCCCAGCACTCGAAGATGTTCGGGCAGCCGGCCTCCTGGCAGACGGTGTGCAGCTGCTTGTCGCGCACCAGGCTCGACAGCTCGCGGAACTCCGGACCCTGCGTGGCACGGGTCTTGATCCACGCGGGCTTCGTCTCGATCGGGGTCTCGGCGTTCCGGGCCTCGACCCGGAGCATGCGGCGGCCTTCGGGGGCGAGGGTCATACGAGAGTCTCCTGTCGGGCGGACGCGGTGCTGGTGCTGGTGCTGGTGCTGGTGCTGGGGGTCGTCGTGCTGATCCGGTGGCCGCTGTGCATGCCGTCGACGGCCTGTTGGACGCCGTGCGCGACCAGGGGTGCGAGGTCGTCGACGGTCACGGGAGCGAGCCCCACGTGCGCCGCCGCGGCGCTCAGCGTCGTGACCCCGGCGTCCGCGATGCCGCACGGGACGATCGCGGCGTAGGCGTCGAGGGCGTTGTCGCAGTTGATCGCGATGCCGTGGCTCGTCACGCCCTCGGCGACGTGCAGGCCGATCGCGCCGACCTTGGCGGCGGGGGACCCGTCCGTGCCCGGCACCCAGGCGCCGCTGCGACCCGCGACCCGTTCGGCGTGCACCCCGACTGCGGCCGCGGCGTCGATGACGACCTGCTCCAGGTCGCGCACCCAGGCGACGACGTCGAGGGATTCGGCGAGCCGGACGATCGGATATGCGACCAGTTGCCCCGGCCCGTGCCAGGTGATGCGTCCACCACGGTCGGTGTCGACGACCGGGGCGCCGTTCGTCGGCAGGTCGGACGGTTCGGTGCGGCGTCCGGCGGTGTACACGGACCGGTGCTCGCAGAGGACGAGGGCCCCGGGGGAACGGCCGGCGACGACGTCGGCGTGCAGGTCCCGCTGCAGGGCGAGGCCGTCCGCGTAGTCGAGCAGGCCGTGGTGGCGGACGATCTCGAGTTCCGGCATGCGGCGAGCGTACGACAGTTTCTGGACGGCGTCCAACAACCGGGTGCTTGACGTCAACAATGGTTGAGATGGTCCGATGAGGACATGGACATCCGACAGGTACAGCTCGCCACCCGATCGCTCGCCGACACCGCCCGGTTCTACGAACGACTGGGGTGTCCGGTCGAGATCGTCGACGCCACGGTGCGCATCGTGGTGGGGTCGTCGCTCCTCGTGTTCCGCGAACTGCCCGAGATGACCGGAGCCCTGCACCTGGCGATGACCATCCCCACGGGGACGTTCGACGCGGCCAAGGCCTGGATCGCCGGACTGACGACGGTGCTCGGCACGGACGACCAGGACGAGTTCGAGGGGCCGCCGAACTGGAACTCGCGGTCGGTCTACTTCGAGGGGCCCGACCAGCAGCTCCTCGAGCTCATCGAGCGGCGGGACCTGGAGTCGGGCACCCGGCGCGCCGGCGACGGTTCCGGCACCGGCACCGGCGCCGTCGTCCCGCTCGTCTCCGTCAGCGAGGTCGGCGTCCCCGTCCCCGACGTCCTCGGCGCTGTCGAGGCCCTGCGACGCGCCGGTCTCGAGCCGTACGCCAACCCGCCGGGGGAGTCCTTCGCGGCGGTCGGTGACGTGGACGGTCTCGTGATCCTGGTGTCGCCCGACCGGCGCTGGTTCCCGACCGGCGACCGGAGTCCGTCGAGCGCGCCGGTGGTCATCGACGTGGGGCTCGACGCACCGGTCGGACTGACCGAGGGTGTCCTCCTGCGGTGAACGGGCCGGTGCCGTCGGCGGGAGCCTTGTAGAATCGACGGATCATGGCGCAATTCGGTTCACTCTCCGATCGGCTGACCGAGACCTTCCGCAATCTGCGGAGCAAGGGTCGGCTGACTCCGTCCGACGTCGACGGCACCGTCCGCGAGATCCGGCGGGCGCTCCTCGACGCCGACGTCGCGCTCGAGGTCGTCAAGGCGTTCACCGCATCGGTGCGCGAGCGTGCCCTCTCCGACGAGGTCAACCGCGCGCTCAACCCGGCGCAGCAGGTCGTCCAGATCGTCAACGAGGAACTCGTCGGCATCCTGGGCGGGCAGCAGCGACGGCTCGAGTTCGCGAAGAAGCCGCCGACGGTCATCATGCTCGCGGGTCTGCAGGGTGCCGGTAAGACCACCCTCGCGGGCAAGCTCGGCAAGTGGCTCAAGAAGGACGGCCACACCCCGATGCTCGTCGCGGCGGACCTCCAGCGTCCGAACGCCGTGCAGCAGCTGCAGGTCGTCGGCGAACAGGCCGGCGTGCACGTCTTCGCGCCCGAGCCCGGCAACGGTGTCGGCGACCCGGTCAAGGTCGCCAAGAACGCCATCAAGGCCGCGATCGACCAGCAGTACGACACCGTCATCGTCGACACCGCCGGTCGACTCGGTGTCGATGCCGAGCTGATGAAGCAGGCCGCGAACATCCGCAAGGCCGTCGACCCGGACGAGGTCCTGTTCGTCATCGACGCGATGATCGGTCAGGACGCCGTCAACACGGCCCGTGCGTTCCAGGAAGGCGTCGACTTCACCGGTGTCGTGCTCTCGAAGCTCGACGGTGACGCCCGCGGTGGTGCCGCCCTGTCGGTGGCCAGTGTGACCGGCCGTCCGATCATGTTCGCGTCGACGGGTGAGTCGCTCGACGACTTCGAGCCGTTCCACCCGGACCGCATGGCGAGCCGCATCCTCGACCTCGGCGACATCCTGTCCCTCATCGAGCAGGCGCAGGGCGCCTTCGACGAGGAAGAGGCGCGCAAGGTCGCGGACAAGATCGCGACCGACAACTTCACGCTGAACGACTTCCTGCAGCAGATGCAGCAGCTCCGCAAGGCCGGCTCCATCAAGGGCATGCTCGGCATGCTCCCGGGAGCGAAGGGCATGCGCGAGGCGCTCGACAACTTCGACGAGCGCGAGATCGTCCGCACCGAGGCGATCATCCAGTCGATGACGCCCCAGGAGCGCGAGCTCCCGAAGCTCCTGAACGGTTCGCGCCGTCTGCGCATCGCGCGCGGTGCCGGATCGACGGTCACCGAGGTCAACGCGCTGGTCAACCGCTTCGAGCAGGCCGCCAAGATGATGAAGACCGTCGCCCGCGGTGGTGTGCCGCAGATGCCGGGCATGGGTCCGATCCCGGGCATGCACGGCGGCAAGAAGCAGCAGGGCGGCAAGAAGAAGTCGAAGGTGGGCAACCCCGCCAAGCGCGCAGCCCTCGCGGCCGGCGCGGCGGCTGCGCCGCAGCAGGCCCCGCAGGGGTCCGGCCTCGGCCTCGGCGGCGCCAAGGGCGGCAAGGCACCGACCGAGGAAGAGCTCGCGTCGCTGCAGAAGTTCCTGGGTCGCTGACGCGGCTCGCGATCGCGACCACCTGACGGACGGGAGGCCCGGTGCCAGCTGGCACCGGGCCTCCCGTCCGTCTCTCAGCGCTTGGACTTCTTGAGGTACGCCCGCAGGTCGGCGTACGTCCCGTCGTCCTCGCCGAACAGGACGACGCTCCGCGCCGTCTCGAGCCAGGCGCTCGTCGAGGGCCGGACCTCACTCAGGGCGGCGAGCAGATCCGGCATCCCGATGAGCCGTGCAGTGCCCGTCGTGATGCTGTCCATGAGTGCGTGCTCGGCGGCGACCTCGCACACGTTGGCGATGTCCGCACCGGAGAAGCCCTCGGTCCGCTTGGCGAGCGCTGCGGGGTCGATGCCCTCGACCGGTCGGTCGCGGAGGTGCCCGCGGAAGATCGCTTCGCGTGCCGGGGCGTCCGGCGGCAGGACGAGCACCGTCCGGTCCAGCCGACCCGGACGACGGAGCGCGGGGTCGACGTCCCACGGCTGGTTCGTCGCAGCCAGCACGAACACGCCCTCGTTCCCGCCGTCGACGCCGTCGAGTTCGGTGAGCAGCTGGTTCACCATCCCGCGCACGTGCGAGCTGCGGGTCTGGCTCCGTCGCTGGCCGAGCGCGTCGACCTCGTCGAAGAACACCACGCATGGAGCCGCGGCGCGTGCGGCCTCGAAGACCGCCCTGATGTTCTGCTCGCTCGCGCCGAGGTAGGGGTCGAGGACGTCGGTGATGGAGACGCTCATGAAGCGTGCGCCGAGCTCGCCGGCGACAGCCCGGGCGATGAACGTCTTCCCGCACCCCGGAGGGCCGTACAGCAGCAGACCGCCGCGGAGGCTCTTGCCGTACAACGCCCGGAGCTCGGGGTTCGCGAGCGGGGCGAGGAACGCGACGGTGAGCCGCTGCTTGACGGCCTCCATCCCGCCCACGTCCGCAAACCGGACCTCCGACGGCTCGACCGAGAACGCCGACGGCAGGTCCGGGTCGGGAGCCGAGTCCTCGACGAAGGACGGTTCGACGATGTGCTCGACCTGCTGTTCCGCGGCGTGCCAGTCGAAGTCGGACGGCGCACCAGCGGCGGGAGCGTCGGTCGGCGCGTCCGCGGGGAGTGCCGTGGCGGCACCCGGGCGCAGCACCGCCAGCATGAGCGCGCCCGCCGCGGCGTCGGTCGGCGCGATGGCGAGTGCGGCTGCCGCTTCGGCGGTCGCCTCAGCCGGACGTCCGGCTTCGAGGAGCAGACGACCGAGGTGGACACGCAGTGCGACGTCGTGGGGTGCGCTGTCGACCGCGCGTCGGAGCGCGCCGATCACCGGGTCGTCGTGGACCGGGTCGTCGTTCATCGGGAGTCCTCTCGGAGCGGTCGGTTCGGTGGTGTCGCGCGACGCGGCGTCAGGCCAGGCGCAGTTCGGTCGCGAGGGCGAGCTCGTCACCCGTCGTCATCGTCGTCCTCGTGCACCGCTGGGCGGGTCCTCGGGAAGGCGCGCAGGATGCGCTTCGTCAGGACGGACGCGATGACGACCCCGACGAACACGAGACCCTGCGCGACGAGCGCGGCGACCGGTGGGAGGAACAGCCCGGTCGCCGAGATCGCGGTTGCTCCACCGAGGACCAGCGTCACGAGTCCCCAACCCGGTACCGCTCGTCGAGCGACCGAGACGAGGAAGGCGAGGCGAGGCCGTGCCTCGGAGGTGAACCGGAGGGCGATGAAGGCGATCACGGCGAGGGCGGTCACCGGCGGGAAGGTGGTCGCCCAGCGCTCCATCCCCGGATCCCCGCTGTCGATCGTCGCCAGGAAGCCGAGGGCGGTGATCACTGCCGCGCCGCCGAGGGCCACCCTGATGCGGGCGAGTGGGTTGACGACGCCGATCATGAGGTTCCGCAGTGCTGTGGCGTCCGTCGGGTTCGTCGACAGGATGCCCGCGAAGGCCAGCGCGGACTCGCTCTCGTGGCCGTGCCGCAGCCGTGCCACCGCCAGGTTGTGCCGTGCCCCTCGGTCCTCCGGAGCGAGCGCGAGCCCCCGGCGGTACGCGTCCTGCGCTTCCCGTTGCCGTCCGACGGCGAGCAGGAGGTCGCCGTGCTGGCGGTGCACGAACGGTTCGGTGGGAGCCAGGCGCACGGCTTCGAAGCTCGCCCGCATCGCCTCCAAGCGGTTCTGCTCGCCGAGCCAGAGGGCATCGACTCGCGCAGCGTGCGCCTGCCACGATCCCGGGTCCGCGGCGACCGAACGACGGGCGGCCTCGACGGCTCCGATCCGGTCCCCAGAGCGGAGCAGGGCGGTCGACAGCACGCGGAGGGAGGTACTGTCACCCGGCGCGAGAGCGACCGCTCGTCGAGCAGCTTCGCACGCCGCGTCCGGCTGGTCGAGCGCGAGCAGCGCCAGGGCGCGTACGCGCTGTCCGGCGATCGATTCGCCTTCGTCGTGCTCGGCCGCCCTGACCTCGGCGAGTGCCTGTTCCGGTCGACCGGCGTCGACGAGCGCGCCGGCACGGATCACCGTCGCCGGTCCGCGCTGTGCTGCCTCCCCCGCCACAGGGGAACTGTAGCGTTCGCCGTGGACTGCCGATGCCCCCAGGACGGGAGGCCCGGTGCCAGCTGGCACCGGGCCTCCCGTCCGTTCGTGGTCGCGCCGCGACGTTCCTTCCCATCGCACGCGCGATGGAAAGTGGAATCGGGCGTCCCTGGTCGAAAGGAATGACCAGGTACGCCCGATTCGACCAGGTACGCCCGATCCGGGCCGGTCGCGGCTAGAGCGCTTCGCGGAACTCCGTCACCAGGTGGCGGACGACCTCGCGCAGGTCGCCGCCGTTCTCCTGCGCGACCTGCAGCTGCCGCTGGTACGAGGCGCCGCGCTCGATCATCGTGTCGAGGTGGTGCAGTTCGTCCTGGCAGCCGAGCCGCTCGGCGATCGGGTCGAGCCGCTGCACCAGGTCGTGCACCTCGTCGGTCACGAGCCGCTCGTCGCCGGCGACGTTCGTGATGATCTCGGCCTCCATGCCGTAGCGGGCGGCACGCCACTTGTTCTCGCGGATGAACCACGGCTGCATGGTGGGCAGGGTCTCACCGGCGTCGAGCCGGTCCGAGCAGGCGGTGACCAGGCACTGGACGAGCGCGGTGACGGCGCCGACCTCGTGCAGGGTCGAGATGCCGTCGGACACCCGGTTCTCGAGGGTGCCCCAGCCCGGCGACGGACGGATGTCCCAGCGCAGGTCCTTCACGCCGTCGATGACGCCGGTGTGTGTGAGGTCGCCGACGACCTCTTCGAAGTTCGCCCAGGCGCCGAGCTGCGGCGGGAGCCCGCCGGTCGGGAGCTGCTGGAACATGAGGGCGCGGTTCGAGGCGTACCCGGTGTCGGTGCCGCCCCAGAACGGGCTCGAGGCGGTGAACGCCTGCAGGTGCGGGACGTAGGCGAGCATCGCGTTCATGATCGGGACGGCCTTGTCGCGGTCGTCGATGCCGACGTGCACGTGCACGCCCCAGATGAGCATCTGGCGTCCCCACCAGCGAGTGCGGTCGATGAGGGTCGTGTAGTGCTCGCTGTCCGGGGTGATCTCCTGCTGGTCCCACACCGCGAACGGGTGCGTGCCCGAGCACATCACCTGGGCGTCGAGCGGCTCGGCGGCGTCGATGACCTCGCCGATGATGCCGGACAGCTCGCTCGTCGCAGCACCCACGCGGTCGTGGACGCTCGAGACGACCTCGACCGTGTTGGTCAGCAGCTCCTCGGTGACGCGGTCGTGGTCACCGAGCCGCTCGTGCACGGCGGCGATGACGGCGGGGGCGCGGGGAGCGAGGTCGCCGGTCGCCCGGTCGACCAGGGGGAGTTCCCACTCGACGCCGATGGTTGACGGGCGGGACTCGGTGAAGCGGATGTCCATGCCGTCCATCCTGCCCGGGTCCTTGTCGGACACGCACAACGAAGCGTTGTCCCGATCGTGCGGATCGTCCTGCAACTAGTTCCACTGTGGGCGTACCGTTGAAATGTTCCTACAGGGAAGAGGTACGCATGCAGTTGGTGGTGCGCGGGACGAACGCCCCGCTCGTCGGAGAACTCGACATCCCGGTCTCGAAGTACCACGCGCACCGCGCGCTGGTGCTCGCGTCGCTCGCGAAGGGGACGAGTGTCGTCTCCGGGGTGAGCGCGACGCGACAGGTGGAGTGGACCGTGGGCACGCTCCGGGCGCTCGGCGTCGACGTCAAGCGTCGTGGGAACGCGTACCACGTGACCGGACTGGGCGGCCGGTACCAGGCCACCGATGTCGTGGACCACGGCTCGCGCGGTGCCGATGGACTGCTCAACATGGGGTCCTCGGGCACCACGCTCTACTTCATGACCGGGCTCGCCTCGCTGGCCGACCGCCCGATGACCCTGTCGGGCATGAAGTACTTCCAGCGCCGCCCGATCAAGGCGCTCCTCACCTCGCTGACGCAGATGGGGGTGGAGCTCGAGGCGACGAACGACTGCCCGCCCGTCACCGTGCAGCCGAAGCGTCCGCGCGGCGGTGACATGACGATCGCCGGCACCCTGTCGCAGTGGGTGTCCGGGCTGCTGCTGGTGGCACCGTTCGCCGAGCACGAGACGCGGATCCACATCACCGGCGGGCGGCTCAACGAGCAGCCCTACGTCGAGCTCACCGTGCGGATGATGCGGCAGTTCGGCCTGACGGTCGAGGTCTCCGACGACTGGCTCGAGTACCGGATCCCGGCGGGCCAGCAGGCCACCCCGCACGACTACGTCATCCCGCCCGACATCGGCTCCGCAGCGTTCGGCATCGCGGCGGCCGGCACCCGCGAGTCGAACGTGATGCTGCGGGGCATGACGGCCACGACGACGGCCGAGACCGACCACCCGGAGAGCGAGTTCCTGGACCTCGCGACCGCGATGGGTGTCCCGATGCGGATCGACGAGGAGACCGGCTTCGTCCGGATCGAGCACGACGGGTCGCCGCTCCGGCCGCTCGACGTCGACTGCCGTCCGATCCCGGACCTGCTGCCGGTGCTGTCGACGATGGCGACCTTCGCCGAGGGCACGAGCCGACTGTGGAACGTGGCGCACATCCGGCTGAAGGAGTCCGACCGGGTCGCGGCGATGCTCCAGCTGAACCGGATGGGCGGCCGTGCCGAGCAGGGTGCGGACGAGCTGCGGGTCACCGGTGTCGGTGCGGCCGGGTTGCACGGAGCGCCGATGTCCTCGTTCAACGACCACCGCGTGCTGATGTCCCTCGCGGTCGCGGCGTCGAGTGCCGACGGGGTGTCCGGCCTGACCTACCCGCGTGCCTACCGGATCTCCTACCCGACGTTCCTCGAGGCGATGAACTCCGTCGGGCTCGACATGTCCGTCGGTGACCGGCTCGCAGCCCAGGTGGCGCGGGACGACCGGATCGACGCCGCCGAGGCCGACGGGGTCCGCACGCACCTGGGCGCGCCCCCGGTCAGCGCGGCAGCCGAGGACCTCGAGACGTCGGCGGCACCCGAGCCCGCCGACCAGCCGGTCGCGCAGCCCGCCGCACAGCCCGCCGCGCAGCCCACCGCTCCGCAGGCCACCGCCCCGCAGCCCGCCGTCGCCGTGCCCGAGCTCGCCGGCGTCGACGCCGACCCCCTCGTCCTGAGCGAGCGGGTCCGGGCCCTGGCCCAGACCGACCCCGACGGCCTCGCAGTGATCGAGGTCGGCGGTGCGACGCCCGTGAACACCACGTGGAAGGAGCTGCAGGACGAGGCCGACCGGGTCTCTGCCCTGCTGCTCGAACTCGGCGTGCGCACGGGTGAATCCGTCGCGATGCAGCTGCCGAACTGGCGCGAGTTCGTGTCGATCACCCTCGGTGCGATCCAGATCGGCGCCGTCGCGACCCCGATCATGCCGGTGTTCGGCCCCCGCGAGACCACGATGACGCTGGCGCGTTCGAAGGCCCGCGTGGTCTTCCTGCCGAACGTGTTCCGGAAGCGCCGTCCCGCGCTCGAACTCCTCGACGTCATCGACGAGGCCGCCGCGCAGGACCGCCGCCTGTCGCTCGAGCACGTCATCGTGCTCCGAGCCGAGGCCCGCGGGCAGGGGGACACCCCGACGAACCAGCCGCCGCTGCCCGCCGACGCCCTGGAACGGGTCGTGGCGAGCGACTGGCACTGGCGCTACTTCGAGAACGCCCTCGCCGCCGTGCACGTCGACGTCGACGAGATCGCGTCGCACGCTCCCGGGCCGGACGACGTCTGCCAGCTGCTCTTCACCTCCGGCACCACGGGGGAGCCGAAGGGCGTGCAGCACCCGCACCGCACGCTCGGGCTCGCGACCGCCATGCACGTGGCGCAGTCCGGGCTGACCAGCGCCGACCGCATCTACATCCCGTCGCCGCTCGCGCACCAGACCGGGTTCCTGTACGGCATGCTGCTGGCGTTCCGGCTCGGTGCCCCGCAGGTCATCCAGCCGGTGTGGGACGGCCGCGTCGCACTCGAGCAGGCGTTCGGCGTCGCACGGGCGTCCTTCGTGCAGTGCGCGACGCCGTTCCTGACCGACCTCGTCGACCTGGTCGAGGCCGGTGCTCCGCAGCCCGAGTCGCTCCGGATCTTCGTGCCGACGGGCGCCGCGGTGCCCCGCGCACTGGCCCAGCGAGCGAGCACGGTGCTCGGCAGCGCCATCCTCGGCGCCTTCGGGACGAGCGAGACGTGTCTCGGGGCCCTGTCCAGCCCGAGCGACGACCCCGCCGACGCCTACGGCCACGACGGCCGGGCGCTGCCGGGCATCGCGATCCGCATCGTCGACGACGCGGGGATCGAGCTGCCCGCCGGGACCGAGGGCAACTTCGAGCTGCACTCGCCGACGATGTTCGCGGGCTACCTCGACCGTCCGGACCTGACCGACGACGTGTTCACCGCGGACGGCTGGTACCGGACCGGCGACCTGGCGAAGGTCGACGAGAAGGGCTTCCTGTCGATCACCGGGCGCGTGAAGGACGTCATCAACCGCGGCGGCGAGAAGATCCCCGTCGTCGAGATCGAGAACCTGCTGTACCAGCACCCGCTGGTCACGGACGTCGCGATCGTGGCGATGCCGGACGAGCGACTCGGTGAGCGTGCCTGCGCCTGGGTGGTGAACGCCCGCGCGGACGAGCCGCTCGACTTCGCCGGGATGCAGCAGTACCTCGACACGGCCGGCGTGAGCAAGTACTACTGGCCGGAGCGACTCGAGTACACCACCGAGCTGCCGCGCAACGCGGTCGGCAAGGTCCAGAAGAACATCCTGCGCGAGCAGGCGGCCGCGCTCGTCGCGACGAAGGAGAACGAGACACGATGACGATCGTCGAGCAGACGAGCACGGGCTTCGACGAAGCCGCCTTCCAGCAGCTCAAGGCCGAGGTCACCGAGTGGGTGCGCGGCCCCGGCGAGGAGTGGGCGGACGAGATCGAGCGCACCGGCCGGGTCGCCCCCGAGCTGTTCCAGGAGCTCAAGGAGAACGGGTGGCTCAGCCTCGCCGCCCCGACGGAGCTCGGCGGACGGGCGATCCCGTTCTCGCGCTACCTCGAGATCATGGAGGTCGTCTCCCGCTCGCACGCCTCCATCCGCATGCTCGTGCACGTCATCAACGGCACCTGGCGCGCGATGGCCCCCTACGCGACGCCGGAGCAGATCGAGCAGGTCGTCAAGCCGTCCGTCGCCGGTGACACGCTCGTCGCGTTCACCCTGACCGAGGCCACCGCGGGCACCGGAGCGGACATCCGGACGACGGTCCGGCGCGAGGGCGACACCTACGTGATGAACGGCGAGAAGCACCTCATCACCTTCGGCGTCAAGGCCGACTACTGGCTCATCGCCGCCCGCCTCGAGGGGACGAGCGGCCAGGACGGCACGGTCGCGTTCCTCATGCCGAACAACGGGCTGCCGGGTGCCGAGGTGATCGACGACTCCGACACCATGGGCATCCGCGGCACCGACCACGCGATCCTGCGCTTCACCGACGTGCCCGTCCCGGCGAGTGCACTGCTCGGCGCCGAGGGCCAGGGTCTCGAGGTCGCGCTCGGCGGCTTCCTGCTGCCGAGCCGGGTGTCCGTCGCGATGAGCGCCGTCGGGCTCGCGGAGCGGGCGAACGAGCTCGCCGTCGAGTACGCGAACAAGCGTGAGACGTTCGGCAAGCAGCTCTCCAGCCGCCAGGCGATCCAGTTCTACCTGGCCGAGAACTACGCCGACATCGCCGCAGCACGCGCCCTGGTGCTCGAGGCCGCTCGCGCCTACGAGGAAGACCGTCCCGACGCCGGCACCCTGTCCAGTGCCTCGAAGATGGTCGCCGTCGACATGCTCGCGCGCGTCACCGACAAGGCCCTGCAGGTGCACGGCGGGCAGGGCTACTGGAAGCGCAACGCCATCGAGCGCGTCTACCGCGACGCACGCGCGCAGCGCTTCGAAGAGGGCACCAACGAGATCCAGAAGCTGGTCGTCGGCCGCGCCGTCGTGACCGGCAAGGCCGGGTTCTAGACCGCAACCAACCACCGGACAGGAGGCCCGTGGCGGGCCCGCCCCGTGCCTCCCGTCCGTCTCCCACTCACCTGAAGGACCGCAGTGACCGACAGCACCAACGCACCCATCGCACTCAGCTCGCCCATCGCACTGATCACCGGCGCTTCGCGCGGCATCGGCCGCCTGCTCGCGCAGAAGCTCGGCCAGCGCGGCGTCACCGTCGTGGTGACGTACAAGGGCAACGCCGACCTGGCCGAGGAGTCCCTCGCCGACGTCAGGGCGGCCGGCGGCGACGGCATCACGGCGCAGGTCGACATCGAGCAGCCGGAGTCGATCGACGCCCTGTTCGACCTGGTGCGCGACACCTACGGACGCCTCGACATGTTCGTGGCGAACGCCGCCGCCAGCGCGTTCAAGCCCGTCGCCGACCTCAAGCTGCACCACCTCGACCGCAGCTACGCCACGAACGCCCGCTCGTTCGTGCTCGGCGCCCAGCGCGCCGCGGAACTCATGGACCGGGGTGGCCGCATCGTCGTCGTGACCTCGTACGGATCACTCCGGGCATTCCCGACCTACGCCGCACTCGGTGCCGCCAAGGCCATGAGCGAGGCGTACATGAAGTACATGGCGGTGGAGTTCGGTCCGCGCCAGATCACCGTCAACGCGGTGAACGGCGGCCTCATCGACACCGACTCGCTCGAGTACTTCTACACGAAGGTCCCCGGGCAGGCGCCGATGGACACCGTCCTCGAGAAGCTCCCGCTGCAGCGCCCCGGGACGGCCGACGACATGGCCGACGCCGTCGACTTCCTGCTGTCGGACAAGGCCGGGTACATCACCGGGCAGGTGCTCTCGGTGGACGGCGGTCTGACGGTCATCGCCCCGCCGTACTGGTCGGACACGATGTCGCCCCTCCGCGACGCGGTGCTGCCGACCGACGCTCCGGCCGCGGACACCGCAGAATAGGCGCATGAGCAGCGTCGCTTCCGCCCCCGTCGTGCCGGAGTCCCTCCGGACCGTCGCGTCACCCTGGACCCTCGGCCCCCTGCACCTGGCGAACCGGGTGGTGATGGGGTCGATGCACACCGGGCTCGAGGTGCACGACGACGGCGGAGCCGGCATGGCCGCCTTCTACCGCGAACGGGCGGCCGGCGGAGCGGCGTGCATCATCACCGGCGGCATCGCGGTGAACGACGAGGCCCGTGGCGGTCCGGACTTCGCGGTGTTCGGCGTCGGGGGAGCCGACGAGCGGTTCCGGGTGGCGGTCGACGCCGTGCACGACGAGGGCGGGACGATCCTCGCGCAGCTGTTCCACGCCGGGCGGTACGCGCTCGCGTCGGGCATGGTCGACCGGCACGGCGACCCGCAGCGCGTCGTGGCGCCCTCGGCCCTGCCGTGGGCGGCCGCCCGCGGGGTGGTGCCGACCGAGCTGACGTCGGCCGAGGTCGTGCGGACCATCGAGGACTTCGCCGCCGCGGCCCGCACCGCGCGCGCGATCGGGTTCGACGGTGTCGAGATCATGGCGTCCGAGGGGTACCTGATCAACCAGTTCCAGTCACCGCTGACGAACCTGCGCGACGACGAGTGGGGCGGTGACGCGGAACGGCGTCGGCGCTTCGCGATCGAGGTCGTCCGGGCCGTGCGCGCCGCGGTGCCCGAGCTCGCCGTGACCATCCGGCTGTCCGGCGCCGACCTGATGCCCGGCTCGTCGACCGAGGACGAGGTCGACGCGCTCGTGCACGACCTGCTGCCGCTCGGACTCGACGGCATCTCGGTCGGCATCGGCTGGCACGAGTCCCGCACCCCGACCGTGCAGGCCTCGGTGCCGCACGGGGCCTGGCTGGCGTACGCGACACGGATCGCCGCGGTGGTGCGCGCGTCCGCGTACCCGGACGTCCGCGTGATCGCCTCGAACCGGATGACGGACCTGCGCGACGGCGAGGCCGTGCTCAGCGACGGCCTGATCGACGCCGTTGCCCTCGCCCGGCCGTTCCTCGCCGACCCCGCCATCGTGTCGCGCTCGCTCGCGGGCGGGTTCGCCCTGGTGAACACCTGCATCGGCTGCAACCAGGCGTGCCTCGACCGCTCGATCATCGGCGCACCGGTGTCCTGCCTCGTGAACCCCCGTGCCGCCCGCGAGGTGGCCTTCCCCGCCCGCCCGACCACCGACCCGAAGCGCGTCGACGTCGTCGGTGGCGGACCGGCCGGGCTCGCCGCCGCGGTGGACGCCGCCCGACGGGGCCACGACGTCACCGTCTGGGAGGCGTCCGACCGCCTCGGCGGCCAGTTCGGCCTCGCCGCACTCGTCCCGGGCAAGGAGGACTACGCCGCCACGGTGCGGTCCGCACGTGCCGAACTCGCGGAGCGGGGCGCCACGATCCACCTCGGACGCCCGGCGACGGCTCGGGACCTCGTCGACAGCGACGCCGTCGTGCTCGCGGCCGGGGTCGTCCCGCGGAGCATCGACGTCCCCGGCAGCGACCTGCCGCACGTGCTGTCCTACGAGCAGGCCCTGCGGAACGGCGTACCCGAGGGCACCGTCGCGATCATCGGCGGCGGCGGCATCGGCGTGGACACCGCGGCGTTCCTGACCGAGTCGCCCGACGAGGTCGTCCGGGCCGCCGAGTTCGCGGCCCGGTGGGAC
Organism: Curtobacterium sp. MCLR17_051; assembly: GCF_003234395.1. NCBI lineage: Bacteria > Bacillati > Actinomycetota > Actinomycetes > Micrococcales > Microbacteriaceae > Curtobacterium > Curtobacterium sp. MCLR17_051. The sequence continues at coordinate 67,798 of NZ_QKTA01000003.1, forward strand.
CTCGACGTGTCCGAGGAGCTCGTCGGCGACGTGCCGCAGCGCCTCCCCGCGGCACGGCGCACCACCCGACCGGGGTCGCAGGTGACGGTGCTCCGGCGTTCGGGCAAGTTCGGCCAGGGAATCGGCATCACCTCGCGCTGGGTCGCGATCGGTCGGCTGCGGGACGCCGGGGTGCGGATGGTCGGCGGCGTGCAGGAGTACCTGCGCATCGAACCCGGGGTGCTCTGGATCCGCGACGAGCACGGGGACGAGGTCGGCGTCCCGGCGGACACCGTCGTGGTCTGCGCCGGGCAGGAGCGCGCGACCGACGCCGAGGGCGACGCGCCTGACGGACTCGTGACGGGCCTCCAGGCCGCCGGCGTGCCGTACGCCGTCGTCGGCGGCGCGCGTGACGCACGGAGCGTGGACGCGGTCCGGGCGACGTCCGAGGCCCTCGAAGCAGTGCGGCGCCTCGCGCCGTAGCGAGTCGGCTCGCATCACGGCCGGGAATCTGCAAGAATGAACGGTCGAATCGCCGCAGCTCGACCCTCTATCCAGCTGTGAGCGATCTCTCTCGAGCTTTCGCCGTGTGTGCCCCCACGCCCGCGGTTCCAGTTCAACCACAACGAAAGCAAACAGGAGCAATTGTGGCTGTCAAGATCCGTCTGAAGCGTCTCGGTAAGATCCGTGCGCCCTACTACCGCATCGTCGTCGCCGACTCGCGCACCAAGCGCGATGGTCGTGTCCTCGAGGAGATCGGTCAGTACCACCCGACCGAGGAGCCCTCGGTCATCAAGATCGAGTCCGAGCGTGCGCTCTACTGGCTCGGCGTCGGCGCGCAGCCGACCGAGCAGGTCGCGGCCCTCCTCAAGCTGACCGGCGACTGGGCCAAGTTCAAGGGCGAGAAGGACACGGAGTCCAAGGTCAAGGTCGCCGAGCCGAAGCCGGCCTTCCAGGTCGACTCCTCGAAGAAGGCCGTGCTCAAGCCGAAGTCGGAGAAGACGGCTCCCGCCGCCAAGGCCGACGACGCCGAGACCGCCGACGAGACGACCGAGGCGTAGTCCTTGCTCGAATCCGCGCTGACGCACCTCGTCAAGGGGATCGTCGATCACCCTGACGACGTGCGCGTCGCCAGCTCCACCTCCCCACGCGGCGAGGTCCTCGAGGTGCGCGTGCACCCCGAGGACCTCGGCCGCGTGATCGGTCGCGCCGGGCGCACCGCCAAGGCGCTCCGCACGCTCGTCACGGCCCTGGCCGACGGCAAGCGCGTGCGGGTCGACGTGGTGGACACCGATTCCTAGGGAGACGACCCAGCTCCGGGTGGGTCGAATCACGAAGGCGCACGGGCTCAAGGGCGGCATCAAGCTCGAGCTCTACACCGACGACCCGGATCGTCGGTTCACCCTGGGCGCCACCTTCACGCTCCAGGTCCCCGACGACTCACCGTGGTCGGGCAAGACCCTCGAGCTGGACGAACTCCGCTGGTACAACGGTCACCCCGTCGCGTTCTTCGCCGGGATCGACGACCGCACCGCGGCCGAGTCCCTGGCGCGCATCATCCTCTGGGTCGAGCAGGACGCCGACGCCGAGACCGGTGAGGACGACGCCTGGTACGACCACCAGCTCGTCGGGCTCAAGGTCCTGCGTGACGGCGTCGAGGTCGGCACCGTCGCCCGCGTGGACCACATGCCCGCACAGGACCTGCTCGCGATCGACACGCCGTCCCGCGGCGAGGTCCTCGTGCCGTTCGTCTCGGCCATCGTGCCCGCGGTCGACATCGCGGCCGGCACCGTCACGGTCACGCCCCCGCAGGGCCTGTTCGAGGACCCCGAGGACACCTCGCGCCCCGAGACGGTCACGGACTAGTCCCCGTGCGGATCGACATCGTCACGATCTTCCCGGAGTTCTTCTCCGTGCTCGACGTGTCCCTGCTGGGCAAGGCCCGCTCCGGCGGTCTGCTCGACCTGCACGTGCACGACCTGCGGTCGTGGACCACCGACCGACACCGCACCGTCGACGACACCCCGTACGGCGGTGGCGCCGGCATGGTGATGAAGCCGGAGCCGTGGGCGCAGGCGCTCGAGGCGCTCTTCCGCCCCGACGGCTCGTCGACCCTGGTGGTCCCGACGCCGGCCGGCACGCCCTTCACGCAGTCGATCGCGCGGTCGCTCGCGTCGACGTCGGAGCACCTCGTGTTCGCCTGCGGGCGGTACGAGGGCATCGACGCCCGCGTCTTCGAGTGGGCGTCGTCGCGCGCCACCGTCGTCGAGCTCTCGCTCGGCGACTACGTGCTGAACGGCGGCGAGGTCGCTGCGATGGCGATGATCGAGGCCGTCGGACGACTCGTCCCCGGTGTCGTCGGCAACCCCGAGTCGCTGGTCGAGGAGTCCCACGAGGACGGCCTGCTCGAGTACCCCTCGTACACCAAGCCCGCGTCGTGGCGCGGCCTCGACGTCCCCGACGTCCTGCTCAGCGGGCACCACGCCCGCGTCGGTGCCTGGCGGCACGAGCAGCAGCTGGAGCGGACGCGGCGCGTCCGTCCGGACCTGCTGCCCGACGCGTAGCGTCACCCGTCTCGCGAAAGCGACAGATCTCCGCGGAACATCCGCGGAGATCTGTCGCTTTCGCTGTTGTGACGGTCCGCGGGCCGCGAGATCTGTCGCTTCCGTGGGGTGGGGACGACGCGTGACGGACTGGAGGCGCGGTGCCAGCTGGTGCCGCGCCTCCAGGCTCGCTACTGGTCGCGCTGGGCGCGACGCAGGGTCAGGACCTCGGGGCCGGCCTCGGTGACCGCGACCGTGTGCTCGACGTGCGCGGCACGCGAGCCGTCGACGCTGCGCAGCGTCCAGCCGTCGTCGTCCTGGTAGAGCTCGTCGGTCGTCTGCATGAGCCACGGCTCGATCGCGACGACCAGACCCGGCCGGAGCTTCAGGCCGCGACCCGGGCGGCCGTCGTTCGGCACGTGCGGGTCCCCGTGCATCGTGCGACCGACGCCGTGCCCGCCGAACTGCAGGTTCACGTCGTGACCGGCCTGGTGCGCCACGTGACCGATGGCGTGCGAGACGTCGCCGAGTTTGTTGCCGGGAGCCGCCAGGGCGATGCCGGCGGCCAGTGCCCGTTCGACCGTGGCGATCAGTGCCTGGTCCTCGTCGCGCGGTGTGCCGACCTGGACGCTGACGGCGGAGTCCGCGACCCAGCCGTCCATGCTCGCGGCGAAGTCCAGGCTCACCAGGTCGCCGTCCTGCAGGGTGTGGTCGTGCGGCAGGCCGTGCAGGGCGGCGTCATTCACCGAGGTGCAGAGGTTCTTGCCGAACGGCGACATGCCGAACGACGGGTGGTAGTCGACGTAGCAGCTCTCCGCGCCGCGTTCGGCGATCATCCGGGCCGCGACGCGGTCGAGGTCGAGCAGGTTGACGCCGACGTCGACGGTCTCGAGCAGCTCGTCGAGGACGTCGGCCACGAACCGACCGGCGACGCGCAGTCCGTCCAGCTCGGCGGGGGTGCGGAGTTCGATCATGGGTCCATCCTCGTCGTTTTGTCTCCCGCGCTCTCTGTGGCAGTATTGAACGCTGTGCCCTGGCTGGACTCTGCCACGGGGGAGTCGCCGACACCGGGCACGCACCACCACTTTCCGAACCTTCGATCCGCGGCGACCCGTGCGCGTCCGCAGAGAGTGAAACCCACCATGAGCCAGCTCCTCGACAACGTCGACGCAGCATCGCTGCGTACCGACGTCCCGGACTTCCGTCCCGGCGACACCATCAAGGTGCACGTCAACATCATCGAAGGCACGCGCTCGCGTATCCAGGTCTTCCAGGGAGTCGTCATCGGCCGTCAGGGCCACGGCATCGGCGAGACCTTCAAGGTCCGCAAGGTGAGCTTCCAGGTCGGCGTCGAGCGCTGGTTCCCGGTGCACTCGCCGATCATCGACCACATCGAGATCGTCACCAAGGGTGACGTCCGTCGTGCGAAGCTCTACTACCTGCGCGAGCTCCGCGGCAAGGCGGCCCGCCGCAAGATCAAGGAGAAGCGCGACGCCTGATCGCCTTCACAGTGAACGTCCGCGAGCCGGACGCCGCTGCGAGCCCCTCGTCCATGTACGGTTGTGCATCGACGGGGGGCTCTTCCCATTTGCGGGGAGTCAGTGGTTCGAACGAGAGCGGAAATGACGGACACGACAGAGGATTCCGGGCGCAGGCCACGTGCCGAGAAGCAACGGAACGGTGTCCTCACATTCCTCCGCGACCTCGTCATCATCTTCATCGCGGCACTGCTCGTGTCGTTCCTGGTGAAGACGTTCCTGATCCGGTCGTTCTACATCCCGTCGGCGTCGATGGAGAACACGCTCCAGATCAACGACCGCGTCATCGTGAACGAGCTCGTCCCCGGCGCCGTGGCACTGAAGCGGGGAGACGTCGTCGTCTTCAAGGACCCGGGCGGTTGGCTCACCGGGTCCGAGGTGCCGAGCGTCACGCCGGACACCCAGCCCGCGAAGGCCATCGACTGGGCGCTGACCCAGGTCGGTCTCGGCACCGGTGACAGCGACGACCACCTGATCAAGCGCGTCATCGGTCTGCCCGGTGACAAGGTGTCCTGCTGCAACGACCTCGGGCAGATGTCGGTGAACGGTGTGCCGATCAAGGAGCCGTACCTGAAGCTCCCCGCCGGCGCCCCGGCCTCGGCGACCGACTTCTCGGTCACCGTGCCGAAGGGCACCATCTGGGTGATGGGCGACAACCGGAACGACTCGAAGGACTCCCGGTACAACGGCGACACCCCGTCGAAGGGCTTCGTCCCGATGTCCGACGTCACGGGTCGCGCGTTCGTCATCTCGTGGCCGGCGAGCCGCTGGACGTGGCTCGACGACCACCCCGAGGTGTTCGCCGGCGTGGAGGAGCGCGACGAGTGACCGCCGTCCGTCCGTCGCTCCGGCTCGAGAAACGTCTGCTCGCCGAGGGCCGCGTGACGGTCATCGGCATGGACGAGGTCGGCCGTGGCGCCATCGCCGGTCCGGTCGGCGTCGGTGTGGCTGCTGTGACGCTCGACATCGGTCGTGTGCCCCAGGGGCTCGCGGACTCGAAGCTGTTGTCCGAAGCGCGCCGCACCGACCTCGTGCCCGTCGTGCAGCGCTGGGCGCGCACGTCGGTCGGCATGGCCTCGGCTGACTTCGTCGACCAGCAGGGCATCGTGCCCGCTCTCGGTGCAGCCGGTGCGCAGGCGCTCGGCTCCCTGGTCGCCGACGGGGTGTCGCTCGACGGCGCGGTGGTGGTGCTCGACGGCTCGTTCGACTGGTTGAGCCGTGCCCTGCCCGCGTCGCTCCGTCCGGCCGCCGATCCGCTCGAGGTCGTCGTCCGGGTCAAGGCCGACCGCGACTGCGCCTCGGTGGCCGCGGCGTCCGTGGTGGCCAAGGTCGCTCGTGACGCGCTCATGATCTCCGCGCACGACGAGGCTCCGCACTACGGGTGGGTGTCGAACAAGGGCTACGGGTCGACGGCGCACTACGACGCGATCCGGGCGATCGGGGCGCACGCGCTGCACCGGAAGTCGTGGTTGCACCAGGCCTCGAGCGTCGCGCTGGACGGGTTCGACGAACTCGACGCCCTCGCCGGTTGAGCCCGTCGTCCGCACGGGCCTCCGTCGCCGTAGACTGTGGGCGCAATGGATGAGGACGAATTCGACGACTACGACCGCGAGGTCGAGCTGGCCCTGTACCGCGAGTACCGCGACGTGGTGTCGCAGTTCCGTTACGTGGTCGAGACGGAGCGCCGTTTCTACCTGGCGAACGAGGTCGAACTCGTGCGCCGTGACACGGAGCACGACTTCTACTTCGAACTGACGATGAACGACGTCTGGGTCTGGGACGTCTACCGTTCCGACCGGTTCGTCAAGGGTGTCCGGGTACTCACGTTCAAGGACGTGAATGTCGAGGAACTCACGACGCGCGAACTCGAACTGCCGAAGGAACTCGCACTCGACGAGTGATCGTCAATTTCCTTTCTCCTGCTTCTTTCTCGGTGAATCGCCGCTGATCCGGACCGCCGGGGAATTGTGCGCGCTATTCTGATGGGGAAATAACCGCCCCACGAACAGGAGCACCCCATGGCACAGAAGGTCACCGTCCAGCTCGTCGACGACCTCGACGATTCCCCCATCACCACCGGTGAAGGCCGGACGGTCGAATTCGCGTTCGACGGCTCGTCGTACGAGATCGACCTGTCGAACGACAACGTCGACAAGTTCCGCGAGGCGATCTCCGACTACATCGCCGCAGCGCGCAAGGTCTCCGGTCGTCGCACCGGCGGCGGTTCCGCGCCGAAGTCCGCCCCGAAGCGCGGCAACTCCGAAGAACTCGGCAAGATCCGCGAGTGGGCCAAGGAGAACGGGTACGAAGTCTCCTCCCGCGGGCGCATCTCGACGCAGGTGCAGGAAGCCTACGCAGCAGCGCACTGACGCTCGTCGCAGCAGGACCCGGGTGATCTCGATCGCCCGGGTCCTTCTTCTTTCCTCCACAGGGGCAATTCGTCCGCACTGATTCCACAGACTCTCCGAGTCCGCCGTTCGGTGTGTGCGTTCCGGAGATCGTTGTCGTGGAGGCAACGACATGGAACAAGACGTGCAACGAGCACCGGGGCGGTCGCTCCGGAACGGCCGACTCGGACGATTCGGTGAAGAACGAGCGGTGGCCTGGCTCGAAGCCCGGGGATTCCGCGTGCTCGAGCGGAACTGGCGATGTGCGCGCGGTGAGATCGACATCGTCGCGTGGGATTCCTGCACGCTCGCCTTCATCGAGGTGAAGACCCGTTCCGGAGCCGCCACCGGCCACCCGTTCGAGGCGATCACGGCGGCGAAGCTCACCCGGATGCGGCGACTCGTGCCCGAGTGGTTCGACGCGCATCCCGAGGTCTCGGCGCGCGCGGTCCGGGTGGACGTCGTCGCGGTCCACGTCGACGGTCCCCGCACCGTCGTCGAGCACCTGGCGGGTGTGCTATGACCGGCATCGGGCGCGCTGCAGCGGTCGCGCTGCTCGGGGTCACCGGTCGGCGGATCGAGGTCGAAGCGCACCTGACCAGTCAGCTGCCGGCGTTCAGCATCATCGGTCTGCCTGACACCTCGCTGGGTGAGGCACGGGAACGTGTGCGATCCGCGGCGGCGAACGCGGGGTGCCCGCTGCCCGCCCGCCGGATCACCGTGAACCTGACCCCGGCGGCGATCCCGAAACGCGGTTCGGGGTTCGACCTCGCCATCGCGATGGCCGTGCTCGCCGGTGCCGGTCTCGCGCCGGACGTCTCGGAGCGCATCGTCTACATCGGCGAACTCGGCCTCGACGGCAGGGTGCGTCCGGTCCCCGGCGTGATCCCGATGCTGCTCGCCGCGCGCGACGCCGGTGTGGACCGCGTCGTGCTGCCCGTCGGCAACCTGACCGAGGCCCGTGTGGTCGGCGGGGTCCGGATCCGGGGCGTGGACTCGTTGCGGGCGGCGGCGATCGACGCCGGGGCGCTCCTGCCGACGGTCGAGGTCGACCCGGTGCTGCCGGTCCCGGTCACGGCCGTGCCGCGTCCCGTAGCCGAGCTGTCGGACGTCGTGGGGAACCCGGTCGGCGTCCGAGCACTCATTGCCGCGGCGGCCGGGGGACACCACGCACTGCTGCTCGGGCCACCGGGCGCGGGCAAGACCATGCTCGCCGAACGGCTGCCCGGGTTGCTGCCCGACCTCGACGACGAGACCGCGCTCGAGGTCGCCGCCGTCCGGTCCGTCGCCGGGCTGGGCCCCGCGTCGTGGAGCACGAAGCCACCGTGGGAAGCCCCGCACCACTCCGCGTCGGCGGTCTCGCTCATCGGCGGCGGATCCGGGGTCCTGCGCCCCGGAGCCGTGTCGCGCGCCACCGGGGGCATCCTGTTCCTCGACGAGGCACCGGAGTTCCCGCGGGCCGTGCTCGACGCGCTCCGGCAACCGCTCGAGTCCGGGCGGATCACGATCCACCGTGCGGCGGGAGCGGCCGAGTTCCCCGCACGCTGCCAGGTCGTCCTGGCGGCGAACCCCTGTCCGTGCGGCAACGCCGGTGGTGCGCACGGGCAGCCGTGCGAGTGCTCGCCGAGCACCGTCCGCCGGTACCTCGGCCGCATGTCCGGGCCGCTGCTCGACCGGATGGACATCCGGGTGCTGGTGCCCCGGGTGACGACGGGTCGGATGCGGGACGCGGACGGCAGCACCCCGACGACGGCGGTCGCGCGTGCGGCGGTCGCGGCAGCACGAGCCCGCATGGCGGAGCGACTGCACGGCACAGGATGGACGCGCAATGCCGAGGTCACCGGGACGTGGCTCCGAGCCGAGGGACGCATCGAACCCTGGTCGACGGCGGACCTCGACCGCGCACTCGACCTCGGGACCCTGACGATGCGCGGGTGGGACCGTGTGATGCGCCTGGCGTGGACGCTCGCCGACCTCGACGCGGTGGAGCGGCCCACGGGTGCGCACGTCCGCGGCGCCCTGGCCCTGCGGAGCGCGCTGTGATGCCGGCGGGCACGGAGCTCCTCGACACCGTGGCGCGCCTGCTGGGACGGAGCGGTGCCGCGGTGGATCCGGTGCAGGCCGCGGCACGGGTCGCCTGGTCGGCCATCGTCGAACCGGGGGACTCCGTCGCCGGAGAGCTCCTCACCGGCCTCGGACCCGAGCGTGCGCTCGGTGCGGTGCTGCTCGCCGCGGACGGAGACTTCGATTCACTGCTGGGATGCTGCGTCGACGCCGAGGTGCCGGGTGCGGAGGACCCAGCGGTGCTGCTCGGCGTGCTGCAGACCGCGGTGGAACGCTGGCGGCCCCGATTGGCCGCCGTCGAGGTGGGCGACGTGCTCGCGGCGGCCGGTGCGGTCGGAGCCGGACTGCTGGTCCCCGAGAGCGACGGGTGGCCGCCCGCGATGGATGACCTCGGGCCGCACGCCCCGGTGGTCCTCTGGACGCGCAGCACGGGTGCACGCCTCGGCGAGGGGATGCCGGCGTTGGGGGTCGTGGGGTCCCGGGCGAACACGGTGGCCGGTGCCGAGGCCGCGGCGGAGATCACCTCGACCGCGGCGGACGCGGGATTCCTCATCGTGAGCGGGGGCGCCTACGGGATCGACGCGGTGGCGCACCGTGTCGCCGTCGCCGCCGGGACGCCCACGGTCGCCGTCCTGGCCGGTGGCATCGACCAGCTCTACCCGGTGGGGAATGCGCAGCTGCTCCACAACGTGGCGCGGCAGGGGGCGCTGCTCGCTGAGTCGGCACCGGGGACGCGACCGACGCGGTGGCGTTTCCTCGCCCGGAACCGGCTGATCGCCGCGCTGGCCGACGTCACGGTCGTGGTCGAAGCGGGCGCCCGGTCCGGGGCGCTCAACACCGCCCACCACGCAGCGCAGCTCGGCCGGCCGGTGTTCGCGGTCCCGGGAGCGTTCGCGTCCTCGGCATCGGTCGGGTGCCACCGGCTCATCGCACAGGGACGGGCGCAGATCGTCGTGCACCCCGGCGATCCGGTCGCGGCGGCGAGACCGGCGACCGGGACGAGCGGGGGAGCGGTGCCGGACGAACCGCTCCTGTCCGGTCGGCAGGACCCCGAGGTGCTCCGGGTGCTCGACGCGCTCGGCCGTCGCGCGCTGCCCGAGGCCGAGATCGCCCGTCGGGCGGGCATGTCGACGGCCGACGTCGCCGACGCGCTCGCCCTGGCGCAGCTGCAGGGACTCGTCGTCGCGAGCGGCGGCGGGTGGGGCCGGGCATGACGGTCGACAGCCGTACGCTGACGTCGTGGTTGCGCGGACGGACGGTCGACTGGTGGTGGCGGTGGACGCCTTCCTCGGGCACGCCCGGCACGCGCGGGGCCTCAGCGAGCAGACCCTGCGCGCGTACGCCAACGACCTCGAGCAGCTCGTGGCGTTCGCGGACACCCGAGGGGTCGACCGCGTCGCCGACGTCGAGCTCGAGCTCCTGCGTGACTGGCTGTGGGACGCCGACCACCGGGGGCTCGCCCGGTCGACGATCGCTCGGCGGTCTTCGTCCGTGCGGGCGTTCACGCGGTGGGCGAGCGAGACCGGGGTGACGACGACCGACGCGGGGGTCCGGCTCCGTGCACCGAAGGGCGGGGCGCACCTTCCCCGCGTCGTGTCGGCCGACCAGGTGCGCGTCCTGCTCGACGGGCTCGGTGCCCGGGCGGCGACGGACGACCCGACGGCGCTGCGGGACCTGGCCCTCGTCGAGCTCCTGTACGCGGCGGCCATCCGGGTCAGCGAACTCGTCGGGATCGACGTGACCGACGTCGATCGCGGACGCCTGACCGTGCGGGTGCTCGGCAAGGGCGGGAAGGAACGCGTGGTGCCGTTCGGGGTGCCGGCACGGGACGCACTCGAGGCGTGGCTCGAGCGCGGACGGCCCGCCCTCGCCGTACGGGCGGAGGGACCGGCAGGCACGGCGCTGTTCCTCGGCGACCGTGGCGCCCGACTCGGCGTCCGCAGTGCCTACCGCGTGGTGGCGCGCTTGCTCGGTGACCTGCCGGGCGAGGGGCCGAGCGGGCCGCACACGTTCCGGCACACCGCGGCGACGCACCTGCTCGACGGGGGAGCGGACCTGCGCGCGGTGCAGGAACTCCTCGGTCACGCCAGCCTCGGCACGACGCAGATCTACACGCACGTGTCGTCGGCGCGGCTGCGTGAGGTCTACCGAACGGCGCACCCGCGCGCCTGACGGTGGGCCGACGTGCGTCCCGGTCGGTTGCAGGTCAGCTTCCGATCGGCTTCCGGTCGGCTCGACTCACCCGGGCCAGGCCGACTCGGGCAGGAGCACCGGCCACTCGGCTGGTGGCAGGTACGCCATCGGGTCGACGTAGCGACCGTCGACGCGAGCACCGAGGTGCAGGCACGGTGCCGACGCCGGACAGTGCCCGACCGAGACGCGCCCGACCGGCGCGCCCTGCACGACCTCGTCCCCGGCGGCGACCAGGGGCGTCACCGAGTCGAGCGTGCTGACCAGTCCGTCGCCGTGGTCGATCGTCACGACGGTGCGGCCGCCGACCGCGCCGGCGAACCCCACCGTGCCGTCGTCCACCGCCGAGGCAGTGCTGCCGAGGGCTGCCGGGACGTCGAGGCCCCGGTGGCCGGCGGTGTAGTCCGAGGACGGTCCTTCCCAGGCGCGCTCGACCACCCGCGACCCGGTGGGCCAGATCCAGCGAGCCTCGACCCGGCCCGAATCGGTCGCAGTGCCCACCGACGCCCCGGCGCCCACCGACGCCCCGGCGCCCGTCGACGGCGCGGCTCCGAACACCGCGGTCCCGCCCAGCACCGCCGCGCACACCACGGACAGCAGGACGGGACGTGCGTTCGATCGCATGTCCCCAGCCTGGGCGGTGGAACCCGGCCCCGGGGCGGGCGGGGGCGATCCGTGGAGGGGGAGTCGCGCCTCCAGGCTTGGGGAGGAACGTGCCGAGGACGGAAACGACAGAACCGACGTCGTACGACGGCGACAGTGTCGTTCCGCGTCGGCGCGCAAGCCCCGCGCCGTCCCGATCACGCCCCGGTTATGACCAGATCCCGAGCGAGGAGTACAGTCGGGGCCGCTCCGGAACACGCAACGCCGCTCGGACGGCGAACCAGCCGACCGCCGGGGCACCGTGCTGCACACCGGCACGGCGGCAGAACCCAGGAGCATCGTGTCCACCACGACCACCGGGCACGGCGAAGACCGTGCGTTCAAGGGGAAGGTCACCCTGTTCGCCATCGCGGCGGCGGTCGGTGGCTTCCTGTTCGGCTTCGACTCGTCCGTCATCAACGGCGCCGTCGACGCGATCAAGGGTGAGTTCAACCTCTCCGACGCGGCCAGCGGCTTCGCGGTCGCATCGGCCCTGATCGGCTGCGCGTTCGGCGCCTACTTCGCCGGCCGCCTCGCCGACCGCTACGGCCGCACCCGGATCATGTTCTGGGCCGCGGTGCTGTTCTTCGTCTCGTCGATCGGTTCGGCGTTCGCGTTCGCGACGTGGGACCTCGTGATCTGGCGTCTCGTCGGCGGTCTCGGCATCGGTACCGCTTCGGTCATCGCGCCGGCGTACATCTCCGAGGTCTCCCCGAAGGCGATCCGCGGGCGGCTGGCCTCGTTCCAGCAGCTGGCGATCACGCTCGGTATCTTCGCCGCGCTCCTGTCCGACCAGCTCTTCGCCGTCACCGCGGGCAGCGCCTCGGCCGAGGTCTGGGGCCTGGCCGCCTGGCGCTGGATGTTCCTGGTCGGGGTGATCCCCTCGGTCGTCTACGGCGTCCTGGCGATCACGCTGCCGGAGTCCCCGCGCTACCTGCTCACCAAGGGCCGTGCGGATGATGCGCGCGTGGTGATGGGCAAGATCGTCCCGCGCGACACCGTGAACACGAGCCTGGAGGAGATCCAGGACGGCATCAAGAAGGAAGCCAACGAGAAGAAGGGCTCCATCCGGGGCAACCGCTTCGGGCTCCAGCCGATCGTCTGGGTGGGCATCATCCTGGCCGTGCTGCAGCAGTTCGTCGGCATCAACGTGATCTTCTACTACTCGACGACGCTCTGGCAGGCGGTCGGCTTCAAGGAGGAGGACTCGTTCCTCATCTCCACGATCACCTCGGTGGTCAACGTCGCCGTCACCTTCGTGGCGATCTTCCTGGTCGACAAGGTCGGCCGCAAGCCGCTGCTCGTCGCCGGTTCCGCGGGCATGTTCGTCTCGCTCACCATGGTCGCCATCGCGTTCTCGCAGGCGACGATCGTCGACGGCAGCCCGAGCCTCCCCGGCTCGTGGGGCGTCATCGCGCTGATCTTCGCGAACCTCTTCGTGGTGTCCTTCGGCGCCACGTGGGGTCCGCTCATGTGGGTCCTGCTCGGCGAGATGTTCCCGAACCGCATCCGCGCCACGGCGCTGGGCATCGGCTCGGCCGCCAACTGGATCGCGAACTTCATCGTGACGATCTCGTTCCCCGTGCTCTCGGGCTTCAACCTGACGGTCACCTACGGCATCTACGCGCTGTTCGCGCTGCTGTCGCTGTTCTTCGTCATCGCCAAGATCCCGGAGACCAAGGGCCGCTCGCTCGAGGAGATGGGCATCTCCGCCGACGGCGACACGGTGGACGCCAAGGCCTGATCGGCCGGTCGCGCACCGCGTCCGTTCCGCACGGATCGCCGGACAGGAGGCCCGGATCACGTCAGCCGCGAGGCGCGCGTGATCCGGGCCTCCCTTCTGTTAGCATCTATCCAGCAGCGTGCTGATGCGCGCTGACTTCGCGTGTCCACCAAGCCCTCACGGGCTCGGTACCCGACCAACGGTCCCGCTCTCACGAGCGGGCGGTCGCGTGCCAGGACACCAGGGACCACGACCGACGGTCGTGATCGACACAACCGCAACAGGTCCGCAGCGACGTGCGAGAGCACGGCTGCGCGCCGAGAACACAGAAGGAGGACGGCACATGGCCGTCGTCACCATCCGCCAGCTGCTCGACAGCGGCGTCCACTTCGGACACCAGACCCGTCGGTGGAACCCGAAGGTGAAGCGCTTCATCCTCGCCGAGCGCTCGGGCATCCACATCATCGACCTGCAGCAGTCGCTGGCCTTCATCGACCGCGCGTACGACTTCGTCAAGGAGACGGTCGCGCACGGTGGCACGATCCTCTTCGTGGGCACCAAGAAGCAGGCCCAGGGCTCCATCGCCGAGCAGGCGACCCGCGTCGGCCAGCCGTACGTCAACCAGCGTTGGCTCGGCGGTCTGCTCACGAACTTCCAGACGGTCTCCAAGCGCCTCGCGCGCATGAAGGAGCTCGAGGAGATCGACTTCGACGACACGACGAAGGGCTTCACCAAGAAGGAGCTCCTCATCAAGAAGCGCGAGCTGGACAAGCTCCACAAGACCCTCGGTGGTATCCGCAACCTCACGCGGACCCCGAGCGCGCTCTGGATCGTCGACACCAAGAAGGAGCACCTCGCCGTCGACGAGGCGCAGAAGCTCGGTATCCCGATCATCGGCATCCTCGACACCAACTGCGACCCCGACGAGATCACGTACCCGATCCCGGGCAACGACGACGCGATCCGCTCCGTCGGCCTCCTGACCCGCATCGTCGCCGACGCCGCGGCCGAGGGCCTGAAGACCCGCCACAACGGTGGCGACGAGGACGAGGCCAGCGAGCCCCTCGCCGAGTGGGAGCAGGAGCTCCTCGGTGGCGAGACCGCCGCCACGACCGAGGCGCCCGCCGCCCCCGTCGAGGAGAACGACGCTGACGCGCAGGTCGCCGCGAAGGAGATCGGCGAGCCGATCGCCGACGAGGCGAAGAACGCGGAGCCGACGGCCGAGGCCGAGGCAGCCGCGGAGACCACCCCCGCCGAGTGAGTCGCCGGGGCGCCGGACCCCACCGGGTCCGGCGCCCCGACTGCACTCCACTCTCCACACACGTACAGTCCAGAAAGGACTCCAGTCAATGGCAAACTTCACCGCTGCTGACGTGAAGAAGCTCCGCGAGGACCTCGGCGCCGGCATGATGGACGCGAAGAACGCGCTCGTCGAGGCCGACGGCGACTACGACAAGGCCGTCGAGCTGCTCCGCATCAAGGGTGCCAAGGCCGTCGCCAAGCGCGACGACCGTGCCACCTCCGAGGGTGTCGTCGTCGCGACCTCCGAGAACGGCGCCGCCACGGTCGTCGAGCTCGCGAGCGAGACCGACTTCGTCGCGAAGAACGAGAAGTTCACGACCCTCGCCGACAAGGTGCTGGGCGCGGTCGCCGCTGCCGGTGCCGCCGACGTCGCTGCCGCCAACGCCGCACCGCTGGACGGCAAGACCGTCCTCGAGGTCGTCAACGAGTCGGCTGCCGCGCTGGGCGAGAAGCTCGAGGTCCGCACGGTCCGCCGTGTCGAGGGCTCGGCCTTCGAGATCTACCTGCACAAGACCAGCCAGGACCTGCCGCCGCAGATCGCCGTCGTCATCGCGTACGAGGGTGACAACGCCGCCGAGGCACGTTCGATCGCCCAGCACGTCGCGTTCGCGAACCCGACGTACCTGACCCGCGACGAGGTCCCGGCCGAGGCCATCGAGAAGGAGCGTGCGACCGTCGAGGCGATCACGCGCGAAGAGGGCAAGCCCGAGGCTGCGCTCCCGAAGATCGTCGAGGGCCGGGTGAACGCCTACATCAAGCAGGTGTCGCTCCTCGACCAGGACTACGCGAAGGACAACAAGATCTCCGTCGCGAAGGCCGCCGAGAACGCCGGCATCACGATCCAGGGCTTCGCCCGCGTCAAGGTCGGCGCGTAACGAACCCGTGACGGGGTCAGGAACCAACCAGGTTCCTGGCCCCGTTTTTCGCGCGCGCCGGCACGACACGCGCGCGACACATCCGCGAGTACATTTCCACGAGACCACGACGAAGGGTGCGGACCAGATGACCGACGAGAAGACCGGACGACGCCGCGTTCTGCTGAAGCTGTCGGGAGAGGCGTTCGGCGCCGGCTCCCTCGGGGTGAACCCCGACGTGATCGGCACCATCGCCAAGGAGATCGCCGTCGCCGCGCGTGAGGTCGAGATCGCGATCGTCGTCGGCGGGGGCAACTTCTTCCGCGGAGCCGAGCTCTCGCAGCGCGGCATGGACCGCGGGCGCGCCGACTACATGGGCATGCTCGGCACGGTGATGAACGCACTCGCGCTGCAGGACTTCCTCGAGCAGGCGGGCGCTGCGACCCGCGTGCAGTCCGCCATCGCGATGACCCAGGTCGCCGAGCCGTACATCCCGCGGCGCGCCGAGCGGCACCTCGAGAAGGGCCGGGTCGTCATCTTCGGCGCCGGTGCCGGACTGCCGTACTTCTCCACGGACACGGTGGCGGCGCAGCGTGCGCTCGAGATCAAGGCGGACGAGGTCCTCGTCGCCAAGAACGGCGTCGACGGCGTGTACACCGCCGACCCGAAGAAGGACGCCACCGCCGAGAAGCTGCACCACGTGACCTACCAGGACGCGCTGCTCAAGGGCCTCAAGGTCGTCGACGCCACCGCGTTCTCGCTCTGCATGGACAACGGCATGCCGATGCACGTCTTCGGCATGGAGGGCGACGGCAACGTCCAGGCCGCGATCCGTGGCGAGCGCATCGGCACCGTCGTCAGCAACTGACCCCCGGCGCTGACTAGACTCGACGCCAGTACCGAAGGAGTAACACCGTGATCAGTGATGTCCTGACCGAAGCCACCGAGAAGATGGCGAAGGCTGTCGAGGTCGCCAAGGACGACTTCTCGACCGTCCGCACCGGCCGCATCAACGCGGCGCTCTTCCAGAAGATCCCGGTCGAGTACTACGGCACGCCGACGCCGCTCGCGCAGCTCGCGTCGCTGCAGACGCCCGAGGCCCGCACGCTCATCGTGACGCCGTACGACAAGACGGCGCTCAAGGAGATCGAGCGCGCGATCGCGACGTTCCCGAACCTCGGCGCCAGCCCGACGAACGACGGCGACATCGTGCGCGTGACGATCCCGGAGCTCACCAAGGACCGCCGCAAGGAGTTCGTCAAGCTCGTGCGGACGAAGGGCGAAGACCACAAGGTCGTCGTCCGGAACATCCGCCGCAAGGCCAAGGACGACCTCGACGCACTCAAGGGTGAGATCTCCGACGACGAGATCTCGCGCGGCGACAAGGACCTCGAGGCCCTGACGAAGAAGCACGTCGACCAGATCGACGAGTCGCTGAAGAAGAAGGAAGCCGAACTCCTCGAGGTCTGATGCGTCGCTCCGACCAGGGCGATGACCGCCCCACAGCAGAGCACGGGCCCGCGTCGAGCGGGCCCGTGAAGAAGGGGCTCCGTCAGGACTTCGATGCGCGCGCACGAGCGGCGCGCACCGACTTCGAGGCGCAGCTCCGCCAGCGCAAGGCCGACTTCGGCGCGCGCAACGAAGCGCTGACCGCGCGGACCGGGCGCAACCTGCCGGCGGCGATCGGCATCGCGCTCGCGTTCGCGGTCGTGATGCTCGGCACGCTGCTCCTCTGGCCGCCGTCCTTCATGGTCGTCGCGGCGTTCCTGCTGGGCGTCGGCGTCTACGAACTCACGAGCGCGATGCGGTTCGCCGGCCGCGACGTCCCGCGGATCCCGAGCGTCGCCGTCGCGATCGCGATCGTGCCGGCGGCGTTCCTGCTCGGCCAGGTCGCGGCGCTGTTCACCCTGCTCGGCGGCATCGTCCTGATCAGCGTCTGGCGACTCGTCGAGGTCGCCGTCGCGCGGCAGAAGCCCCCGGCTGGCAACGTCGCCCGAGACCTCACGAACGGGCTGTTCGTGCAGGCCTACATCTCCCTGCTCGGCGCCTGCGTGGTGCTGCTCTCCGCCCAGCCGGACGGCAACCTCTGGGTGATCGGGTTCATCCTCGTCGTCGTCGCGGTCGACACCGGCGCGTACGCCACCGGGCTGAACCTCGGCAAGCACCCGATGGCTCCCCGCATCAGCCCCAAGAAGACGTGGGAGGGCTTCGCCGGGTCCGTGGCGGCGAGCATCGTCGTCGGCATCCTGGTGGCCGTGTTCATGCTCGGGCTGCCCTGGTGGACCGGTGTCCTGCTCGGTGTGCTCATCTCCGGTTCGGCCACGCTCGGCGACCTGACCGAGTCGATGATCAAGCGCGACCTCGGCATCAAGGACATCTCGTCGTTCCTGCCCGGACACGGCGGCCTGCTCGACCGCATCGACAGCATCCTGCCGTCCGCCGCCGTCGCCTACGTGCTGTACCTCGTCGTCAACCACTGACCACTGACCGCTGTCGGGCCGGGCTGAACGCCGCACTCAGCGCGTCCAGGTTGTGCCACGGTCGGGGACTGGCAGAATGACGCCGTGGCCACCACCTTCCCGACCGCAGCCCGTTCCGCCCTCGGTTACGACGTCGACGAAGTCGAGCGTTTCCTCGAGGACGCCCGGCGCGCGTATTCCGCCGACGACAGCGCCCCCGGCATCGAGGCCGCGAAGATCCGCGCCACGGCGTTCTCGATGCGCAAGGGCGGCTACTCCACGTCGCACGTCGACGCCGCACTCGAGCGACTCGAGGACGCCTTCGCGGCACGCGAGCGTGAGCGGGAGATGAGCGAGGTCGGCAAGAAGGCCTGGTACGCCGAGGCACGGACGAAGGCCTCCGACGTCGTGGCGCGGCTCGAGCGGCCCGACGGGCAGCGGTTCAGCCGGGTCAGCGTGCTCGGCACCGGCTACCACCCGAAGGACGTCGACGCGTTCGCCGCCCGGCTCGCCGGGTACTTCCGCGAGGGCAAGCCGCTCAGCCTCACCGAGGTCCGCTCGATCGTCTTCCGCCCGAAGCACGGCGGGTACCGCGAGGCGCAGGTCGACGCGCTGCTCGACGCCGTCGTCGAAGTGATGCTCGCTGTCCGGTGACGACGCGCTGTCCCCAGGTGCTTCGCTTTCCGTGATCGTTCCGTTACCCTGGTCCTACTCATGGGCAGGCACACGGCAGACTCAAGCTCCGACCGCGATACCCGCGAGCACCTCAGCCTCCAGGCTTCCGGTGAGCGCCGCGCGGCAATGCAGCGAACCCGCACGACGGAGACGTCGGCGTTCGGGGTGACCCCGCAGGCAGCGCCCGCGACGACGGATCCGGTCGCCACGCCGAAGTCGGTGGCGGCGACCCGCGTCTCCGACGAGCGTGTGGCGTCCTTCGCCCACGATGCTCTGGTCGACGCCGACCAGCGTCCCGCGAAGCAGCGCACCGCGACGGTGCAGCGCCGTGCGACGCCGAAGCTCGTGAAGCCCACCGCGTCGTCGGTGAACGCCGTCGCCCGCAAGCGCGCGATCGCCCCGATGATGTCCTTCGTCGGCGTGTTCCTGTTCGTCGGCGGCTCGCTGTTCAACCCGCTGCAGGCCGACGTGGCACAGGCCGCCGTCGACACCCCGGTGCTCGTGAAGACGCCGCCGGCGCCGCAGCAGTACACCGCGCACGGCACCTACGCCGTGGCCGCCGCCGACCGTGACGGCTACGACGTCACCGTCCCGGCCCCGAAGGTCGTCAAGCCCGTCGTCGAAGAGGACGAAGCCGACGCCGACGCCGAGACCACCGACGACAGCGCGGACGCCGCGGCCACCGAGAACCAGCCGGTCTCGGCCGCCAACACGCTCGCCGCGACCGCTGCGACGCCCGACCCGGGCAGTGCACAGGCGATCGCCCTGCAGCAGGTCACAGCTCGCGGCTGGGGCACCGACCAGTACAACTGCCTGGTCTCGCTGTGGAACAAGGAGTCCGGCTGGCGGGTGAACGCCTACAACCCCAGCGGTGCGTACGGCATCCCGCAGGCCCTCCCCGGCAGCAAGATGGCCACGGCCGGCGCCGACTGGCAGACCAACCCGGCGACGCAGATCACCTGGGGTCTCAACTACATCGCCGGCGTCTACGGCACCCCCTGCGGTGCCTGGGGACACAGCCAGGCCAACAACTGGTACTGATCGGCTGCTCGGGTGCCGCGCAGCAACCGACCGCGGCGTCCCCGTGGTCGCGACGTCGAGCCTGACGAGGAGACCACCCTCGACCGGCTGATGAGTTCGTGGAAGCGCACCGAGGTCCGCCACGGTCGCGAGTACCAGGTGCAGCCGATCTCGGCCGCGTCGGCGCAGAAGGAGTACATCTGCCCCGGGTGCGGCGGAAGCGTCCTGCCCGGCACCGCCCACGTGGTGGTCTGGCGTGCGGACGGCGTGCTCGGCGATGCTGCCGACCTGGCGTCGCGCCGGCACTGGCACAACCACTGCTGGAGCATCGCATGACCGAGCACGACGTGCCGCACGACACCGAGATCCGGTCCGCCACCGTGCTGCCGGCCCGTCGCACCGATGTCGAGCTCGTCACGGATGACCACCTGACGCTCGTCGGTGAACTCGCCGAGCCGGCCGACAGCCCGGCCCGCGGGACCATCGTCACGCTCCACCCCCTGCCGACCGCGCACGGGTTCATGGACTCGCACGTCCTCAAGAAGGCCGCGGCACGGTTGCCCGCCCTCGCCGACATCGCGGTGCTGCGGTTCAACTTCCGGTCCGTCACGTCTCCGCGCGGCACGTCCGAGGGTGTCTTCGGCGATGGTGTGTCCGAGGGCTTCGACCTGCGTGCCGCCGTCGCCGAGGTCGTCGACCGCGGCCTGCCGACCCCGTGGCTGGTGGGGTGGTCCTTCGGCACCGAGGTGATCCTCAAGCACGCGCTCGAGCACGTCGAGGCCGGCACGGTCGCCGGTGTCGTCCTGCTGTCGCCGCCGCTGCACCGCACCTCGGACGAGGAGCTCGCCCGCTGGGCTGCCGTCGGGGTCCCGGTCGTGGCGCTCGTCCCCGAGCACGACGACTTCCTGCAGCCCGAGGCCGCGGCGGCACGGTTCGCGCTCGCCCCGAACGTCCGGGTCGTGCCCGTCGACGGTGCGAAGCACCTGTGGGTGGGGGAGCGGTACGTGCGGATCGTCCTCGACGCGATCGCCGACCTCGTCGTGCCGGGCAGCGCCCCGCTGCCGACCCACTGGCCCGTCTGAGCGCGTCCGCACGACGCCCTGCGGCCTGCCACCTGCACCAGGTGGGACGGCCTGGAGGCGCGGGTCGCGCCTCCAGGCCGTGGACCGTCAGCGGTCGGTCGCGTCCACGTCGTCGTCAGCGTCCGCAGCGGACGCCGCGGCGGGTGCCGTGCCGAGCAGGCCCGTGGCGTTCGTGAGGACGCCGCGGAGGTTCTCGAGGTAGCCCGCGACGGCTTCGCGTTCGGTGCGGATCGCCGCCAGGCGGTCCTCGGCCTCGGCGATGACGCCGGCGGTGCGCTCCTCTGCGTCGGCGACCATCCGGTGCACCCGGTCCTGCGCGTCGGCGACGATGGTGCGGGCGTGCTCCTGGGCCTCGGCCGTGCTGGTGCGCTCGAGGTCGTCGGCCTCCTGCTGCAGGCGTTCGGCGCGTTCGCGGGCCTCGGTCGCGCGGCGCGTGGCCTCGGCGAGCTGCAGGTTGGCCTCGTCCAGGTACTTCTGCGTCTCGGTCACCGTCTCGTGGTGCTTCCGCAGGTAGTCCTGCTCGGCGTCGTCGCGGCGGGACGCGAGTTCCGACTCGAGCGTCGTGCGGGCCTCGTCGCGCTCCCGGGCGATCTCGGCACGGACCTCGTCGCGCTCCTTGACCAGGGCGGCGCGTGCGGTGTCGATCTCCTGCCGCAGGGCGGTGCGCTCGGCCTCGAGCACCCCGAGCTCGGCGGTGCGGCGGTCGGCGATCTCGGTGTCGACCTCGGCGTGCTCGCGCTCGCGTCGGGCGGCGATGGCGTTCTCGTGCTCCCGGACGGCGCGCTCGGCTGACGCATCGGCCTCGGCGCGCTCCTGCGCGATCCGGGCGTCGTGCTCCTCGAGTTCACGGGCGATCCGGTCGGCGGTCTCCTGCACCAGGCGCGCGTTCTCGACGCGGGTCTGCTCCTCGTCGACGCGGAGCTGCGCCTGGGCCGCCTCGATCTCCTGCTCCAAAGCGGTGCGGGCTGCTGCCAGTTCGCGGTCCCACTGGGCGCGAGCGGCGGCGAGTTCCTCGTCGA
Source organism: Curtobacterium sp. MCLR17_051 (assembly GCF_003234395.1). Lineage (NCBI taxonomy): Bacteria > Bacillati > Actinomycetota > Actinomycetes > Micrococcales > Microbacteriaceae > Curtobacterium > Curtobacterium sp. MCLR17_051. The sequence continues at coordinate 89,275 of NZ_QKTA01000003.1, forward strand.
GCTCGCGGCGGCGGTCGGCGACCTCGGTGTCGAGCTCGGCGCGTCGGCGCGTGACCTCGGACTCGAGTTCGGCGCGACCGGTCTCGAGTGCCAGCGCGTGTGCCTGCTGCTCCTCGTCACGCTCGCGGTGCCAGGCGGCACGACCCTCGGTGACCTCGCGCTCGAGGGCCTCGCGTCGGGTCGTCTCCTCGCGGTCGAGGTCCTCGGTGCGGCGGGCGTGGTCGGCCTCGAAGACCGAACGGCGGTGCTCGGTCTCGCGGTCGAGCTCGGCGGCGGCGGTGCGGGCGTCGGCGGACTCGCGCTGGGCGATCTCGCGCAGCTCGGCGACCTCGTGCTCGACCTGGGCGCGCAGCGCGTTCGTCTCGCGGATGGCGACGGAACGGACCTCGGCGGCCTCGGTCACGGCGGCCCCGCGGATCGCGGCGGCTTCGTTGCGGGCGTCCTGCGTGAGCAGACCGGCCTCGGCGCGGGCACGTTCGACGGTGTCGGCTGCCTCGGCGCGGGCGCGGGTCAGTTCGTTGGTGGCGCGGGTGCGGGCGTCCTCGAGGGTGTCGCGCGCTTCCTCCTGGGCCTCGCGGACGGTGCGCTCGGCTTCGGAACGGCTCGAGGCACGGAGGCGCTGGGCGTCGATGTCCGCCTGGCTGATGAGGCGGGTCGACTGCTCCTCGGCCACACGCAGGGTGGACTCGAGGCGGGTGCCCAGTCCGCTGTACGTGGGGGTGCCGGCTTCGTCGAGCTCGCCCTGCAGTTCGGAGACCCGGGCCTGCAGGAGACGGATCTCCTTCGCGGCGTCGGCGCGGTCGTTGTTCGACTTGATGAGCTCGCGGCGCAGGTCGTTCAGCGAACGCTCCACCTCGTCGCGGCGGTACCCCCGCAGCTCGGTCCCGAACTCGGCCTCGTCGTTCGCCACGTGTCGCTCCTGGGTGCTCGGCGGAGGGCCCGGATCGGCCCGCGGTCGATTGTAGTGGCGGCCGGAGCGGGTCGTCTGAGTCCGGCGACAGCGCGGATTGATGCGCTGTCCAGCGTTGCTCGCTATCCTGAGTCGCTGATTCGCGCGCCGACATCCCCCCCCCGGCGCGGTAGGGAGAGAGTTCGTGCGATTCGTCCTGGCGATCGTCAGTTTCGTCATCGGTCTGCTGCTCGTGGCGCTGGCGGTGGGACAGCGGACCGTGTTCGCGCCGCCGTCCTCGCTCGTGGCCGAGAGCTCGACGACCAGTTCCGCCCCGGTGACCGTGATCCCGGGGACGACGCTCAACGCCAATCCCGGCTACCAGCGCATCAACGTGTCCGGCTCCGGCAAGGTCTTCGCGGCCTACGGCAAGACCGCCGACGTCGACGCCTGGATCGGTGACGCCGAGCACACCACGCTCCGTTTCGACGCCGAGAAGGGCTCGCTGGTCGGGTCGACCTCGGGCAGCGAGACCAGCGTCCCGTCGCCGAAGGGCAGCGACCTCTGGTACCAGGAGTACGACGGTGCCGGGCAGTTCACCGTCCGCCTGCCGCAGGACGTCTCGGTCCTCGTCGTGAGCGACGGCAAGGCCGCAGCACCGAGCGACGTGTCCGTCACCTGGCCGCAGGACACCGCGACGCCGGCGGTCGGTCCGCTGCTCGTGGCCGGCGGCGTGTTCGTCCTCGGAGGCCTCGTGTTGCTCGTCCTCGCCTTCCTGCACCAGCGCCGTGGCCGCGGTCCCCGCCGTCGCAGTGGTGGCAGCCGCCCGCCGCGGGTGCGTGCGTCCCGTCGAGCCGCCGCCGCCGGAGCCCAGGTGCCGCGTCGCGGTCGTCGCGGCACGCGCGCGCTCATCGGCGTCCCGGTGCTGCTCGTCGGCGCCCTGACCCTGGCCGGTTGTTCCTCGGACTACTGGCCGCAGGGCGGCGACCCGTCGCTCGCCACACCGACCCCGACGGCCACCGCCACGGGGGCTGCTGAGACCACCGAGCCGACGGCTGCGACCAAGCAGCAGATCACCCGCATCGTGCAGCGGACCGCCGCCGTCGCCGAGCAGGCCGACGGGGCGCGCGACCGTGACCTGGTCCGGACCCGGTTCTCCGGCGCGGCGCTCGACCTCCGTCTGGCGAACTACTCGATCCGCGGCAAGGACTCGGACGTCAAGGCACCGCCGGCGATCTCGGCCGCGCAGGTGTGCGTCGCGCTGCCGCAGCAGACCGACACCTGGCCCCGAACGGTCTTCACGATCGTCGCCGAGGACTGTGACGCCAAGTCCGCGCCGCAGGCCCTGACCCTGGTGCAGGACACCGCCCGCGATCCCTACAAGGTGGCGTACGACGTCTCGCTCGAGGCCGACGCGAAGATCCCGAGCCTCGCCCCGACGACGATCGGTGCCGCACTGCTCGCGCCGGAGTCGAAGCTCCTGACGATCCAGCCCGACCAGGTCGCGACCGCCTACGGCGACATCCTGTCGAAGGACACCGCCAGCGAGTACGCCGACCTGTTCGCGACCGAGGGCGATGCGCTCCGCACCACCATCGGCAAGGCGTACAAGGACAAGAAGGCCAAGGCCCTGCCGGACACGGCGAAGATCGAGTACTCGTCCGAGGTGCCCGCCGACTCCGCCGTCGCGATCGCGACCGACGACGCTGGCGCCCTGGTCTCCGCGGACCTGGACGAGATCGAGAAGGTGACCCCGACCGCGTCGGGCGCCGAGGTGAACACCGAGGGTGCCGTCAAGGCACTGTCCGGCGTGGACACGAGCAAGAAGGGCATCAGCGCGACCTACAGCGTCCAGCTGCTCTTCTACGTGCCGCCGGTCGCCTCGGATGGCAAAGTGGTCCTGCTCGGGTTCACACAGGGCCTGACCGCAGCGAGTGAGGTGCAATGAGCAACATCCCCCCGACCCCGTCCGGGCTCCGCGGAGCCGTGGACCTGTCGTCCCTCGTCGACCGTGCACAGCGGCCGCCCCAGCCGTCCGGTGCTCCGGCAGCGGCGGGTTCCGCCGGCGGAGCCGTTCCCGGCACCGAGGCTGGCACCGCGAACGGTGCCGACCTGACCGTCCCGTCGCTCGTGATCGACGTCACCGACGCGACCTTCCAGGACGTCCTGGAGCTGTCGAACGTCGTCCCGGTCATCGTGGACATCTGGGCCGAGTGGTGCGGGCCGTGCAAGCAGCTCTCGCCGATCCTCGAGCAGCTCACCGCGGAGTACGACGGCCGCGTGGTGCTCGCCAAGGTGGACGCCGACACGAACCCCCAGCTCGTGCAGGCGTTCCAGGCGCAGTCGATCCCGACCGTCGCAGCCGTCATCGGTGGACGCCCGCTCGGGCTCTTCGTCGGGGCACTGCCCGAGGCGCAGGTCCGCGACGTCTACGAGCAGGTGCTCCAGGCCGCCGAGCAGAACGGCGTGGCCGGTCGCGTAACCGTCGACGGCGCTGCGACCGAGGTCGCCCCTGAGCAGGGCGAGCCCGAGCCGGAGCCACTCCCGCCGCACCACCAGGCCGCGTACGACGCGATCGAGCAGGGCGACTACGCCACCGCGATCGAGGAGTACAAGACCGCCATCCTGCAGGACCCGCACGACCAGATGGCCGTCGCGGGACTCGCACAGGTGTCGCTGCTCGACCGGCTGAACGGCCGGACGGCCGACGAGATCCGTGCGGCCGCTGCCGCCGGCCCGCAGGACGTCCAGGCACAGCTCGCGGTCGCCGACCTCGACATCTCCGGCGGGCACGTCGACGACGCTTTCGGACGTCTCCTGGACCTGGTGCCGACGGTGTTCGGCGACGACCGTGAGGCCCTGCGCGTCCGGCTCGTCGAGTACTTCGAGCTCATCGGCAGCGAGGACCCGCGCGTCGTCGCGGCGCGTCGCCGCCTGGCGAACGCCCTGTACTAGACCTGCGGGGTCCGTACGGCGAAGAAGACGCCGTCGTCACACCGAGACGCCGCCGAATCCGGCGGCGTCTCGGCGTCTCGGGGGCGTCTCGAGGACACGACGGCGTCTCGCGCATCGCGCTCGCCCGGGACGAGACAGACGGCACCGAGCGGCGGGACCACGAGGTGCGCCGAGGCGGGGCGGCCCGCCCACGGGGTGTCCTCTGCGGTGACGACGCCGAGGTTGCCGACTCCGGAGCCGCCGTACTCGGCAGCATCGGTGTTGAGCACCTCGTGCCACTCGCCGGCGGTCGGCAACCCGAAGCGACGCTCCACCGGCACGCCGGAGAAGTTCACGAACACCGCGACCCGGTCGTCGCCGTCCTTCCGCAGGAACCCGAGGGTCGAGTGCGGTGCGTCGCCGCCCTCGAGCCACTCGAAGCCGTCGGCCGTCGAGTCGTGCGTCCAGAGCGCAGGGGAGTCCTTGTACACGCGGTTGAGCTCCGCGACGAGGTCCTGCACACCGCGGTGACCGGGCTGGTCGAGGAGTGACCAGTCGAGGCCCTTCGCCTCGGACCACTCGGCGGGCTGCGCGAATTCCTGGCCCATGAAGAGCAGCTGCTTGCCGGGGTGCGCCCACATGAACGCCAGGTACGCACGCACGTTGGCGAGCTTCTGCCACTCGTCGCCGGGCATCTTGCCGTACAGGGAGCCCTTGCCGTGCACGACCTCGTCGTGGCTGATCGGCAGGGTGAACTGCTCGCTGAACGCGTAGACGAACGAGAAGGTGATCTCGTCGTGGTGGTAGCTGCGGTACGCGGGGTCGCGCTGCACGTACTCGAGCGAGTCGTGCATCCACCCCATGTTCCACTTCTGCCCGAAGCCGAGTCCGCCGGCGCTCGTCGGCTGGGTCACGCCCGGCCACGAGGTGCTCTCCTCGGCGATCATCACGATGCCGGGGTAGCGCTTGTACGCCGTCGCGTTCGTCTCCTGCAGGAACGAGATCGCGTCGAGGTTCTCGCGGCCGCCGTGGATGTTCGGCAGCCAGTCGGTTCGGGAGTAGTCGAGGTACAGCATCGAGGCCACCGCGTCGACCCGCAGGCCGTCGATGTGGAACTCCTCGAACCAGTACAGCGCGTTCGCGACCAGGAAGTTGCGCACCTGCGGCTGTCCGAAGTCGAACACGTAGGTGCCCCAGTCGAGCTGCTCGCCGCGGCGGGGGTCCGGGTGCTCGAACAGCGCGTAGCCGTCGAAGCGCCCGAGGGCCCATTCGTCCTTCGGGAAGTGCCCGGGGACCCAGTCCATGATCACGCCGATGCCGGCGGAGTGCAGGCGGTCGATCAGGTAGCGCAGGTCGTCCGGCGAACCGAAGCGCGCGGTCGGCGCGTAGTACCCGGTGACCTGGTAGCCCCACGACCCGCCGAACGGGTGCTCGGCGAGCGGCAGGAACTCCACGTGGGTGAAGCCGGTGTACTCCATGTGGCCGATGAGCTGGTCGGCGACCTCGCGGTACGACAGGCCGGGGCGCCACGAGCCGAGGTGCACCTCGTAGACGCTCATCGGGGCGTCGTGCGTGGTGGTCTGGGCGCGGCGCTCCATCCACGCGGCGTCGCCCTCGGACCACGTGTACGTGGACTCGGTGACGACGGAGGCCGTGGCGGGCGCGATCTCGGCCTCGCGGGCGAAGGGGTCGGCCCGCTCCACCCAGCCGGAGTCGGTGAGGATCTGGAACTTGTACCGCTGTCCGACGACGGCACCGGGCCAGAACAGCTCCCAGACGCCGAGGTCGCTCAGACGGCGCATCGCGGTGGTGCGGCCTTCCCAGCCCTCGAAGTCGCCGATCACGCGGACGGCGGTGGCCCGGGGCGCCCAGACGGCGAACGCGACACCGTCGACACCGTCGACCGTGCGGGCGTGTGCGCCGAGGTGGTGCCAGAGCTGCTCGTCACGGCCCTCGCCGAACAGGTGCAGGTCGAGCTCGCCGAGCGTCGGGGCGAACCGGTACGCGTCGTCGGTGGTCCAGGTGGCGTCGTCTTCGTCCGTGGACTCGTCGTAGTCGTACTCCGACTCGACGCGGTAGCGACCGAGGGTCTCGGCAGTGGCGCCGGCCCAGAGCCCGTCGCCCTCGTGCGTGAGTTCGATGTCGTCGCCGTCGGGGCGCACGAGGCGCACCGCGCGGGCCAGGTGCCGGACGACGCGGACGCTGGTGCCACCGTCGACCGGGTGCGGGCCGAGCACGTCGTGCGGCTGGGACCAGCGGCCCTCGGCCACCTGCAGACGCAGCCAGTCCTCGATCGGAGCCGGACGCGGATCGGTGGCCGTACCGGTGGCGGCAGCGGCGGCCGGAGCCGAGGCAGCAGCCGACGCCGGAGCAGCGGCGCTGGGGGCGACCGGCGCGTCGACGGAGGCCGGACGGACCACGGGTGCAGCGCCGCCGGTCGGGGCGGTCAGGGCGTCCGACGATGCCGCGGCTGCCACGGACGGCTGCCGCGGGTGCGTCGGGTCGGCGGGGTGCCCGGCGAGCGTGGCGGACTCCGCCACGCCGCGGTCGGGCGCCTCGCGCTGCGCCGGCGGAGCGCCGGGCAGGTCCTCGTCGGGCGCGGACACCTTCGGCTCGTACCGCGGCACGGCCGGCGGCGGAGGCGGCACCGGCGGGACGGCCGGTCCGCGCTTCGTGGGGTCGGTCGGTTCGGGGGTCATCGGTGGGGTCCTTCCACGACGAGCAGGTGCACGGGCTCCTGGAACGCGTCCAGGCGGACGTAGTTCGACGCGCCCCAGGTCCAGCGCTGACCTGTCACGACGTCACGGACGTCGAACAGGCCCTCGGTCGGCAGACCGAGTGCGGCGAGGTCCAGGTGCACGGTGGTCTCACGGGCGGAGTGCGGGTCGACGTTGGCGACCACGATCACGGTGTCGGGGCGCCCTGACCGGATGTACTCGCCCGACAGGTGCTTCGAGTAGACGACGATCGCCGGGTCGTCGGCGGCGTGCACGTGCAGGTTCCGCAGCTGTCGCAGCGCGGGGTGCGCCGCCCGGAGGCGGTTGAGCATCGTCACGTACGGCGCGAGCGACGCACCCTCGGCCTCGGCCAGGGCGAAGTCGCGCGGCTTGTACTCGTACTTCTCGTTGTCGATGTTCTCTTCCGAGCCCGGACGGGCGACGTCCTCGAACAGCTCGTACCCGGCGTACATGCCCCACGTCGGCGCACCGGTGGCGGCGAGTGCCGCGCGCACCTTGTAGCCGGCACGGCCGCCGAACTGCAGGTACTCGGTGAGGATGTCGGGCGTGTTCACGAAGAGGTTCGGGCGCAGGTAGTCGCTCGTCTCGTGCGAGAGCTCCGTGAAGTAGTCCTCGATCTCGTCCTTCGTGTTGCGCCAGGTGAAGTACGAGTACGACTGCTGGAACCCGGCCTCGGCGAGCGCGCGCATCATCGCCGGGCGGGTGAACGCCTCGGCGAGGAACACGGTGTCGGGGTGCTCGTCGCGGATCTCACGGATGACCCGTTCCCAGAACCAGAGCGGCTTGGTGTGCGGGTTGTCGACGCGGAAGATGCGGATGCCGAAGGCGATCCAGTGGCGCAGGACGCGCTCGACCTCGGTGACCAGGCCCTCGGGGTCGGTGTCGAACTGGATCGGGTAGATGTCCTGGTAGCGCTTCGGCGGGTTCTCGGCGGTCGCGATGGACCCGTCGGCGCGCTGCGTGAACCACTCCGGGTGCTGCGTGACCCAGGGGTGGTCGGGGGAGCACTGCAGCGCGAAGTCGAGCGCGACCTCCATGCCGGTGTTCTTCGCCGTCTCGACGAAGTCGCGGAAGTCGTCCTCGGTGCCGAGGTCGGGGTGGATCGCGTCGTGCCCGCCCTCGGGGGAGCCGATCGCCCAGGGGCTGCCGGGGTCGTTCGGCCCGGGCGTGAGCGTGTTGTTCGGCCCCTTGCGGGCGGTGGTGCCGATGGGGTGGATCGGCGGCAGGTAGATGACGTCGAAGCCCATCCGGGCGACGGCGGGCAGACGGCGGGCAGCGGTGCGGAAGTCGCCGCTCTTCCAGGAGCCGTCGGGGTTCTTCTTCGCGCCTTCGGAGCGGGGGAAGAACTCGTACCAGGCGCCGACGCCGGCGCGGGTGCGTTCGACGTCGAGCAGCTGGGTGGCGGAGTGGGTCCGGAGCGAGGTGAGCGGGGCTTCCTCGACCTCGGCGACGATCCGCGGGTCGTCGACGGCGGCCAGGCGTTCGGCCGGGTCGAGGTCGGTGTCGCGGACGCGTGCGGCGGCACGGGTGGCGGCGGGGGAGTCGGTCTCCTCGGCCAGCCGGTCGAGCAGCACGGCACCGTCGAGCAGGGTCGCCTCGGTGTCGACGCCGGCCGCGATCTTCAGGCGTGCGCCGTGCAGCCAGCTCGCCCAGTCGTCGGAGTACGACTCGACGTGCCACGTCCAGACGCCGACGTGGTCGACCTGCACCGTGGCTTCGTAGCGGTCGGTGCCGGGGGCACCGAGGGTCATGGGGACGGTGCGGGTTCCACCGTCTGGGCGTTCGAGGACGAGGTCGGCGCCGATGATGCCGTGTCCTTCTCGGAAGACGGTTGCACCGAACGTGATCACCTCGCCGTCGAATGCCTTGCCGGGGAAGCCGTTCGGCGTCCTCGGGGCGAGCTCGGTGATCGGGATGCGCCCGATCTTCGGGCGGCGGGGTCGGTCTGCGGTGGCCACGGAAGCGACGCTACCCGGCGAGCGGCTCCGCGTTCCCCGGAATCGGCCCGCTGTGGAGGGCCGGGCGCGCCGTGGAGCCTGTTGAGGACCGGACGGGAGGCCCGTGCCGGGGCCGCCACGGGCCTCCCGTCCGCCACCCGGTCGCGACGCCGGGCCGCACCCGCCTGCTCGGCGCTACGCCACCTCGAACAGGTGGATGCCGGGGCCGTAGGCGGTGAAGACCTGCCCGGCGGGACGCAGGCGCTCGTGGTCGCGGTGCTTCTCGCTCGACCAGGCCAGGCGGTACCCGAGGACGTCCTCGCGCACCGGCAGGGTCAGGTCGCGGGTGCGGCCGCTGCCGTGCACGACCACCAGGACGCGGTCGAAGGGCTCGTGCTCCGGCGTCGACTCGACGAAGTACTGCAGGGCGCGATGCACCGGCTGGTCCCAGCCCTCGATCGTCATCGGGTGCCCGTCCGGCCCGTACCAGGACATCCGCGAGGCCCCGGGGGTCTCCTGCCCCTCGACGCCGAAGCGTGTGGGGCGGAGCGACGGGTGCGCCTGCCGGAACCGGGCCAGCGCGGCGACGGCCTCGGTCATCGTCTCGGCGTCCTCGTCGTCGGACCAGTCCACCGGGGTCAGGTCGTCGGACACCACGTAGGCGTTGTTGTTGCCGTGCTGCGTGCGGCTCCGCTCGTCGCCGGCGGTGAGCATCGGCACCCCGGCGGAGAGCATCAGGGTCGCCACCAGGTTGCGCATCGACCGGCCGCGCGCGGCGCGGACCCCTCGGTCGGCGGTGTCACCCTCGATGCCGTGGTTGAACGAGCGGTTGTCGTTCGAGCCGTCGCGGTTGTCCTCGCCGTTGGCCTCGTTGTGCTTGCCGTCGTACGACACCAGGTCGAGCAGGGTGAAGCCGTCGTGCGCGGTGACGAAGTTGACGCTCGCCAGCGGGCCGCGGTCGGCGCCGAAGACGTGACGCGACCCGGTCAGGGCTCCGGCGAGCGCACCGATCCCGGTCTGCGGCAGGCCGGTGCGGCGCTCCTCGGCGATGTCGGTGAGCCAGAACTGGCGGACCGTGTTGCGGAACCCGTCGTTCCACTCGCTCGTGCGGTGCCCGGCCGCACCGAACTCCCCGGTCTTCCAGCCGTCCGGGCCGACGTCCCACGGCTCGGCGATCACCAGGGTGTCCTGCAGGTCCGGGTGGTTCCGGATGCGCTCGAGCAGCGGGTGCGACGGGTCGAACCGGTGCTCGCCGTCGCGGGCCAGGGCGGCCATCAGGTCGAAGCGGAACCCGTCGACCTGCACCTCGCGCGCCCAGTACACCAGGCTGTCGAGGATGAGGTCCGCCGTCGCCTCGACCGAGGTGTCGAGCGTGTTCCCGCACCCGGTGGTGTCGTAGTAGGTGTCCCGGCGGGGCGGGTCGGTCCGCGCCCAGCGGTAGCGGTTCGCACCGTCGATGCCGCGAAGGCTCGTCGTCGGACCACCCAGGCCCTCTTCCGCGGTGTGGTTGTAGACGACGTCGAGGACGACCTGGATGCCGGCCTCGTGCAGCAGCCGGACCATGCCCTTGAACTCGCGCAGGACGGCGTCGGCGCCCTCCTGCTGCGCCGGTGCCGAGGCGTGCGCGGCGTGCGGGGCGAAGAACCCCAGCGTGTTGTAGCCCCAGGCGTTCTGCCGGCCGGCGTCGCGGAGCCACCGCTCGGTGTCGAACGCCTGCACGGGCAGCAACTCGAGCGTCGTGACGCCGATGCGGTGCAGGTGCGCGATCGTGCTCTCGTGGGCGACCCCGGCGTACGTGCCGCGCAGGTGCTCCGGCAGGTGCGGGTTCGCGGCCGTCAGGGTGCGGACGTTCGCCTCGTAGACGACGGCACGGTCGAGCGGGACCTGCGGCTTCACGACGCCGCCCCAGTCGAACGCGTCGTCGACGACCACGCTGGTCCAGCGGGGGCCGGACGCCTCGTCGTCGCCGGTCGGCAGGATGCCCCGCCCGTACGGGTCGAGCAACGGACGCGTCGGGTCGAACTCGTGCCGCGGCCCCACCGGCCCGTCCACGAGCAGGTGGTAGCGGTCGCCGGGCACGACCCCGGGGACCTCGCCGGTCCACACGTCGGTGTCCGGCACCCGCTCGAGCGCGTGCCGTGTCGGCCGCACGTCGGAGGGGTCGGCTCCGTCGGCGCTCCCCGCGCTCGCCACGACCAGGACGACGTCCGTCGCCGTCGCGGACCGCAGGGTGAACCGGGGGACGGTCCCGCCCAGGGAGAACCCCGGCGTCAGGTCGATCGCTGTCTCGTGCACGCGACAAGGGTACGAGGACCGGCGCGTATCCTGGACACTGCTCGATCCAGGGGGTGCATTTGTCGGTCTACCTCGACCACGCCGCGACGACGCCGATCCTGCCGGAGGCGCTCGCCGCCTTCACCGATGCCCTCGGCACCGTCGGCAACCCGTCGTCCATCCACAGCGCCGGTCAGCGCGCCAAGATGCTGCTCGAGGACGGCCGCGCCGCCGTCGCCCGCTCGCTCGACGCCGACCCGGTGGAGGTCGTGTTCACCTCCGGCGGCACCGAGAGCATCAACCTCGCCGTGAAGGGCCTGTTCTGGGCTCGCCAGCGCGACCGCCAGCGGCCCCGCATCGTCGTCCCGGGCGGCGAGCACCACGCCACCGTCGACACCCTGACCTGGCTGGAGACGCACGAGGGCGCCGTCATCGACGTGGTCCCGTTGGACGCGCAGGGTCGCGTCGACCTCGCCGGACTGGAGGCGCGGCTCGCCGACGCCTCGGACGTCGCCCTGGTCACGTTCCTGTGGGCGAACAACGAGGTGGGCACCATCCAGCCCGTGTCACGGATCGTCGAGCTCGCGCACGCCGCCGGCGTGCCCGTGCACAGCGACGCGGTCGCCGCCTACGGGCAGGTGCCGGTGTCGTTCGCCGGGTCCGGCCTCGACGCGCTCAGCGTCTCCGCGCACAAGGTCGGCGGGCCCGTTGGCATCGGTGCACTCGTGCTCGGACGGAAGGCCACCGTCGAACCCCTCATCCACGGTGGGGGGCAGCAGCGGCAGGTGCGGAGCGGCACGCAGGACGCCCCGGCGGCTGCGGCCTTCGGTGTCGCGGCCAGCGCGGTCGTCGCCGAGCCGATGCCGCACCCGTCGCTCGTCGCCCTGCGGGACCGCCTGGTCGCCGGGGTGCGCGCGGCCGTGCCGTCGGCGGTGCTGATGGGGGACCCGGTCGACCGGCTGCCGGGCAACGCGCACTTCACGTTCCCCGGCTGCGAGGGCGATTCGCTCCTGTTCCTGCTCGACGCCGCCGGGGTCGCGGTGTCGACCGGGTCGGCGTGCCAGGCCGGCGTGCCCGAGGCGTCGCACGTGCTGCTCGCGATGGGGCTGTCGGAGCAGGACGCCCGTGGTGCGCTCCGGATCACGCTCGGCCACACGACCACCGATGCCGACGTCGACGCGTTCCTGACGGCGCTGCCCGATGCGGTCGCGCGGGCCGGTGCCGCTGGGATGGCGTCGCGGGAGCCGCTGCTCGGGCGGTAGTGGTTGACTCCGGGCATGCTCCGATCATCCGCCGTGTGGGTCGTCTTCGCCCTGCTCGGCATCGTGTTCTTCGGGGTCTCGGTCGCGCTGTTCACCCACCCGGGATCGCGGCCCTTCGGGTTCGTCACCCTCGTCTGCGCGGTCGTCGTCCTGGTCAGTGCCCAGGTGGGACACCGGCGATCTCGGCTGCGACGCTGACGCCGCCCATGACAGCCAGCATCCCGGAACCTCGAACGCCGCACACTCGGGGGACGGGCGCCACGCACGACGTCGAGGGCGGCCCCGGATGGCGAATCCGGTCCGCCGATCTCCGTCCGGTCATCACCGACCTCGCTGCGTTCCGCGCGGGATCGGCCGACGACCCACTCCGTGAGGAGATCGAGCTGCTGTGGACCGGCAAGGCTGGTGATGCGCTTCGTCGCCTCGAACGGGTCGCCTCGACGCAGCGTGTCCGAGCATTGCGGGCCGACTGCCACCGTGACCTCGGTGACACCCGCACCGCTGTGCGCGAGTACGACCTCCTCGTCGCCGAGTGCATCGGCACGACTCGCGAGGCCGTGATGCGGCAACACCGAGGCAAGGCGCTGCTCGCAGCCGGGAGCGTCGACCGTGCCGTCGAGGACTTCACATTCGCCGTCGCGCTCAGACAGGCCAGTGATCCGGTGCTCCTCGCGTCGGCTGAGCAGGCACTGGCGGTCGCGCGGTCTCGGGTAGGTGACGGCACTGCGGAAGTGCTCACCGGGAGCGACGAGGTGGACGCACGTCCGCCGGTAGCCTGAGCCCGTGACCACTCCGAAACCAGAGGGCAGTGCCGACCTGCGCTGGGAGCGCTGACCGTGGTCACGAGTGGCGCTGAGCACCGTCCGCGGAACGGCACCCGGCGGGACAGCCGCTGGGCCGTCCCGATCCGTCGGGTCTTCCCCTGGTGGTACCTCAGCGGTGCGGTTGCGACGATGGCGATCCTGGTCCTGGTCGATCCCGGCGGCAGCCAGGCCACGGTGGCGTTCTGGGGGCCGATGATCGGGATCACGATCCAGGACCGCGAGCGAGCTGCGCGTGCTCGACTGGACCGCGGCCTCCCGGTCGACCGACGGTCGCTCCTGTCGCCTCCGTGGCTCGAACCGACCTGCGCGGTGTTGCTCACCGGCGTGGCTGTCGGACTCGGCATGCTCATCAACGCGCTCTTCGGGCACGGCACGTCCGTCACGACGTGGGTCGGGGCGGGGGTGTTCCTCGGGAGCGCCGCGTCCTTGGTCGGTCTCCTGCTGGTCCTGAGGAGCCGACGCCGCCGACGGTCGAGCGGTGCGGGCGGCCAGCCGGACGACGTCAGCTGACGGGGCGCTCCGAGAGGAACCGCCCGGCTCGTCGGTACTGCACGGCCAGTTGCACGAGCCCGAGCACCACCGCGAACGACGCGACGAGCTCGATCAGCTTGATGGGCAGACTGTCCGTGCTCACGGCCGTCGAGGCGGCGAACAGCATCACGGCGCCGAAGATCGGCAGGGTCCCGAGCGTGGCTCGACGGTTCTGCGCGGCCACCGCGGCGACGATGTCCGCGTGCTCGTCGTCGATCGGCTCCTTGCCGGCGATCTGACGCCGCACCGATCGCTGCTCCGCGCGGGAGAGCGGGCTGCTCACCGATCGCCAGCGAGTGACGTAGTGACCGGAGCGGAAGGCCCACACGAAACCGACGATGCCGACGACCAGCCCGAGCAGCAACAGCAGGAGCTGGACGAGCAGCTGCACGCCATCGCCGCCACTCGCGTGGCTGCTCCCGGTGGCCGGCACCAGCACCAGTGCCAGGACCACCCCGACCACCCACGACACCAGGACGAGTGCCCCCGCCCACACGAACACGCGGGTCCGGCGGCGGCGGAGCCCGTCGTCACTCTGGCCGTCGGCGAGCCGGGCGGCGGCTGCCCACCGCTCGGCTCCGGCTGGGTCGGTTGCGGGGCTGGTCATCGTTCGGGTCCTGACGTCGAGAGTCTCTCGACTCTACGGGTCACGGTCGGTGCGGGTCGCGCGTGCGACCCCGGAAGCGACTGCGGTCGAATCCGCACGAGGGGATCGCCACCGACCCGCTTCGTTGTGATACTTGGACATGCTCGAGTTGGTGAGGCCGCAGACGGCGTTGTACGAGGCGTGGGCCGAAGCGCATGCCGAGTGGGGGCCGGGTGTGCACGAGGACGGATTCGGGATCACCGCCCAGGACGACGTCGGCGACGAGGACGGGTTCCGCACCTGGGTCGGCCGACTGCACGCCAGACCCGGGGCCCTCTGGTGGATCGTCGAGGACGGCCGCGTCCTGGGCGGGATCGCACTCCGGGCGCCGGGAGACGCGGCCGGCGTGCAGCGGTTCGGCCACGTCGGGTACGGGATCCGCCCCTCGGCGAGGGGCCGAGGCGTGGCGACCTGGGCGCTGGGCCAGGTGCTCGCGCACGCATCGCGCGTCGGGATCGACCCGGTGATCGCCGTCTGCCGCGATGACAACGACGGCTCCATCGGGGTGCTGGAGCACTACGACGCCGTCCTGCTGTCGACCGAGCGCCGCGGGGGCGTGCGGCTGCGACGGTACGCGATCGCCAGGTCGCACCGGAGGCCCGGATGACGGGGCCGGGGCGGGTGTGCGAGGCGTGCGGAGGAAGCCCGCGACAAGCGGGACGGACCTGCGCCGGGCCTCCCGGTCGGCCGAGTCGGACTCGCGCCGGTAGGATCGATGACCATGGTCGAACTGGACTTCACCGAGCAGCTCTCCGCCCTTCGCGAGACCTTCGGCAACATCCGCTCGGTGGTCGACGTCGACCGCCTGCAGCGTGAGATCGCCGACCTCAGCGAGCAGGCCGGGGCCCAGGACCTCTGGGACGACGTCGACCACGCGCAGCAGGTGACGAGCGCGCTCTCGCACCGCCAGTCGGAGCTGAAGAAGATCACCGACACCGAGCAGCGCATCGACGACCTCGAGGTGCTGGTCGAGATGGCGAACGAGGGCGACGACCAGGAGTCCGCCGACGAAGCGCTCGCCGAGCTCAAGGCGATCCAGAAGATGATCGGCGACTTCGAGGTGCAGACGCTCCTCGACGGCGAGTACGACGACCGTCCCGCGGTCATCACGATCCGCGCCGGTGCGGGTGGCGTCGACGCGGCGGACTTCGCCGAGATGCTCCTCCGCATGTACCTCCGGTACGCCGAGCAGCACAACTTCAAGACCACGGTGATGGACACCTCGTACGCCGAAGAAGCGGGCATCAAGTCCGCGACGTTCGAGATCGACGCCCCGCACGCGTTCGGCACGCTCTCGGTCGAGGCCGGCACCCACCGCCTGGTGCGGATGTCGCCGTTCGGTGCCGCCGGCAAGCGCCAGACCTCCTTCGCCGCGGTCGAGGTCATCCCGCTCATGCCGGAGACCGCCGTCATCGACATCCCCGAGAACGACATCCGCGTCGACGTGTTCCGCTCGTCGGGCCCCGGCGGGCAGTCCGTCAACACGACCGACTCCGCGGTGCGCCTGACGCACATCCCGACCGGCACCGTCGTCTCGATGCAGAACGAGAAGTCGCAGATCCAGAACCGTGCGGCCGCCATGCGCGTGCTGCAGTCGCGCCTGCTCCTCCTGAAGAAGGAAGAGGAGAACGCGAAGAAGAAGGAACTCGCCGGCAACATCACGGCGAGCTGGGGCGACCAGATCCGCTCCTACGTCCTGGCGCCGTACCAGATGGTCAAGGACCTCCGGACGGAGCACGAGGTGAACAACCCCTCAGCCGTGTTCGACGGCGATCTGGACGGCTTCATCAACGCGGGCATCCGCTGGCGCAAGCAATCCGCTGCCGAGTAGGGGTTCCTGAGCCGCGCGCCTCGCTTGCTTTCCAAGCGGGGCGACCTACCCTGATCCGGTCATGATCAAATTCGACCAGGTCACCAAGGTCTACTCGGGCAACCCGAGTCCGGCGCTCGACAACCTCACCCTCGAGATCCTCAAGGGTGAGTTCGTGTTCCTCGTGGGCGCGTCCGGTTCCGGCAAGTCCAGCTTCCTGCGCCTCGTGCTCAAGGAGGAGAAGCCCACGAGCGGGCAGATCCACGTGCTCGGGCAGCGCCTCGGGTCCCTGGCATCGCGGAAGGTCCCGTACTTCCGCCGCAACCTCGGGGTGGTCTTCCAGGACTTCCGTCTGCTGCCGAACAAGAACGTGTTCGACAACGTGGCGTTCTCGCTGCAGGTCATCGGCAAGAGCAAGGGCTTCATCAGCGAGGCCGTGACCGACGTGCTGAAGCTCGTCGGGCTCGCCGGCAAGGCCACTCGCATGCCGCACGAACTCTCCGGTGGTGAGCAGCAGCGTGTGGCCATCGCCCGCGCCGTCGTGAACAAGCCGGCGATCCTGCTGGCCGACGAGCCCACCGGAAACCTGGACCCCACCACGTCCGCCGGCATCATGGCGCTCCTCGAACGCATCAACCAGGGAGGCACCACCGTGCTGATGGCGACGCACGACGCCAGCATCGTGAACCAGATGCAGCGGCGGGTCATCGAGCTCTCGAACGGCACCGTCCTGCGCGACGAACAGTCCGGCGGCTACCAGACCCAGGCCGTCCCGATCCAGCGAGGCACCGTGTCCAACACCACCGGCATCCAGACGATCCCGGGGCTCATCCGATGAGGCTCGGGCTCGTCATGTCCGAGGTCGGCTCGGGCCTGCGGCGCAATGCGTCGATGGTCGTCTCCGTCGTCCTCGTGACCTTCATCTCCCTGACCTTCGTCGGCACAGCGATCCTGCTCCAGATGCAGATCAACCAGATGAAGGGGTACTGGTACGACCGGGCGCAGGTCGCCGTCTACCTGTGCACCGACACCGACACCACAGGCAACTGCACCGGCGCGAAGGCCACCGCAGACCAGCGCGAGCAGGTCCAGGCGCAGCTCGACTCATCGACGCTCAAGCCGTACATCGAGAAGACCTACTACGAGAACCAAGACCAGGCCTTCACCCGGTTCAAGGAGCAGTTCAAGGACTCGGCCGCGACGGAGTTCGTCAAGCCGGAGTACCTGAACGAGACCTTCTGGGTGAACCTGAAGAACCCGTCGCAGGCAGACGTCCTGGTCGAGAGCCTGTCGAAGGTCGCCGGCGTGCAGAGCGTCGTCGACCAACGCGGGTACCTGCAGCCGATCTTCAACCTGCTCAACGCCTCGTCGTACACGGCGATCGGCATCGCGGCGCTCATGCTCGTGGCCGCGGTGCTGCTCATCGCGACGACGATCCGCCTGTCGGCGTTCAGTCGACGGCGAGAGCTCGGCATCATGCGGCTCGTCGGTGCGTCGAACCGGTTCATCCAGACACCGTTCGTGCTCGAGGGGGTGATCGCCGCCGCCATCGGAGCCGTCCTCGCCGGTGGCGCCATCACCGCCGTGGTCTGGTTCTTCGTCCGGAACTTCCTGGCGGAGCGCTTCACCGGCACGGCGTTCATCGGCATGGGGGACGCGGCCATCGTGGTCCCCGCGGTGATCGTGATCGGGGTGCTCCTCGCCGCGGCGTCGGCGTCGATCGCCATCCGCCGGTACCTGAAGGTCTGACGTACACAGCATCCGCGAGCGGGCGGCGCGCCGGGAAGGTGCGCCGCCCGCTTCGTGTTGACTAGTCTGTAGGGCTGCGCGGAACCACCCGAGCAGCGCACTGCACCGGTCACCATCGAGAGGAGTCGTCATGGCGAAGGAACGCGGGGAGAAGATCGTCGCGACGAACCGTCGCGCACGGCACGACTACCTCATCGAGGACACGTACGAAGCGGGCATGGTCCTGTCCGGCACCGAGGTGAAGTCCCTGCGGATGGGGCGCGCGTCCCTGGTCGACGGGTACGCCTACATCGACGGTGGCGAAGCGTGGATCGACGCCGTGCACATCCCGGAGTACACCGAGGGCACGTGGAACAACCACTCGCCGCGGCGGAAGCGCAAGCTGCTCCTGCACAAGCAGCAGATCGTGAAGATCTCGCACAAGACGGCGCAGGGCGGCTACACCCTCGTGCCGCTGCAGATCTACTTCCACGACGGTCGGGCCAAGATCGAGATCGCCGTGGCGAAGGGCAAGCGCGAGTTCGACAAGCGCCAGGCCCTGCGCGAGAAGACCGACAAGCGTGAGGCCGAGCGGGCCATGCGCACCCGGAACCGCGTCGGAGAGTAGCGCCGACGCACCTCCTCGGCTAGACTGAGGGACTGCTCCGACAGGGGCATTGGCAACTCAACAGCGTGACAGCGGCTCGCACGTCCGGCCCGCATGGGGATGATCGGTTTCGACATTGCCTGTGTGCCGACGGGAAGCGGGCCGAGGACCCACGGTTATCTCGTAAACGATCCGTGGAAAACAACAAGTGCCAATTCCAAGCGCACTGACTTCGCTCTCGCTGCGTAAGCAGCCCAGCACATGAAGTCCGTCGGCCAGGTGACCGTCTTCTAACCTGATCCCGACGTCATCCAGAGGACTTGCTGCACGGTTGCGCCTCAGGGCCGTGCGGGACTTGCACTGAGACTGGGCCCGTCGTCCTAGAAGCCGGTAGCAAAGGACGGGGCCGAGCAGAACGAACTATCCGGATACGCCCGTAGAAGACGTCGAATTGCAGCGATGGACGGGGGTTCGATTCCCCCCATCTCCACCATTCGCCGAACGACGAACCGCTGTCACGCTGCGCCACCTGAACGCCCCGGCACCGTCCCCTGGACAGTGCCGGGGCGTTCGCTGTTCCGCCACGTCCGAGGACTACGCTCCGGAGCAGGCGCGCAGAACACGCTCGCGTCGAACCCGAACGAGAGGTCAGCACGTGGTGCAGGAGATCGCGATCCGTGTCCGTCTGCGGGAGCAGGAACGAGTGGTGCTCAGCGAGTACGAGCGGATCGTGGGCTCCGTCGCCACGGTCGCCGCCCTCGCCGCATGGCTGCCGAACCCCGACACCCGCCTGGTCGTTCGCGGCCGCGGCGCGGAGCCGGTTCGCCTCGAGACCGTCACCTACGGCTCGGTGGTCGAGATGCTCGTCGTGCTCGACCAGCGCTCCGCCGGGGTCGAACGTGCCGCCGCAGCCATCGCCGCGCTCATCGAGTCGTTCCGCCACGAGCACGTCGCCGACGACGTCTCCGGGGTCGCCGGGGAACTCGATCGGCTCGACCGCGCTGCCCCGCGCGGACGCTCCGCCGTGGAACGCGCCCTGCGCACGTTCCTCGAGGGGGCACGGTCCGACGTCCTCGAGCGCAAGACGACCACCCGGGTCCGGACCGCGCAGGCCCTGCTCCGGCTCGCCGAGGCGGACGCGGTGCTGACGGTCGAGCGGGTCGCCGACGCCCTGGCACCGGTGCTCGAGGAGCACGCGGTCGACGTCGAGCTGGACACCGGGTCGGCCGTGGTCGTCGAGCCGATCGACGGGGTGGAGTCGCCGGAGACGGAGACGGAGACGGAGACCGAGGCCGCGTCCGACGACGCCGACGCCAACGTCTCGCAGGCGGGTCCGGAGGCGGTGTCGACCGTCCTGCCGCTGCCGACGGGTGCGAGCAAGGCCAAGTCGAAGAAGGACGACGACAAGAAGAAGTCCAAGAAGGACGACGGGAAGAAGAAGTCGAAGAAGGACGACGACGGCAAGAAGAAGTCCAAGAAGGACGACGGGAAGAAGAAGTCGAAGAAGGACGACGACGACGCGAAGAAGAAGTCCAAGAAGAAGAAGTAGCTCGCAGCCGCCCCCGCTAGAAGTCGAACAGGTTCGCCCGGATCCCTCCGGCGCCGTACTCCCGTCGCAGGAGCCCTCGGCGCCGGAGCACCGGCACCAGGTCGCCGAACATCCGGTGGATCTGCGCGGGGTGCAGGTCGCCCGAGAAGATGATCCCGTCGTTGTCGGCGTCGCTGCCGAGCTCCTCGATGAAGTCCGCGAACTCGTCCGCCGTCCCGACGAACCCGGACCGCGATCCGGACCGCGATCCGGACCCCGGCGCGATCCGCCCCTGCCGCGCCTTGCGGGTGAGCAGCTCCCGCAGCGGTGCGTCCGGGGTGTCCCCGAGCAGCCCGCGGATCGTGCCGGCCGAGACGTGCTCCCCGAAGGTCCCGTCGGGCACCGGGGCGTCCAGGTCGAGCGCGAGCAGGTCGGTCTCGGAGTCGCTCGACCACGCGATCGCCGCCGCACGCAGCGCGTCGTCGGTGGGGTGCTCGGACGCCGCGACGATGCGGTCGGCCTCCTCCGGTGAGGACACGATCACGGGCTTGAGCACGAACAGGATCCGCAGGTCCGCGGTGGACCGCCCCGCGGCCTCGGCTGCCGCGATCACCCGGGCGCGGTAGTCCGTCACCGCGGCGGCGGACAGCGGCGCGAGTGCGAGCTGCACGTCCGAGTGGGTCCCGGCGAACGCGAGCCCTCGGCCCGAGCCACCGGGGGAGACGACCACGGGGTCCGACGCCAGCGGCAGCGCGTTGAGCGGACCGTCGGCGGTGAAGTGGGCGCCCTCGTGGTGGAACGCGTCGAGCGCGTCGCCGTCCGCGAAGTGCCACGAGTCCGGTGCGCCGACGTACGCGTCGCCCCACGAGTGCCAGAGCCGGCGGAGCAGCGTGATCCACTCCTCGGCGCGGTCGTACGCCTGGTCGTGCGGCAGCGGCGGCAGGCCGGCGTGGCGTGCACTGCCGACGTCGGTGACGACGTTGATGCCCAGACGGTCCGAGGACAGGTGCGCCAGGGTCGCGAACTGCCGTGCCGCCAGGTACGGCGGGGTGATCCCCGCGTTGACGGTCGGCGCGATGCCGATGTGCGAGGTGGCGGCGAACAGGTACGGGGCGAGCAGCAGCGGGTCGTGCTTCGGGCCGCCGTACGCCTGCCGGATGCGCAGGTCGAGGGTCGCGGGGGAGCCGAGCGAGACGGCGTCCTCGGCGATCACCAGGTCCATGCCGGCCTGCTCGAGCGTCCGGACGGACTGCTGGTACAGGTCCGGCTTCGTCCAGTCGTGGCCCCAGTCCCAGTCGGAACGGCCCCAGGCCTGCGGGCCGAAGCCGCGCGAGAAGAAGTACCCGAAGTGCTGCAGCTCGGCCATTCAGCGCCCCTGCCGGTCGAGGGCCGGCCCACCGACCGCCGCGCGGTGCGCGTCGGACGCTCCACGCGCCTCCAGGCCGCCGGCGGCGTCTGCGGACCGCACCGCGACGAGCCCGCGTTCCAGGTCGCGGAGCAGGTCCGCGACGTCCTCGATGCCGACCGACAGCCGGATCAGGCCGTCGTCGATGCCCTGCTCGGCTCGCTCTTCCGGCGTGCGGCCGGCATGCGTGGTGGTGGCCGGGTGCAGGATCAGCGAGCGGACGTCGCCCAGGTGGGTCATCCGGCTGAACAGCTGCACGGCGTCGATGAACGCCCGCGCGGCGGCTTCGCCACCGGCGAGCGTGAAGGCGAAGACGGACCCGGCCCCGCGGGGCAGGTAGCGCTGGGCGAGGTCGTGGAACGGACTGGAGGCCAGGCCCGCGTGGTCGACGCTCGTCACCTCCGGCTGCTGGTCCAGCCAGGACGCGACGGCCAGCGCGTTCGCGCAGTGGCGTTCCACCCGCAGTGACAGCGTCTCGATGCCCTGGCGGAGCAGGAACGCGTTGAACGGCGACGGCGCCGGGCCGATGCGTGCGGCGACGACGTCGCGGGCGAACACGGCGAAGGCCCGGTTGCCGTACCGGTCGACGTAGCTCTCGCCGCCGAGGGACCGTTCGGGGCTGGTCAGGTGGGTCCAGCGCTCGGGGGCCGCGGACCAGTCGAACCGGCCGCCGTCGACGACCACGCCGCCGAGTCCGGCGCCGTGCCCGGAGAGGAACTTCGACGCCGAGTGCACGACGATGTCCGCACCGTGCTCGACCGGGCGCACCAGGTACGGCGTGGCGAGGGTGTTGTCGACGATCAGCGGGACGCCGGCGCGGTGTGCGGTCTCGGCGACGCCGGTGATGTCGAGGACGTCGTTCTTCGGGTTCGGGATCGTCTCGGCGAAGAACGCCTTCGTGTTCGGTCGGACCGCGGCGGCCCAGGCGTCGAGGTCGCGGGCATCGGTGACGAAGTCGACCTCGATGCCGAGCCGGCCGAGGTTCTGCAGCAGCAGCCCGCGCGTGCCCTCGTAGATGCTCCGGGCGCTGACGACGTGGTCGCCGGCCTGCAGCAGACCGAGGAACGCCACGGTCGCCGCAGCCTGACCGCTCCCGACCAGGATCGCCTGGACACCGCGTTCGAGCAGCGCCACGCGACGCTCGACGTCGGCGTTCGTGGGGTTGCCGAGGCGCGTGTAGGTGTAGCCGTCGTCGGTGTCGGTGTCGGCGAAGCGGTCGCGGGCCTGGTCGAAGTCGTCGAACAGGAACCCGGAGGACATGTGGATCGCGGGGACCCGGGCGCCGTGCCCGGCGTCGGGCACGAAGCCGCCGTGTACCTGCTCGGTCGCGAAGCCGTGGTCGTCGGTCGCCATGGGACACCTCCGGGGGTCGTCTGGCGGTAGCCTCGCAGCCGCTCGGCGCGGACAGGCGATTGCGGCCCCCGGTTACGCGCGCACAGCCTCAGACGAGCGCGCGGACCCCGGCGACGACGGTGTCCCAGACCTGGAGCAGCGGTTCGCGCGCCAGCCACACCGCGACGGCGTTCACGGCGACGAACAGCACGAACCACAGGGACGCCGGCACCCGCATCTCGGCCGCGGCGATGTGGAAGTCGGTCTGCACCCGGGCGGCGGTGACCAGCCAGCGACCGACCTGCACCACCGAGCGGACGCCGTCGACGACGAAGAACGCCCCGACGGCGGCGACCACCAGGACGGTGGCCTCGGACGGGCGGACAGCCACCCACAGGGCGAGCGCGTCGAAGCCGAGCACGACGAGCAGGCCGAACCAGTTCCGGACGAACGCCAGCGCCACGACCCCGATGACCGCGAGCACCACCACGGGCAGCCAGCGGGAGCCGTGCAGCACCCCGGTCACCAGGAGCACCCCCGCCCACAGCGGTGCGCTGTACCCGGCGTACAGGTTCAGGATCCGGACGAGCCACCGGATGCCGCCGGGCACCCGACCGAGCTGGACCCAGGCCTCGCCGGACCCGTCCGGGTGCAGCTCGATCCGCTGGATCCGCCCGCCGAACGGCACGACGACGATCGCGTGCCCGACCTCGTGCGCGATGGTCGCGGCGATGCGGGCCACGCGGCCGACGAACGGCACGAACGGCAGGACGGCGCCGACGAGGAGCGCGACGAAGACGAGGGGCGGGGCTGCGGTGGTCAAGTGACCAGCATCGCAGCCCCGCCCAGGAAGACCCTGCGGGATCGGCGTCAGGAGAGCCCGGGCGTCGTCAGCACCACCGTGACCAGAACCACGGTGCCGGCGATCGCCAGGGCGGTGAGGACGGCGAGGAAGACCGTCAGGCGGTTCACGCGTCGGCGCCCGGCTATTCGACCGTCACCGACTTCGCGAGGTTCCGGGGTTTGTCGACGTCGCACCCGAGCTGCAGGGCCAGTTCCCGCGCGAGCATCTGCAGCGGCACGACGGCCTCGAGCGGACCCCACGGCGCGGTCATCGCACCCCAGGCCAGGTCGCCGGTGCCACGGCGGCCGAGCGCGGGGATGTCCGCCGACTCGCCGCCGATCGTGATGACGAAGCCACCGCGTGCCCGGACCTCGGCGATCGCCGACTGGATCTTCGGCTCACCGTGGTCGATGACGACCACCGGGGTGCCGTCGTCCACCAGTGCGAGCGGCCCGTGCTTGAGTTCGCCGGCGGGGTAGGCCTCGGCCCAGCGGTAGCTGAGCTCCTTGAGCTTCAGGGCGCCCTCGGCGGCGTACGGCAGTCCGGCACCGCGGCCGAGGAACAGGAACCCGGTCGCCTCCTTGACGCTCGACACCAGCAGCGGCATCCGCTCGGCGGACACCCGCGCGGCGTGCTCGATCCGGGCCGGCAGGTCGAGCAGCTCGTCGACGAGCACCTGCGCGCGGGACGGTTCGATGCGACCGGAGGCGACCATCGCGGAGATCATCGCCGCGACGCCGACGACGACCTGCGCCGTGAACGTCTTCGTGGCCGCGACCCCGATCTCCGGGCCGGCGTGGCAGTCCAGCACGGCGTCCGCTCGTCGGGCGAGCGAGGAGTGCATGTTGTTCGTCAGCGCGAGCACCGGGTGGCGGTCCTCGAACCGGTCCAGGGCGCGGAGCACGTCCGCGGTCTCACCGGACTGGCTGATCGCGACGACCAGGGTGCCCGGACCGAGCACGGCCTGGTCGGCCTCGCTCGCGACGACGATGTCGGTCGGCACCCCACCGATCCCGCGCAGTGCGGTCGCGATCACCTGGCCCGCGTTCAGCGACGTGCCGCAGGCGACGATCGCCAGCCGGTGGAAGCCGGCCAGGCCGAGGCCCACCCACATGCTGCCGTCGGCGGTGCGGCGGGTCACCCGGTCCAGGATCGTCGCGACGACGTCGGCCTGCTCGTCGATCTCCTTCGCCATGTGGTCGGTGTGGTCGCCGAGGTCGAGCGCTGCGGCGGCGAACGGGGACGGCGTGGGGAACGGCACGGGTACCGTGATGCCGTCGGACGACCAGGTCCAGGCCTCACCGAGCTCGACGACGTCGCCGTCGCGCAGCGCCACGAACGTCTCGCACCACTCGGCGATCGCGCCGATGTCGCTCGCCACGAAGTCGCCGCGGCCGGAGCGTGCGACGACGAGCGGCGAACGGTCCGCCGCCACGACCATGCGGCCGTCCCGGGCGTCCAGGACCACGATCGCCCACGAGCCCTCGAGCTGCGCCGTCGCGATCTGCACCGCGAGCATCAGGTCCGGGTCGACCGCCAGCGCCCGCTCGACCAGGTGCGTGATGACCTCGGAGTCGACGTCGGACCGGAAGCGGTGGCCCTGCGCCTCGAGCGTCTGGCGCAGCCGGTCCGCGTTCTCGACGATGCCGTTGTGCACGATCGAGATCCGGCCGGTGCAGTCGGCGTGCGGGTGCGCGTTCGCCTCGCGCACGGCACCGTGCGTGGCCCAGCGGGTGTGACCGATGCCGACGCCGGTGAGCGCGTCACCGGAGCGTGCCGCGACGAGCGTGCGCAGGTCGCCGACGCGGGAGACCGAGCGGATCGTCTCGGTGCGGCCGACGGCCGTCCGGACGGCGATGCCGGCGGAGTCGTACCCGCGGTACTCGAGTCGTTCGAGTCCGTCGAGCAGGTAGGGGGTCGCGTCGTCAGACACGCGGGCCGCGATGATGCCGCACATCGGCTGTCCCTTCGGGGGAACGAGGGTGGGTGGAACGGGGAGGTGGGACTGGTGCGGCACCGACCGCCGTCGGGTCTGCCGCGCGTCCGGGGCCTCCCGGCCCGGGAACCGACGCCCGTCCTCGGATCAGGCGAGGACGGACGTCGGTGTCGTTGGGCCGAGGGGTTCGGGTACCGGACGGGGTACCGCGGGCTGGCCCCCGGGGGAGGGGCACGGCGGTCGGTGCAGGAGAAGCCTCACCCGCCGCCGACCACACGGCAACACCCGTCGGACGCTCTTGCGGTTCCCCGCGTGCGGGGGCACACCGCGCTGCGGTCGCGTGCGGACTCCCGCAACCGCGCGCAGACAGGAGGCCCGGTACCAGCTGGTACCGGGCCTCCCCTGTGGTGCGTCTCCTACGTGAGGAGCGCGACCAGGTGCGATCGCGACCGCGCGCCGACCTTGCGGTAGATCTGCGTGAGCCGCAGCTCCACCGTGCGCTGCGACATGAACAGCGACGAGGCGATCTCGCGGTTGCGGTAGCCCTCGGTGACCTTCTGCACCACCGCACGCTCCTCGGCGGTCAGTGACGTGAGCACCGCTGACGCGTCGGGAGCGCTGCGCGGCGTCCCGGGGAACGCCGGCGAGAGCACCGGTGCGGACCGGATCGACGACGAGCCCGTGCCGAACTGCGGCATCGCCGCAGCCGGCGCCGGCGTCACGAGCGGTCGGCGCAGGCCGGCCGCCTCGTACGCCGCCGCGGCCGCCGCGCCGAGACGCGGCCGTTCCGCCGGGTTGCCGACCGCGGCCAGCGCCGCGAACGTGCGAGCCCGCTCGTACTGCGAGTCGTGCGGCTGGAACAGCTCCAGCGCACGGCGACGGGCCGGCTCGCGGGTGGTGTCGTCGGCGACGAGCGCGAGGCTCCGCGCCAGCACCAGTGCACCCCAGCGCCCGGGCCGGGCGTGGTGGTCCGCCGCCAGGCGGGCCGTGATCGTCCGGGCGTCGTCGATCCGTCCGAGCCGCACGTACGCCTCGACCAGGTCGCCGAGGTGCCGGAGCACCGCGGGGTTCCGGAGCGACCGACCGATGGCGTCGGCTGCCTCGAGCGCGGTGGCGGCCTCGTCGAGGCGGCCGTCGAGCAGCAGGACCTTGCCGCGGAGCGCGTGCAGCTTCGCCGTCGCACCCCAGAGCCGGCTCGTCGAACGGTGCGCGAGGCACCGGTCCACGACGTCGAGCGCCTCGGCGGAACGGCCCTCGGCGAAGTGCCGCCACGCGACGGCGATCGCCCGGGAGGGCTCACGCAACCGCTCGGCGACGGACGAACCGGACTCCCACACGTCGATCGCGCGGAGCGCCTGCCGGAAGTTGCCGGAGCGCACCTCGTTCTCGGCCGTCAGGTAGCGCGCCGCCTCGGTCCACACCGCTGCGGTCTCCGGCCCCCGGGCGAGCACGAGTGCGAACACCCGTCGCGCGCTCCGGTAGCGCTCGCTGATGCTGAGCGCGTGGGCGAGGAGCAGCAGGGACGGGTCGGACATCGCCACGAGCTCCGACGTCGCGAGCCCGTCGTGCAGCTCGGTGTCGGGCGGCAGCACGCCGTCCACGGCGGCGATGAGCTCCCGCGCGGTCGTCGTGATCTCGAGGGTGTGCGCGGACGCCGACCCCTCGAGCGGTTCGATCCGGTGCAGCAGGTCCTTCGCCTGGTCGAGCTCCCACGCCTCGGCACGGAAGCAGGCCACCATGGCCATCAGCCCGGCGACGGCGTCCACCTCGGCCGGGTCGGTCGCGTCGACGGGGACGAGCAGCTCGTCCGCGTGCACGGCGTCACCGCTGAGGTACTCGGCCGAGTACTGCAGCCGGAGCCGGCGGACCTCGTTCGGCGTCGTCCGGAACGGACGGAGCGCCGCGAGGTACCGCGCGGCGAAGCCGAGCAGGCGCTTGCCGAGCATGGCCTCCGCGACCCCGAGGAGCGCGACGTGCTCGTCCTCGGTCCCGCCACCGATGTGCAGGGCACGTTCGGTCAGCGCGATCGCGGCGTGCACGTTGCCGTCCACGACGTACGACCGTGCGGCCTGGAGCAGTGCGACCACGTCGGGGACGTCGTCGACGAAGCTCCGGTGCCACGCGGCCGACCGCGGGTCGCTCTCCGCGCTCGCCGTGGCCAGCTCGGCGTGTGCCGCACGACGGTCACGGGCGGGCATCCGCCAGTAGAGCGCGGAACGCACGAGCGGGTGCCGGACGGTGACGCTCTGCCCACGGACGGTCGCGAGACCGGCCCCGACCAGGTCGTCCAGCTCGTCCCGGTCCCACGCCGTGGTCTTCGCGACGGGCACCAGGGCGAGCTTCGCGAGGACGTCCAGATCGCGTCCCGCGGCGGGCCCGAGTGCGAGTGCCGCGATGGCCTCGGTCGTCGGAGTGGGTCGGAGCGGGAGCACGATCGGCTCCGCGCCGGTGAGCTGCTCCCGGGTGAGCACCGCGAGCTGTTCGCGGAGCGCGCCGGGGTTGCCACCGGTCTCCTCGGCGAGGACGGCGAGGACGCCGTCGTTCGCCTCGGCCGGTGCCATGGCCCGGGCGAGGACCAGGGCCTCGTCCGAGGGCAGTGGTTCGATGCGCAGGGTCGGCAGGGCCGCGAGCGGCCCGTCCGACGGCACCGAGCGGACCGTCGCCACGACACGCAGGGCGGTGCCCGCGAGTCGTCCGGCGAGGAACGCGATGAGTTCCTGGCTCTCCGAGTCCATCCGGTCGAGGTCGTCGATGAGGACGAGCGTCGGCGGAAGGGTCAGGGCGTGCACGGCGTCGAGGAAGTCGTGCGCCGCCGCCAGCCCGGCCGTCACGGCGGCCGCGGTCCCGCCTGCCTGCAGCAGGTGGGCGATGTGTGCGGTCGCTCGAGGGTCGTCGAGCGCGGTGAACAGGGAGGTCACCCCGGCCAGTGGCCAGCGGGATTCACTCCCGTTGACACCGACCCGGACGACGGGGAGGGAAACGCGGTTCGAGACCGCGTCGAGGACGCTGCTGCGTCCGGAACCAGGGTCGCCGACCACGACCATCGCGGACTCCCGTGGGAGCACTGCGAGGGTCGCGATCCGGTCGACCTCGAGACGTCGACCGGTGAGTGCCATGACTCACCGGCCTCCGGGTCCGGAGGCGGATGCTGCGAGGAGGGCGTCGGCGAACACGGGGGTCGCTGCGACGGGGCGCACGGAGGCGGACCGGACTGCTGCACGGCGGGTGACCGTGGCGGAGTGCGGACGAGCGGCGGCGACTGAGCGCGCGCCGGAACTGTCGTGGATTGGATGCGGTCGACGAGTGTGGGTGCACTCGGTTCCGCTCGGGAACGATGATGTCATCGTCTGTATCACCCCTCGGGTTAGGGTCTTCGGACGAACACGACCGGTCTGTTCCGCCGTCCGGATCTAGGGAATCCGAGAGCGTCACGTGACCTGCCGTCTGGAGCACGATAACTCAGGTACCGGCCCGCCGAGCGGACTCCGGCTCGCAGATGTCCAGAACGGTGCCCCCAGTACGGGGGGCCACGAGGTGGGTGTGGCACCCGCCCTCTGCACCCCGATCCGGGTCCGCCTGACGGAACCGGGGTACAGCTCTGTCCGGACCTCGTTCGTCCTCGCAGGTGTAGCCAGGACGGGATGTCCAACGCCGAACCGACCGACGCCCGCCTCGATGACCGCACCCGGTGGCGGGCCTTCGCCGTGTGCGTGGCGGTCGCAGCCCTGACGATCCTCGACCTGTCCAAGGTGAACGTCGGGCTCCCCTCGATCGAGCAGTCCCTCGGGGCCACCAGCTCGTCGCTCCAGCTCATCGTGGCGGGGTACGCGCTGGCGTTCGGCCTCGCCCTGGTGCCCGCGGGTCGGCTCGGGGACCTGAAGAGCCGGCGCGTCATGTTCATCGTGGGGCTCAGTGCGTTCACCGGATCGAGCCTGCTGTGCGCCGTCGCACCGAACATCGAGGTCCTGATCGTCACGCGGATCCTGCAGGGCTTCGCCGCCGGGATCCAGATGCCCCAGGTCATCGGACTGGTGCAGCAGCTGTTCCGCGGACCGGAGCGAGGCCGCGCGTTCGGGCTGTTCGGGGCGATGATCGGCATCTCCACGGCCCTCGGGCCGACCATCGGCGGTGGCCTCATCGCGATCGGCGGCGAGGAGTCCGGCTGGCGGCTGCTGTTCTGGATGAACGTGCCCCTCGGGATCGCCGCGCTGTTGTTCGCCGTGCGCCTGCTGCCGAAGGGTGCCCAGGGGAAGGCGCAGGACCGTGAACTGGACGTCGTCGGCATCCTGCTGCTCGGCGCGGCGATCATCACCCTGATGCTGCCGTTCGTCCTGACCAGCGGCGGTGGTGGTTCCGCGACCCGCTGGTTCTGGCTGGTCGGCTTCGCGGTGTTCCTCGTGCTGTTCGTGCTCTGGGAGCAGCGGTTCAAGCGGCAGGGCAAGTCGCCC
Organism: Curtobacterium sp. MCLR17_051; assembly: GCF_003234395.1. Taxonomy (NCBI): domain Bacteria; kingdom Bacillati; phylum Actinomycetota; class Actinomycetes; order Micrococcales; family Microbacteriaceae; genus Curtobacterium; species Curtobacterium sp. MCLR17_051. The sequence goes on from NZ_QKTA01000003.1 coordinate 118,948, forward strand.
GTGGTGCACTTCGAACTGTTCCGGCTGTCGTCGTACCGCAACGGGCTGTCGATCGTGGCCGTCTACTTCGCGGCGCTGCCGGCGTCGTTCCTCATGGTCACGCTGTACCTGCAGGAGGGCCTCGGGCTCTCGCCCCTGTTCGCCGGCATGGTGAGCATCCCCTTCGCCGCGACGAGTGCCGTCGGCTCGTACATCGGCGGACGGATCGTCGACCGGGTCGGGCGGGCGCTGGTCGTCGCCGGGCTCGGGATGGTCGTCGTCGGCTTCCTGCTGCTGATGGTCGCCGCCGTCGCCACCCCGCCGGAGGTCACCCCGTGGGCGATGGCCGGCGCGTCCCTGGTGGGCGGACTCGGTGGCGGGTTCGTGGTGTCGCCGAACCAGACCCTGACCCTGGCCGAGATCCCCGTCGAGCAGTCCGGGGTGGCGGGGTCGATGCAGCAGCTCGGGCAGCGTGTCGGTACCGCGATCGGCACCGCCGTCGCCACGAGCATCTTCTACGGGATCGTTCGGAGCGAAGCAGCGGGGTCGGGATCTGGCGGGTCCGGAAGTCGTCTTGACGCGTACCACGACGCGTTCCGCAGTGGCACGACGTTCACGGTGTCGCTGATGGCGCTGGCGCTCGTGCTGGCCGGTGCGGACCTGGTGGCGCGTCGTCGGGCGGCGCGGCGGTCGGACGGGGACGCCGAGCACTCGGACGCGGCTGCGGGGTCCGCCGAGCGCGCCGGGGCGAACGGATCCGCCGAGCGGACCGAGGCGCCGGGGTCCGCCGAGCGGGGCTGACCTGCCCGCCGACCGTGCCTAGGAGTCGCGGCGGATGACCTCGACGACGGCGTCGTGCACCAGGCCGTTCGATGCGAGCGCGCTGCCGTGCCACGGCCCGGGATCGCCGTCGAGCGAGGTGAAGCGGCCGCCGGCCTCTTCGACGATGGGGACGAGGGCTGCGATGTCCCACGGTTTCAGGTCCGGTTCGCCGGCGACGTCGAGGACGCCCTCGGCCACCATCATGTACGACCACATGTCGCCGTAGGCCCGGGTGCGCCAGACCCGGCGCGACAGGTCGACGAGCGACTCGAGGCGGTCGTCGTCGTCCCACTGCTGGATGCTGTTGTAGCTCAGGCTCACGTCGGCGAGCTCGGACACCCCGGAGACCCGGAGCGGCCCGTCCAGCGAGAACGCGCCGGAACCCTCGGCCGCCCACCAGCGCTTGCCGAGGGCGGGAGCGCTGACGACGCCGAGCACCGGACGGCCGTCGACCGCGAGCGCGATGAGGGTCGCCCACACCGGCACGCCGCGCAGGTAGTTGGCGGTGCCGTCGATCGGGTCGACCACCCACTGGCGGTGTCCTTCGCTGACGGCCTCGGCCCCGGTGTCCGCCGTCGTCTCCTCGCCGAGGAACGCGTCGTCCGGTCGCTCGGCGGCGAGCCGCTCGCGCAGGGCTCGTTCAACGGCCTGGTCGGCGTCGGTGACGTGCGTGCTGTCGGCCTTCTTCGTCACGTGCAGGTCGGCGGCACGGAAGCGCTCGAAGCTGATCGCGTCGGCGGTGTCGGCGAGGGAGCGGGCGAAGTCCAGGTCGGCGCTGAGGTCCACGTCGCCCAACCTACCGTCGCTACGCGGCGACGACCTCTTCTTCCTCGAGCCGGGTGACCTCGCGCTCGCGGGCGATGCGGGTCCGGCGGGCGACGAGCCCGTGCACCACGACGCAGAGCAGGAGCGCGGCGGCCAGCCAGAGGGCGAGCACGAGCGACGACCGGCCGAGCGAGGCGTCCGGGAAGTACTGCAGGTCCTGTGCGGCCTGCAGCCACGCGGCACCGCTCCAGAAGGTGTGCAGCGCGGCGAAGAACCCGGGCTGGAACGCCGGCTGGAAGATCCCGCCGGACGACGTGAAGTTCAGCATCACGAAGAGCATCGTGAGGATCGGGGTGGTCCACCGTCCGAGCACGGGGTGCAGCCCGACGCCGAGTGCGACGATGATCGCGTCGTAGAGCCAGGCGAACAGGAACACCTGCCAGTGGTGGGTGGTGATGACGCCGTAGATCGGTCCGGCGACGATCACGCCGATGCCGGCGACGACCCCGGCGGTGGCGAGCCCGATGACCGCGGTCCACACCGCACGGAGCTTCGTCGCGACCGAGGCCACGGCGATCGCGGACGCGTACCCGCCGACGCTCAGGGCCACGAGCAGGAAGAACAGCCCCTGGCCGGTGGTGTCCTGGTCGCCCGTGGGCACGACGTCGACGACCCGGAACGGCACGTGCTGGTCGTAGGCGATCGGCAGGAACACCTTCTGCGCGGCGCTCGCGGTGGTCTCCGACGCGGCGGTCGAGACGTAGAGCGTGGCACCCGTCGCCGTCGGCGCGTACACGGCGGCGAGGTCGCGGTCGCGCACCTGCTGCTCGGCCGCCTTCGTCGAGGCGACGACATGGGCCACGAGGGCGCCGTCGGACTGGTCGGTCACGGTCTGGGCGAACACCTGGGTGGCCGCGCCCTGGCCGACGATGCCGACGGGCAGTTCCTGCGGGGCCGGGGCGTGGAAGGCACCGAGGTAGGCCAGGCCCATGCCGGCGGCCAGGAACAGCGGCACGAGGATGTGCGAGGCGAACGTTAGCAGCACGCGACCGAGGCCGGCGGGGCGCAGGACGCTGTCGGACCGCTGCGGCTTCGGGGCTCGCGGAGACTTGTGGGTGGGGGAGTGGTGCGCGTGCGACGTCGTCGTCGTGCTCGGGGACGGGGCGTCGACAGCGGGGGTCGGCGCAAAGTTGTACTTTGCAACTTCAGACACGACCGCAACTGTACAACCCCGATGCGCGCTTGTCGACGCCGGCCCGGTACCGAGGCATCGTCCCGTGCGAGGTTGCGCACTCCGTGCGAGGCCCGCGAGCCCGCACGGAGTGCACGACCTCGCACCGTTCAAGCACCCCTCGCACGGTGCGAGGTCCGCACCGTGCGAGGGGCGCGGGAAGCGGAGCGGTCACGACTCACCGCACGCCGGCGCTCGAGGGGTCACGAACTGTCGGGTGCCGCACCTCCAGCCGACAGTTCGTGACCACTCGACGCACACACCGCGGGGTGTCGTGACCAGCCGCCGACCAGCCGCCGACCGCCCGACCGGCACCGCCCGGCGCGTTACTCGGAACCAGGGTCGGACGCACCCATGCCGGTCAGCAGCGCCCGGAACGAGTCGAGCCGCTCGACACCGGTCGGCCCCAGCTCCCCGTCCTGCACCCGGTCGACGATCTCCCAGTCGTGCGCCTGCGCCAACGGGATGCCGTCCCGCGCGGGCCGCACCGGCACGGCGTGCGACGCGAACGCCCGGAAGACGTTCGCGGGGTCGACGTGCCCCAGGCCGAACGACCGCACACCCGGCGTGTCGATGATCCACCCGCCGTCACGGACCTGCAGCGCGATCGACGACGACGACGTGTGCCGCCCGCGACCGGTCACGGAGTTCACGACCCCGATCGCCCGCGTCGAGCCGGTCAGGGCGTTCACCAGCGTCGACTTGCCGACGCCGGAGTGCCCGACGGTCACGGTCACCTTGTCGTCCAGGAGCTCGTGCAGCGCCTCGAACGGGACGTCGTCCGATCGGCTCGTCACGATCCGCAGATCCAGGCACGCGAAGTGCGCCAGGAACGCAGCCGGGTCGGCGAGGTCGGTCTTCGTGATGCAGAGGATCGGGTCGAGGCCGGCGTCGAACGCGGCCACCAGGTACCGGTCGATCAGGCGGGTGCGCGGCTCGGGGTCGGCGGCGGCCACCACGATGAGCATCTGGTCGGCGTTCGCCACGATGACGCGCTCGACCTCGTCGGAGTCGTCGGCACTCCGTCGCAGCAGGGTGGTGCGCTCGGCGACCTTCACGATGCGCGCGAGCGACCCGGGGTCGCCCGAGACGTCCCCGACGAGCGACACGTGGTCGCCCGTGACGACGGACTTCTTGCCGAGCTCGCGGGCCTTCGTCGCGGTGATGACGTGGTCGTCGATCAGCACGCCGAACCGCCCGCGGTCGACGTTCGTCACCCAGCCGACGGGGGCGTCGTCGTACGTCGGCCTGGTCTTCGTGCGCGGTCGGTTGCCCTTCGGGTTCGGACGCACCCGGACGCTCGACTCGTCGTACTGCCCGTACGGCTCGTCCGCGTCGGAGTCGTCACCGTCGGCGTCGTCCCACCAGCTCATGCGTCAGTCCCCACTCACCGGTGCAGCGGTCACCGAGGACGCCACGAGCGCGACCCACAGCTCCGGGAACTGCGGCAGCGTCTTCGCGGTCGACCCGATGTCGTCGACGGCGACGCCGTCGACGACGAGGCCCACGATCGCCCCCGCGGTCGCCATCCGGTGGTCGTCGTACGCGCCCCAGGCGCTGCCGTGGAGCGGCGCCGGCTCGATCCGCAGGCCGTCGTCGAGTTCGTGCACCGCGCCTCCAGACCGGTTGAGGTCCGCCGCCAGCGCGGCCAGGCGGTCCGTCTCGTGCCCCCGCAGGTGACCGATGCCGGTGATCTCGCTCGGGCCGTCCGCCAGCGCGGCCAGCGCGACGAGCGCCGGGGCGAGTTCGCCGCCGCGGCTCAGGTCGAGTTCGAGACCCGGCAAGGAGGCCCCACCCCGGATCCCGACGCCGCCGTCGACGACCAGGTCGTCACCGTCACGGGCCACGCTCGCCCCCCACAGGGGCAGGAGCGTCTCGAGGTCGGCGCCGACCTGCGTCGTCTCGGTCGGCCAGGTGCGGATGCGGACCGTGCCGCCGGCGACGAGCGCGGCGACCGCGAACGGCGCCGCATTGGACAGGTCGGGCTCGATCGTGACGTCACGCGCGCCGATCGGGCCGGGGTGCACGACCCACTCGCCGACCGACGGCTCGTCGACGCGGACGCCGCGGGCACGGAGCGCCGCGACGGTCATCTCGATGTGCGGCATGCTCGGCAGGCGCTCGCCGACGTGGGCGAGGTGCAGGCCCTCGTCGAAGCGGGTGGCCGACAGCAGCAGGCCGGAGACGAACTGCGAGGACGCCGAGGCGTCGATCGTCAGGGCGCCACCGCGGACCGAGCCGGTGCCGGTGAACGAGAACGGCATCGAACCGCCGCCGTCGTCCGTGACGTCGACACCGAGGTCCACGAGTCCCTGCACGATGGCGTGCATCGGCCGCTTGCGGGCGTAGGGGTCGCCGTCGACCGTGACGGGACCGACGGCCAGGGCGGCGAGCGGCGGCAGGAAGCGCATCACGGTGCCGGCCAGCCCGCAGTCCAGGCGGACGTCGCCGTGCATCGGGGCGGGCGTGATCCGGAGGTCCGGGCCGTAGGGGTTCGGGGCGGTGCCGGCCGCCGGCTCGAGCTCTTCGATGCCGACGCCGAGCGCACGGAGGCCCGCGATCATCAGCGCCGAGTCACGGGAGTGCAGCGGGAGCCGGATCGTCGAGGGGCCGTCCGCGAGGGCCGCGAGCACGAGCTCCCGGTTCGTCAGCGACTTCGACCCGGGCAGCGCGACGTCGCCGCGCAGCGGACCCCCTGCGACCGGGGCGATCCAGGGGTCGGCGGGCTGGGCCCCGCTGTGGGAATGCGTCGTGTCTGCCATCGGTTCACCAGGGTACTGAACGCACCGGGAGGATCAGTGGCGACAGCAACACTCGCACGAGAGCGGACCGGCACGGCGACCGTGCTGACCGCGGTGCCGACGACGCTCGGCACGCTCGGCCTAGACTTGGCGGCGATGACGACCGACGAACCGCAGGCAGCTCCGCACCACCTGGTCGACGAGACCGAGGTGCAGCTCGACGCCGTCGAAGAGGAGCACGAAGCCCTCGACGACGCCGCAGACGAGCCGGTGGACGCGAAGACCGTCTCCGAGGCGGAGCTGCGGTCCCTGTTCGAGGACCAGGCCCTGCCCTTCATGGACCAGCTCTACGGTGCGGCGATGCGGATGACCCGCAACCCGGCCGACGCGTCGGACCTGGTGCAGGAGACGTTCGTCAAGGCCTTCGCCGCGTTCCGCCAGTTCAAGCAGGGCACGAACCTGAAGGCCTGGCTGTACCGGATCCTCACGAACACGTTCATCAACACGTACCGCAAGAACCAGCGGAACCCGTACCAGGGCACCATCGACGAGCTCGAGGACTGGCAGCTCGGCGGCGCGGAGAGCGTCACCCAGTCGATCTCCGCCCGGTCCGCCGAGGCCGACGCGATCGACCACCTGCCGTCCTCCGCCGTGAAGGACGCCCTGCAGGCCATCCCGGAGGACTTCCGGATGGCCGTGTACTTCGCCGATGTCGAAGGCTTCTCGTACCAGGAGATCGCCGACATCATGAAGACCCCCGTGGGGACGGTCATGAGCCGCCTCCACCGTGGCCGCCGGCTCCTCCGTGGGCTCCTGGCGGACCACGCCCGTGAGACCGGCATCGTCCCGGACGCAGCGTCGACGGCGACGATGCGTGGACGGGGACGAGGCGCGGCACAGACGACGAAGGCAACCGCGGCCACGGGTCGCACCGGACGGAAGGACGCACGATGAGCGGCTGCGACTGCTCGAAGGCGAAGGCCGAGCTGGAGGAGTTCCTGCACGACGAGCTCCGCCACGAGGACGCCGCGGACATCCGCGAGCACATGGACGGCTGCGAGGACTGCCAGACCGAGCACCGCGTCGGCGTCGTGCTCATGGAGACCGTCCGTCGCGCCTGCAAGGAGACCGCTCCCGACCAGCTGCGCAGCGAGATCCTCGCGCGCATCCGGGTGGAGCAGGCGACGCACTGACGCCGCGCCGTCCGGGGCGAGCGGGTCTGCGGGATCATCTCCCTCGGGCGTGGTGCTCTCGGACGGCTGCGGGTGTCAGCAAGGTCGGGTGGACCCGTACGGTGTCGATCGACCCGACGAAGGTGTCGACGGTCGGTGTGTTCGGCCAGGTGGGGTCGATGAGCCCGTGGCCGGCTCGCCAGAACCCGTTGTACGACGCTGCGGATGCGACGTCGGTCCGTGCAGCGACCAGGGCGCCGTCGAGCCACAGCTCGAGCTGACCCGTGCGGAACTGTCCGACGGCGTGGTGCCACGACGAGTCGTCGACCCGGGCGGTGCTCTGCACGACCTTCGCGACCGTGCCGTCCCAGACCCCGAACACCAGGCGTCCGTCCGGTCCGGTGTAGAAGTTCCGGTCGTAGGCGCTCGTGGCGCCCGTCGCCCGCTGGGCGAAGCCGATGATCCGGCCCTGTCGGTCGGTCCGGAACCACAGTTCGAGCGCGAAGACCTGCGGCGCCGCTCCCGCGGCCTTCGTGTGGACCACGCCGTCGGCACCGGAGCTCGACCCGAAGCTGATGAACGGGTTCTGGTCACACGATCCGTCGACCCGGGTGACGCCGGCGCCGAGCGTCCCGTCCCGCCCGAGGCCCGACGTGTCCAGCACGGTGGGGCCGTTCTTCTCGGCGAAGTCCCACGCGAGTGACGTGCCCGGCGCCGGCTGGTGGAAGCACCCGAAGCCGCCGGTGCCGAGCGTCGAGGCGGCCCCGGTCGAGCCGCTGAACCCGGCGCCAGCGCCCGCGCCAGCGCCGGCTCCAGCGAGCAGGGTGAGGGTGATGGCCGCTGCCGTGAACACCGCGACCGGCGCGGTGGTCGACGTCGGGGTGGTGACGGTCGCGGTCCGGGGCTCCGCGACCACGGGCGAGTGGAGATCGCGTCGAGGCGTGCCGCAGGTGCGGCAGGGGCGACCGGCGACGACGTCCCGATCAGCACGCCCGGCGACGACGAGCACGGCCGTGACGACGCCGGCCAGCAGCAGGGCGGTCCAGTCGCCCCCGCGGATCCAGACGCCCGGCAGCCCGATCCACGGGAACCGCAGCACCCCGACTCCGAGGACCGCCGCGGGTTCGACGGCCGTGCGGTCGGCCGTCGGGTTCGCGTCCCCGCGCAGACGCAGGCCCCCGTCCGGTTCGATGCGCTCGAGCCGGTGCAGACGGAGTCGATCCCGGTGGTCGGGGTCCTCGACGAGCAGCACCCGTCCGGCCTCGAGGTCGTCCGGGTCGACGGGCATCGCGGCGACGACGTCCCCGGTGCGGATCCCGGGGGCCATCGAGTCGGAGACGACCGTCGTGACGTGCCACCCGAACGCCGCGGGGAGCGACGCCCACAGTGCGAGCAGCAGCACCGACCAGAGGACCGTCCGTGCCGAGACCGCGAGGAGCAGCCGGGGCAGGTCGCCGACGCAGCGGACGTGACGGCGGGTGGCGACGTTCGGCATCGGCTGCTCCTCGCGGTCTCGGCACGGACGGTCCTC
>NZ_QKTA01000003.1:127198-223564 GCF_003234395.1 Curtobacterium sp. MCLR17_051
GACGGGACGCTCGCCGACCTCATGGCGTCCGAGTCCTTCGGCACCGGCGTCGACGCGTGGAAGCCCACGACGGGCGGGTCGGACGGTTCTGGTGGGACGGATCGGGACGGGGATCAGTCGGTCTGCGCTTCCCACACGAACGTGGTGCCGGCCTCGGACGACTGCACGGTGTTCGGCGCGCCCTCGCTCAGGTCGTAGCTGAACCGGTAGGTCGTGCTCGCCGTGCCCGTCGTGGGCTTCCACGCGTCGACGCCGGTGCCGAAGGACTCGGACGCCATGAGGTCGGCGAGCGTCCCGTCGTGCACGGTCGTCCCCGTGAAGGTGCTGCAGTCGCCCGCGGTGCCGAGGCTGCCGCGCTCGACCGTCAGCCCGAGGTGCTCGGCGAGGGAGTCGGCGTCGGCCGCGTCTGCGGCGTAGAGCTTCACGGTCGAGGCGTTGGTGGTGTTCGCCGTCACCGTGATGCAGTTCGAGCCGGCGGACCCCGGCACCAGGTCGTCGACGTCGAACATCGCGACGCCCTGGTCGTCGTCGGTGAGGGAGACGGCACCGGTGCGCCAGCTGTTCGCGGCGTTGTCGGTGCTGCTCGAGAAGGCGGCGTACGAGGCCGTGGCGATGAGTGCGCCGCTGGCGACGACGGCGAGCGGGAAGGCGATCCAGGCGGCGGTGCGGCCGTGGCGGGAGGTGATGTGCATGGCTGTCCTGTCGGTCGGTTCACCCGGCGGGTGATATGACAGCAGCGTATATGAATATCAGTTGTTATGGAACCCCGTCGCAACACGACCGACGGCCCGGGTAGGTTGGCCGACATGACCCTCTCCGTCGAGTCGACCACCACCTGGTCCGACACGGACGTCGCCGACGTCGCCGCCCTCGTCCGCCTGCTCGGTCACGACGTCGACGATGCGTCGATGCGCGCCCGCCTCGACCGGCTCACCCCCGAAGCCGGCCACCGCACCTGGGTGGTCCGGGGGGACGACGGCCGGGTCGTCGCGGTCGCCGGCGCCCAGGTCACGTGGGCGTACGCCAGCGACGAGCCGACGGCGCAGCTGCTGCTGCTGGTCGTCGACGACACGGCCAGGAGGCTCGGCACCGGTTCGGCGCTCATCGGCACGTTCGAAGCGTGGGCGGTCGAGCAGGGCGCCCGTCGCCTCAGTGCCGTCAGTGCGGCCGCGACGGACAGCGCGCACCGGTTCTACCAGAAGCGCGGGTACCACGACGCCGGGGTGCGGTACACGAAGATCGCGTAGCGCCACCTTCCTGGCGAACGTCGAAGCGCCCCGTGCAGGAGTCCCTCGGACTCCCGCACGGGGCGCTTCCCGTGACTAGGCCGACGCGCTCAGCGCCGTGTCGATGACGTCGGCGGCCTCCTGCGCGGAGCGCTTCGAGGACCCCGTCGCCGGTGCGGCACTCGCCGAGCGGGCCGCGACGGACAACGGGCGACCGCCCAGGTGCGGCGACAGGTTCATGCAGACGAACGGCCAGGCGCCCTGGTTCTCCGGCTCCTCCTGCGCCCACACGACGTCGGCGTCCGGGTAGCCCGCCAGGACCTCGAGGATGCGGTCGAGGGGGAGCGGGGCGAGCTGCTCGAGTCGGACGAGTGCGACGTCGGTGATGCCGCGCTTGTCGACCTCGGCACGCAGGTCGTGGTGCACCTTGCCGGAGTGCAGCACGACGCGGCGCACGGCGCCCTTGTCGGTGATCCGCGCGTCGTCCAGCACGGGCTCGAACGTTCCGGTCGTGAAGTCCTCGACCGCGCTCGTCGCCTGGCGGAGCCGGAGCATCGCCTTCGGGGAGAACACGACGAGCGGCTTCTGCGGCCGGGCCCAGGCCTGTCGGCGGAGCAGGTGGAAGTACGACGCCGGGGTCGACGGGCGCGCGACGATCATGTTGTCCTCGGCGCACAGCTGCAGGTAGCGCTCGATGCGTGCCGACGAGTGGTCCGGCCCCTGGCCCTCGTACCCGTGCGGCAGCAGCAGGACGAGGCCGGAGCGCTGTCCCCACTTCTGCTCGGCGGACGAGATGAACTCGTCGATGACGATCTGGGCGCCGTTCGCGAAGTCGCCGAACTGCGCCTCCCAGAGCACGAGGGACTCAGGACGCTCCACCGAGTAGCCGTACTCGAAGGCCATCGCCGCGTACTCGCTCAGCAACGAGTCGTACACGTAGAACCGGGCCTGGTCCTCGGTGAGGTTCGACAGCGGCAGCCACTCCTGGCCGTTCACCCGGTCGTGGAACACCGACTGGCGCTGGACGAACGTGCCGCGTCGGGCGTCCTGTCCGGCGAGGCGGACGGGCTTGCCCTCGACCAGGATCGACCCGATCGCCATGAGCTCGGCCATCGCCCAGTCGATGCCGCCGTTGCGCGTCATCTCGGTGCGCTTGGTCAGCAGCTGCTGCAGCTTCGGGTGGATCGAGAACCCGGCGGGCGGGTTGCTGTGCGCATCGCCGATCGCCCGGACGAGCTCCTCGGACACGGCGGTCTCGTGCACCTCGACCTCGGAGTCGTCGCGCTGTGCGGCCGGGCGTTCGAGCCCCTGCACCGCACCGTCGTCGTCGACCTCGATGACCGGGATGGTGCCGGTCTGTGCCTCGTGCGTCTCGGCGAAGGCGCGTTCCAGGCGGTCCTGGAAGTCGCGGTGCGCCTCGTCGTACTCCTCTTGCGTGATGTCACCACGGCCGACGAGGGCCTCGGTGTACAGCGTGCGGACGGAGCGCTTCGCCTCGATGAGGTTGTACATCAACGGCTGCGTCATCGAGGGGTCGTCGCCCTCGTTGTGCCCACGGCGGCGGTAGCAGATCAGGTCGATCACGACGTCGCGGTGGAACTCCTCGCGGTACGCGAAGGCGAGTTCGGCGACGCGGGCGACGGCCTCGGGGTCGTCACCGTTCACGTGGAAGATCGGCGCCTGGATCGTCTTCGCGACGTCGGTGGAGTACACCGAGCTGCGCGCCGACTCGGGCGGGGTGGTGAACCCGACCTGGTTGTTGATGACGAGGTGGACCGTGCCGCCGGTGCGGTACCCGCGGAGCTGCGACATCTGCAGCGTCTCGACGACCACGCCCTGGCCGGCCATCGCCGCGTCGCCGTGCACGAGCACGGGGAGCACGCCGAAGCTACCGGGTGCCTCGCGGTCCTGCTTGGCGCGGACGATGCCCTCGAGCACGCCGTCGACGGCTTCGAGGTGGGACGGGTTCGCGGCGATCGTCACCGGGATGCTCGAGCCGTCGGACGTGCGGAACACGCCCTCGGTGCCGACGTGGTACTTCACGTCGCCGGAGCCCTGACCGGACACCGTGCCCGGCAGCGAGGACCCCTCGAACTCACGGAAGATCTGCCCGTAGGTCTTGCCGGCGATGTTCGTCAGCACGTTCAGGCGGCCGCGGTGGGCCATGCCGATCGCGACCTCGGCCAGTCCGGCTCCGGCGGCGTGCTGGATCAGGGTGTCGAGGAAAGCGATGGTGGACTCGCCGCCCTCGAGCGAGAAGCGCTTCTGGCCGACGTACTTGGTCTGCAGGAAGGTCTCGAACGCCTCGGCCTCGTTGAGCTTGCCGAGGACGCGGAGCTGCTCGTCCTTCGAGGGCTTCGAGTACGGCACCTCGATGCGCTCCTGCACCCAGCGACGCTGTTCCGGGTCCTGGATGTGCATGTACTCGATGCCGACCGTGCGGCAGTAGGCGTCGCGCAGGATCCCGAGGACGTCGCGCAGCGGTGCCGAGGTGGTGCCGGCGAGGCCGCCGGTGACGAACTCGCGGTCGAGGTCCCAGAAGGTCAGCCCGTGGCTCTCGATCTCGAGGTCGGGGTGCGTGCGCTGGCGGTACTCGAGCGGGTCGATGTCGGCCATCAGGTGCCCACGGACGCGGAAGCTGTTGATGAGCTCCTGCACGCGGGCGGTCTTGTTCACCCGGTGCGCCAGGTCGACGTTGATGTCGTTCGCCCACTGGATCGGCTTGTAGGGGATCCGGAGCGCAGCGAAGATGCCGTCGTAGAAGCCGTGCTCGCCGATCAGGCGCTCGTGCACGTGCTTGAGGTACTCACCCGAACCGGCGCCCTGGATCACGCGGTGGTCGTAGGTGCTCGTCAGGGTGATGGTCTTGCCGATGCCGAGCTCGACCAGGGTCTTCGACGCCGAACCCTGGAACTGCGCCGGGTACTCGAGGGCGCCGGCGCCGATGATCGAGCCCTGCCCCTTCGTCAGACGCGGGACCGAGTGCACGGTGCCGATGCCGCCCGGGTTGGTGAGCGAGATCGTCGTGCCCTGGAAGTCCGCCGGGGTGAGCTTGTTGTCGCGGGCACGCTTGACGAGGTCTTCGTAGGCGGAGAGGAACTGCCCGAACGTCAGGGTCTCCGCGCGCTTGATGCTCGGCACCAGGAGCGAGCGGGTGCCGTCCTTCTTCGGGACGTCGATCGCGATGCCGAGGTTCACGTGCGCCGGGGCGACGACGAACGGCTTGCCGTCGCGCTCCTCGTAGTAGACGTTCTGGCTCGGGAAGTCCTTGAGCGCCTGCACCATCGCCCACCCGATCAGGTGCGTGAAGGAGATCTTGCCGCCGCGGGCGCGTCGCAGGTGGTTGTTGATGACGATCCGGTTGTCGATCATCAGCTTCGCCGGGATCGTCCGGACGCTCGTGGCGGTCGGGACGGTCAGCGAGGCGTCCATGTTCGACGCCAGCGTCTTGGCCATGCCCCGGAGCGGGGTCGCCACGTCCTCGTGGGTCTCCTCGTGGTCGTCGGCGGCGTCGTTCGCCTCGGCCGGGATCGGCTGCGGTGCCGGCTGACGCGAGGTGGTCTTCGCCTGGATCGGGCCCGACTTCGCCTCGCCCGGGGTGTCCCCGGTGGCCGGCTGCTGCGTCGACGACTGCTGCTGCGCCGGCGCCTGCTGGGCCGGCGCCTGCTGCGCGGGGGAGCCCGCCGGAGCCGGAGCGTCACCGACCTGCGTGCGGTGGTAGCTCTCGAGGACCGGCCACCAGGACTTGTCGACCGACTCCTTGTCCGCGACGAACTGCTCGTAGAGCTCGTCGACGAGCCACTCGTTCGCCCCGAATTCGCCCGCGGTCTCGTCCGTTCCGGTCAGATGGCTCGACACAGCCGATCGCCCACTCTCCGTCGATAGATGCTCGTGTGTGTCGTGCGGAGCAACCCTGCGCCGCACAGGTGCCAAGCCTAGCCGCTCCGACATGTCCGTTCCGTGTCAGCCGCGGCGCGAGTCGGCAGCCCCCGGAGCACCCGGTCGGGGCCGTGACGGGAGCCGTACAGTGGAGCGCATGAGGTTCTACGAGACGCGGCCGACGCACGACCTGACCTACTCCGACGTCTTCCTCGTCCCGAGCCGTTCCGGCGTGACGAGCCGCTTCGACGTCGACCTCGCGGCGAACGACGGCAGCGGTGCCACGATCCCGATCGTCAGCGCCAACATGAACTCCGTCACCGGCCCCCGGCTCGCCGCCACCCTGGCCCGCCGCGGTGGTCTGGGCGTGCTGCCGCAGGACATGCACCTGCAGGACCTCGACGCCGCGATCCGCTGGGTGAAGGACCAGCCGGTCGACTTCGACACCGCCTACGACATGGGCGCGCAGACCACCGTCGCCGAGGCCCTCGAACAGCTCCTGCCGGTGGGCGGCCGTGGTGTGGTCGTCCGCGATGCCGACGGCGAGTACCTCGGCTGCGTGCCCGCGACCCGCCTCGGCACCGCCGGCCCCGACGCCGTGCTCGGTGACCTGCTGCACGGCGCCTCGACCGCGATCGACGCCGAGGACGCCGGCACACCCCGCCACGTGTACGACGTGCTCTCGGCCGCCGAGGTCGACTTCGCGCCGGTCATGCGGCACGGCCGGGTCGTCGGGACCACGAGCCAGACGAGCGCGATCCGCTCCGACATCTACACGCCCGCCGTGGACGGTTCCGGCCGGCTCCGGGTCGCCGCCGCGCTCGGCATCAACGGCGACGTCGCCGCAAAGGCCAAGGCGCTGGCCGCCGCGGGCGTGGACGTCCTGGTCCTCGACACCGCGCACGGCCACCAGGACAGCATGCTCCGCGCACTCCGCACGGTCGCGTCGCTGCAGCTCGGCATCCCGCTCGTCGCCGGCAACGTCGTCACCGCCGACGCCGTCGCGCACCTGGTCGGGGCCGGAGCGGACATCATCAAGGTCGGCGTCGGACCGGGCGCCATGTGCACCACCCGCATGATGACGGCCGTCGGTCGTCCGCAGTTCTCCGCCGTGCTCGAGACCGCCGCGGCGGCCCGCTCGCTCGGTGCGCACGTCTGGGCGGACGGCGGGGTGCGCTACCCGCGCGACGTCGCCCTCGCGCTGGCAGCCGGGGCGTCCGCCGTCATGATCGGCTCGTGGTTCGCCGGCACGCTCGAGGCCCCGGGCGTCCTGCGTCGCGACGCCGCCGGCAAGGCGTACAAGGAGAGCTGGGGCATGGCCTCGGCGAAGGCCGTCCGCGAGCGCTTCGAGCGGCTCGACCCGTACGAGCGGGCACGCAAGGCGCTCTTCGCCGAGGGGATCTCGTCGTCGACGATCTACCTCGACCCGGAGCGCCCGAGCGTCGAGGACCTGCTCGACATGATCACCACCGGCGTGCGCAGCTCCGCGACCTACGCGGGCGCATCGTCCCTCGCCGAGTTCTCCGAGCGGGCGCTGGTCGGCATCCAGTCCGCCGCCGGGTACGAGGAGGGCAAGCCCCTGCCCGTCAGCTGGTAGCGCGGACGGGGCGCGCGTCGCCCTGGTCGCGACCACGGACGGACTGGAGGCGCGGTGCCAGCTGGCACCGCGCCTCCAGTCCGTCCTTCCGCTGCGTCTACCGGCGTCGGGTCGCGTCCTCGACCTCGCCCACCAGTTCTTCGAGGATGTCCTCGAGGAACAGCACGCCGATCGTGCGGCCGTCCGCGTCGAAGGCGCGGGCCACGTGGCGCCCGGCGGCCCGCATGGTCGCGAGCGCGTCCTCGAGGTCCATCTCGGTGTAGAGCGAGATGAGCTGACGGATGCGCTTCGGCGGCACCGGGTCGTCGAACTCGTCCGGACGCAGGTCGATGACGTCCTTCACGTGCACGTAGCCGGTGGGGGAGCCGTCCTCGCCGACGAGCACGTAGCGGGAGAACCCGCGCTGCGCCACGGCGTGCTCGACGTCGGCCGGGGTGGCGTCGTCGGGCAGCGTGACGAGCTCGGCCATCGGCACGGCGACGTCACGGACCTTCTTCTCGGTGAACTCGAACGCCAGGGCGAGCTTGCCGTCGTCGGTCAGGGTGCCCTCGCGGCGGGACTGCTCCACGATGGTCTGCACCTCTTCCACCGTGAAGGCGCTCACCGCTTCGTCCTTGGGCTCGACGCGGAACAGCCGCAGCACGGCGTTCGCGACCTCGTTCAGGCCGACGATGACCCAGTGCAGGCCGTGACCGATGTACCAGAGCGTCGGGACGAGCAGCAGTGCGGCGCGGTCCGGCATCGAGAACGAGATGTTCTTCGGCACCATCTCGCCGAACACCACGTGCAGGAACGACACGAGCAGCAGCGTGAACACGAAGGCCACGGTGCCGATCACCTCGGCGCTCCAGCCGGTCAGGTGCAGCGGGACCTCGAGCAGGTGGTGGATCGCCGGTTCGGACACGTTCAGGATGAGCAGCGAGCAGACCGTGATGCCGAGCTGGGTCGTCGCGAGCATGCGGGTGGCGTGCTCCATCGCCCACAGCGTCATCTGCGCGGCCTTCGAGCCCTCTTCGGCGCGGGGCTCGATCTGCGAGCGGCGTGCTGAGATGACGGCGAACTCCGCCGCGACGAAGTACGCGTTGCCCATCAACAGGACGACGAGCCAGAAGATCCCCCACCAGTCGGAGCTCATCGGGTGCTGCCCTTCGTCGTGGTGGCCGAGGCCTTCGTGGTGGTCGGGGTGCTCTTGGTGGACGGGATGATGATCGCGGTCGCCGCCGTGTCGGTCGACGGGCGCGTCGGGGTCCAGCGGATGCGGTCGATCCGACGGCCGTCCAGCCGCTCGACCCGGAACACCCCGCCGTCCAGGGGCACCTCGTCGCCGACGACGGGCAGGCGGCCCAGCGTCGACATGACGAACCCGCCGACTGTCTCGTACGGGCCCTCCTCGGGCACCTTCACGCCGGCGCGGTCCTCGAGCTCGTCGGGACGCAGCAGACCGGGGAAGGTCAGCCAGTCACGGGAGCGCACCACATCGATGCGGGCGCGGTCGTGCTCGTCGGAGACCTCGCCGACGATCTCCTCGATCAGGTCCTCGAGCGTGACGACCCCGGCGGTTCCGCCGTACTCGTCGACGACGATGACCATCTGGTAGCCGCGACCGCGGACCTCGGCGAGCAGGGTGTCGCCGGGCATGGTCTCCGGCACGCGTTCGGCGTCGGTCATGAGTGCCCCGACGGGGACCTCCGGACGCTTCTCGCGCGGCACGGCGACGGCCTGCTTGACGTGCACGATGCCGACGACGTCGTCCGCGTCCTCCTCGATGACGGGGAAGCGGCTGAAGCCGGTCTTGCGGGCGAGGGCGATGACGTCCTCGGCGGACTCGGACACGCGGATGGTGGAGAGCCGCGGGCGCGGGGTCATCACGTCGCTGGCGCTCAGCTCGGAGAACGAGATGGTGCGCTCGAGGAGCGTCGCGGTGTCCTGTTCGAGCGAGCCCTCGGACGCCGAGCGGCGCAGCAGCGAGGTGAGTTCCTCGGCGCTGCGGGCACCGGAGAGTTCCTCCTGCGGCTCGATGCCCAGCGACCGGAGCACGGCGTTCGCGGTGCCGTTCAGCAGCGCGACGGCGGGCTTGAAGACCGTCGTGAACGCGATCTGCAGCGGGACCACGAGCCTGGCGGTCTGCAGGGGCAGCGCGAGCGCGAAGTTCTTCGGCACCAGTTCGCCGAGGATCATCGACAGCAGGGTCGCGATGACGAGCGCCACGATCGAGCCGACGGTCTCGACGATGCCCTCAGGCAGGTTCATCGCCAGGAACGGCGCCTCGAGCAGCTTCGCGATCGAGGGTTCGAGCAGGTAGCCGGTCAGCAGCGTGGTCAGCGTGATGCCGAGCTGTGCGCTGGACAGATGCGTCGAGGTGACCTTCAGCGCGCCGATGACCGGTGCGAGGCCGGCTTCACCGCGGTCGCGCCGCGCTTCGACGTCGGCGCGGTCGAGGTTGACCAGCGCGAACTCGGACGCGACGAAGACACCCGTGCCGAGGGTCAGCAGGATGCCGCCGATCAGCATGACGATGTCGATCGGACTCATGATTCACCCCCGTTCGCGCACAGGGATGACGTGCAGCTCACCGAGTGAGCGGCGGATGAGTGAGGCGAAGAACTATTCGGGGGATCGTCCACAGTGCTGCCAATCGTACTGCCTGCGCGGTCGCTGAACCGTGAATCCGTACAGAACCGATCGCGCCTAGGCCGTGATCCGCGCGCGGTGGTACTGCTGCGGCTCGTAGTCGACCGGCACGCGGAGTTCGACGGCGGCACGGAGCGCGAACGACGGGTCGCGGAGCATCTCACGACCGATCATCACGACGTCGGCCAGGCCGGTCGCGACGATCTGCTCGGCCTGGAACGCCTCGGAGATCATGCCCACGGCGATCGTCGGGATGCCGGCGTCGCGCTTGATCGCCGCGGCGTGCGGCACCTGGTAGCCGGGGCCGACCGGGATCGGCGCGCTCGCGACGTTGCCGCCGGTGGACACGTCGGCCAGGTCGGCACCGTGCTCGGCGGCCCAGCGGGCGACGACGGTGGTCTCGTCGAGCGTGAGCCCGCCGTCCACCCAGTCGGTGGCCGAGAACCGGACGACGATCGGGAAGCCCTCGCCGACCTCGGCGCGCACGGCATCGACGACCTCCAGCAGCGCGCGGGCACGGTTCTCGAGCGAGCCGCCGTACTGGTCGGTGCGCTGGTTGCTCAGCGGCGAGAGGAACTGGTGCAGCAGGTAGCCGTGGGCCGCGTGGATCTCGACCAGGTCGAACCCGGCCTCGACCGCGCGGCGGGCGGACTGCGCGAAGGCGAGGGCGACGACCCGGATGTCCTCGACCGCGAGCTCGCGCGGGACATCGTAGCCGTCGAAGGCCACGGCCGACGGCGCGACCGTGGTCCAACCGCCCTGGTCGGCGGGGACGGTGCCGTGCGTGGTGTCCCAGGGGCGGTAGGTCGACGCCTTGCGCCCGGCGTGCGCGAGCTGGATGCCCGCCGCGGCCCCCTGCTCGTGCAGGAAGTCGACGATCGGCTTGAACGCGTCGCGCTGCTGGTCGTTCCACAGCCCGAGGTCCTGCGGGGTGATCCGTCCCTCGGGCACGACGCCCGTCGCCTCGACGACGACCGCGCCGGCGCCGCCCTTGGCGAACCCGCCCAGGTGCACGAGGTGCCACGGCGTCGGGACGCCGTCCTGCTGGTCCACCGAGTACTGGCACATCGGGGAGACCCAGATGCGGTTGCGGACGGTCAGGTCACGGACGGTGATCGGGTCGAACAGGGCGTGCGTCACGCGGGCTCCTCAGAGGACGGGTGCCGGCGCCTCGGCCAGTTCCGTCAGGAACGACCGCAGCGACGCCGGCGACGTGTAGTGGTGGCCGACCGCCCCGATCGCTTCCGCACCGGTGGCGTTCTCGGCCCTGTTGTCCACGAACACCATCTGACCCGGGTCGATTCCCAAGCGCGCACAGGTGTCGCGGTAGATGGATGCCGCGGGCTTCAGGACGTGCTCCTCGGCGCTCACCACGACGGTCTCGAACAGCGAGCCCATCGGGGAGCGGCGGTACGGGTCGCCGAAGTCGAAGCCCGCGTTCGAGAGCAGGGCGACACGGGTGCCGGCGTCGTGCAGCTCCTCGACGATCTCGAGGGTCTCCGGCTCGACCTCGAACCACCCGGTGAAGTCGATCGCCCAGAACCGGTGGATCTCGGAGATGCTCCAGGTCCGCCCGGTCCGTTCCGCGATGGCACGCCAGTACGCCACGACGGACAGGTCGCCGCGGTCCAGGTCGTGCCGGAGCTCCTGGTACACCGGGAACAGCTCGTCGGCCGGGACCCCGGTGGCGGCCACGAGGGCGTCCCGCGAGGCGTGTGGCGTCCGGCTGATCACCTCGCCGTAGTCGAAGACCACCACGCGACCAGGCAGGAACAGGCTCATGTGCTCCACCGTAACGTGGGGCCGGTGAACGACTTCGTGCCCGTCCGACCGTCCGATGCCGCCGCGTGGGTCACCGCGCCGACGGGGGAGTCCACCAAGTACCGCCGCGGGGTGCTCGGCATCGCGACCGGGTCCGACCAGTACCCCGGCGCCGCGGTGCTCGGGGTCGACGCCGCCGTGCACACCGGCGTCGGCATGGTCCGGTACGTCGGACCGTCACGCGCCACCGCCCACGTGCTCACCCGCCGCCCCGAGGTCGTGTCCGGCGTCGGCCGCGTGCAGGCCTGGCTCGTCGGCTCCGGCATCTCGGCGCCGTCGCTCGGCGACCTGGACGAGACGACCGCGTCGGGCTTCTCGCACGCGTCCGACGACGGCGTCCCGGTCGTCGTCGACGCCGGGGCGATCCCGCTCGTCGACCTCGGGCCGCTCGCCGTGCTCACCCCGCACGCCGGTGAGCTCGCTTCGTTCCTGGGGGCCGACCGCGCCGAGATCGAGCAGGACCCGGCCGCCGCGGCGCTCCGTGCGGCGGAGCAGACCGGCAGCGTCGTGCTGCTCAAGGGGGAGCGGACCCACGTGGTCACCCCGGACGGGTCGGTGCGGCTCGTGGCGTCCTCGGCGACGCCGTGGCTCGCCGCGGCCGGTGCCGGGGACGTGCTGGGCGGGGTCCTCGGGGCGCTCGTCGCCGCGCGGCAGGGCTCCGTCGAGGCGGCCGGTTCGTCGCTCACGCCGTCGGACCTCGCGCACCTGGCCGCGTCGGCCGCGGTGGTGCACGGGCTCGCGGCGCGGCGGGCGTCCGGCGGCGGACCGTTCCCGATGACGACGCTCATCGCCGAGCTGCCGGGGGTCGTGCGGGACCTGGTCGTGGACGGGGACGCGCGCGGCTAGCGGCCGGTGCGCGTGCACCTTCCGACGATCCACGAGGGGATCGACGCGTGTTCTGTCGAAGGATGCGCACGCAATGGATTCGTGCGCATGTTCCGACGGGACACCACGGGTTCGACAGGTGCAAGGTCGCAACATGCGCACGCATCAGCCAGCGGGTGCGGCTCCAGGACGCGACGACGGACGGACGGGAGGCGCGGTGCCAGCTGGCACCGCGCCTCCCGTCCGTCGGCGGGCACGTCACGGGCGTGACGCGCGTCGCGGACGTCAGCTCGCGGGGGTCGCGTGCACCAGGAACTCGACGGAACCCGCGTCGTCGACCTTGACGAACCCCAGGCTCGGGGCCTGCACGCCGTAGTCCGAGAAGGTGATCGGGACCGAACCGGAGATGTCGACGCCGTCGCCGTTCAGGCCGACCTGCAGCTTTGCGGTGACGTCCTTCGTGACGCCGTGCAGGGTGAGCTTCCCCGGAGCCGTCACGGTCGTCGTGTCGGAACCGCTCGGGACCGCGTCGGCGATCGGTCCGGTGAGTTCGAAGGTGGCCTCGGGGAAGGCCGCCGCGTCCATCGCGGAGTCGCGGAAGTAGGCGTCGCGCTGGTCGGAGTCGGTGGTGACGTCGGCGACCTGCACCGTGATCTTCGCGGCGGTGATGCTCGTGCCGTCGACGGTCGCGGTGCCGGCGACGCTGTCGGTGCGGCCGGTGACGGTGACGTCGGAGCCGTTCAGGACCTCGTGGACGCGGTACCCGGCCTCGGAGTCGCCGCCGACCGTCCACTCGCCGGACAGGTCCGTGTCGTCGAGGGTGGAGGCTTCGCGGGTGGCGGCGACGGACGGCGCGGCCGAGGCCTTCGCGTTCTCGTTGCTCGTGTAGACGTTCGTGAAGACCACCGCGCCCACGACGCCGAGGACGACGACGGCGGCGATGACGGAGATCCAGATGACGGCCTTGCGGCGCTTGCGCGGGGTGTCGGAGGTCACGAGCAGAACGGTGACACGTCATGCTCGGGAGACCCTGAGTCCGTGGCAGCGATCGGACCCGGTCCGGCCGCTACGCTCGTCCGGTGCAGAGGACCTCGACCCGGTGGCTCGAACTCGCCGGCTTCGTCCTGGCGTTCGTCGCCGTGCACGGGTTCCTGTGGTGGCTGACCCTCGTGTCGGCGAACCTGCCGCTCGGTGACGTGACCATCACCTACAGCCGCTGGATCGAGACCGGGCGGACCGCGGACTTCTGGGTCGGCATCGACGGCGCCTGGGTGTACCCGATCCTGGCGATCGTGCCGATGGCGGCAGCGGCCCTCGGGGGCGTCGCGTCGATCGGCACCGGCTGGCTGCTGCTGATGGTGCTGCTCGATGCCGCGGCGTGCGCGTTCCTGTGGCGCTTCCGGGTCCGCGTCGGGTCGTCGGACCGCTTCGGCGTGCACGGCGTGCGGGTCGTCTGGTGGTGGCTGCTGTTCCTGCTCGCGCTCGGCCCGATCGCGCTCGGTCGGATCGACACCGTCGCGACGGTGTTCGCGCTGGTGGGCGTCGCGTTCGTCGCCTCGAGGCCGGCCGTTGCCTCCGCGCTGTTCACCGCCGGTGCCTGGACGAAGGTGTGGCCCGCGGCGCTCGTCGCGGTGCTGCTGCTCCTGCGCCGCGGACACCGCCGGGGTGTGCTTGCCGGGGCCCTGGTGCTGAGCGCCCTGATCGTGCTCGTCGACGTGCTGTGGGGCGGTGCGCCGTACCTGCTGTCCTTCGTCGGTGAGCAGACCGGCCGTGGGCTGCAGATCGAGTCACCGCTCGCGACGCCCTTCATGTGGGCCGCAGCCTTCGGCGTCCCCGGAGCGGCGGTGTTCTACGACCAGGAGATCCTGACCTTCGAGGTGTCCGGTGCCGGCACGTCCGCCGCCGCCGCGGTGTCGACGCCGCTGATGGCCGTCGTCGTGGTGGCCGGGGTCGTGCTCGCGCTCTGGACCGCGCGCCGCGGTGCCCGTCGGGCCGAGCTCGCGCCGGTCCTGGCGCTGCTGTTCGTCGCGGCGCTCATCGCGACGAACAAGGTGGGGTCGCCGCAGTACATCGGCTGGTTCGCGGTGCCGATCGTCTGGGGCCTCGCGGCGGGTGCCCCGAGTGCGCGCCGGTTCGTGCCGATCGCGGTGCTCGCGCTGCCGATGGCCCTGCTCACGCAGGTGATCTACCCGGGCTACTACGACCAGTTGCTCGGGGTGCAGCCGTGGATCCTCGTGGTGCTCACGGTCCGGAACGTGCTCGAGGTGGCGATCCTGGTGTGGAGCGTCGTCGTGCTGGTGCGGATGGGGCGGGCTGCGGGGTCCGGACGGGTGTCGGCGCGCTCGTCGTCGTCCGTGCGCGACCAGCCCGAGCCGGGCAGGATGGACGCATGATCGTCGCCTTCTCCGTCGCTCCGTCCGGTGGTCCCGCTGCAACGTCCGACGGGTCCGTTCACGACGCCGTCGCGGCCGCCGTGCGCGTGGTGCGCGAGAGCGGGCTGCCGAACCGCACCTCGTCGATGTTCACCGAGATCGAGGGGGAGTGGGACGACGTCATGGACGTCGTCAAGCGCGCCACCGAGGCCGTCGGTGCGTACGGCACGCGGGTGTCGCTCGTACTCAAGGCCGACATCCGCCCCGGCCACACCGGCGAGATCGACGGCAAGCTCGAACGGCTCGAGGCCGCGCTCGGCGACTAGTGGTCAGCGGCGCCGACGCGGACGCCTGCGGCGACGGGGGTCGGTGCCGAGGACCGCGGCGACCGTCAGTAGGACGAGGCCGGCGACCGCGAACACCACGACGATGACGATCCCGATCGGGTCGGTGACGTCCTCGCAGTTCGCGGGCGCGCCGGCGGCGCAGGAGGCCAGGACGGTCGTGACGGTGGGCACGTCGTCATCCTGCACCGCAGCGTCGACCGACACGCCGGAGCGGTCCCTCGGATGTCGGTGGTCGGGTGTCTCATGGTCTGCATCGAGCCACTTCCGGTGGCCCCGAGACGACGATGAGGAGCGCGTGATGATGCACGACGGCTGGTGCCCCGACTGCGACCTGCGAACGGTCGTCATCGACACGGACGAACAGGGCGAGAACGCCTGGGCGAGCTGCGCGGAGTGCGGCACCGGATGGGTGCACCGCGACGAGCTGCCCGAGCAGGCCCCGGCACGGACCCGCACCCCGGAGCGCCAGGCGGCCTGAGCTCCCGCGGGCTTTCGTTGGTCCGTTGGAGCGGTCTACACTCGACGGACCAGGACATCACGGCCGCCCCGTCCGGTGGGGTGCTGCACCGTCGTCCCGCTCCGCCCGCACGAGAACAGGCCCCATGTCACAGCTCACGCCTGCGCGTCGCACCCTCGCGCTCATCTCGCTCGCCCTCGGCGGGTTCGCCATCGGCTCGACCGAGTTCGTCGCGATGGGGCTGCTGCCGAACATCGCGCAGGCCCTGCTCCCCGAGCAGTACGGCATCGACCCCGACGCGGGGATCGCCCACGCCGGCTGGCTCGTCAGCGCCTACGCCCTCGGGGTGGTGGTCGGTGCGCCGACCATCGCGGCGATGTCCGCCCGGTTCCCGCGCAAGGGCCTGATCCTCGTGCTGCTCGTCGGGTTCGTCGTCGCGACGATCGCGAGCGCGCTGCTGCCCTCGTTCGGTCTGGTGCTCGTCGCCCGCTTCGTCGCGGGTCTGCCGCACGGCGCCTACTTCGGCATCGCGTCGATCGTCGCCGGCGACATGATGGGCCCGGGCAAGCGCGGCAAGGGCATCGCGATGGTGCTGCTCGGCCTGTCGGTCGCGAACGTCGTCGGGGTTCCGGCGATCACGTGGGTCGGACAGGTGGCCGGGTGGCGGGTCGCCTACGGCGTCGTCGCCGCGCTGTTCGCCCTGACGTTCCTGGCCGTCGCGGCCTTCGTGCCGAAGAGCGCCCGCGACGAGCACGCCACGATCGGCCGCGAGCTCCGGGCGTTCCGCGTGCCGCAGGTGTGGATCGTCATGGGCCTCGGTGCCGTCGGGTTCGGCGGGTTCTTCGCGGTGTACTCGTACATCTCCCCGCTCGTGCAGAACGTCACCGGCATGCCCGAGTCGTTCGTGCCGATCGTGCTCGTCGTCGTGGGCATCGGCATGGTCGTCGGCGGGGTGCTCGGCGGACACCTGGCCGACCACAGCGTGAAGCGCACGATCTACGTCGGCATGTTCTCGCTCATCGGAGCCCTGCTCATCACCGTCCTGACCGCGCAGTGGCTCTGGGGCATGCTGCTCGGCGCGTTCCTGCTCGGGGCGACCTCGTCGGCGATCCCGCCGGCGGTGCAGTCGCGCCTGATGGACGTCGCGGGGGATGCCCGCACGATCGCGGCGGCGCTGAACCACTCGGCGTTCAACATCGGCAACTCGATCGGTGCCGCCCTGGGCGGCGCGGTCATCGCGGCCGGCTTCGGGTTCCTCGCGCCGGGCTGGCTCGGCATCGGCCTCGCGCTGCTCGGCGTCCTGGTGACGATGGTCAGCTACGCGGTCGAGCGGCGGAGCACCCGTCGCGCCGCGGTCCGCTCCTCGTCGCCGTCCACCGGTCCGATCACCGCACCGGTCCCGACGGCCTGACACGCGGGGTGCGCGCGCATGCACCCACCGGACGGGAGGCCCGTGGCGACGCCGCCACGGGCCTCCCGTCCGTCACGTGGCGCGGAAGACCGCCCCGAGTGAGCAGAAAACGTCGGGTTCCGTGACGGGACCCGACGTCTTCTGCTCACTCGAAGCGCAACGCACGCGCGCTACAGGCCCAGGGGGCTGCCGTCCTGCACGATGATGCCGTCGGTGATCGCACGCTTCCGCAGCGCGACCTTCGTGCCCACGTCGAAGCCGGCGACGCGGTACTTCTCGCGGATGCGCTTGAGGTAGCTCTTCGCGGTCTCCTCGGAGATGCCGAGCTGGTAGGCGACGCTCTTGACGGGCTCGCCACCGCCGTACAGGGCCATCACGCGACGCTCCTGGGCGCTGAGCTTCGGGACACCGCCAACGTCACCGCTGTTGATGGCGAGGTCGAGCTCGGCCGAGACGTACTGCTCGCCGCGCTGGGCGGAGCGGATCGCCTCGACGATCATGTCGGCGTCCTCGCTCTTGACGAGGTACCCGAGGGCACCGGCGCCGAGGGCCTCGCGCACGACGTTCGGCTCCGAGTACGTGCTCATCACGACGGTCTTGACGCCCGCGGTCTTGAGCGTCGAGATCTTCAGCGACACCGGGATGGAGTCCTTGAGGTCCAGGTCCAGCAGCACCACGTCGACCGGGAACGCCGGGCTCGTCAGGAGCTCGGGCCAGGTCGTGACGGCGGCGACCAGGGTGATGTCGTCGGCCGCGTTCCGGATCCACTCCGTGAGCGCGCCGAGGAGCATCCTGTGGTCGTCGACCAGTGCGAGTCGGATCGGTTCCTCTGGAGTCGCCATACTGGCGTCCTTTCTCGGTGCGGATTGCTCGGCCGATCCTAGGAGGATGCGGGCCGGAAGTCGGTCAGGCGTGCGGGTGTCCGGCAGCTACATCGACGGATGTCGGTTCACGACGCAGTGCGCGACGATGTGCAGCGCGCCGTCGCGGACGGTCTCGGTGTACGGGCCGATGCGCTGCAGCGCGCTCCAGGCCGTCGGGCCGAGGCTGCGACGGGGCACCCCGCGGGACTCGATGACGACGGGGACGTCCATCGTGTCGTCGCTGACCGGGTGACCGTCGGAGCCGATCGGACCGAGGGTGACGGAGACGACGGGCATGCCGGGCTGCGCGGTGCGGCCGTCGCCGACCATCTGCCAGATCGCCTGCAGCAGCCCGTCGCGCTGGGTGGGGGAGAGGTGCCCCGCCAGGGCGGTCGGGTCGGCGACGCTCACCGAGCGACCGAGGTGGTCGGACTCGGTGATGGCGTGGTAGAGCCAGGTCTCGCGGCGACCCTCGATCAGGTGCAGGCGGAGCTCGGTGGCGAGCGATGCGGCGACGGAACTCGAGGCGTCGGACAGCGGCAGCGGGTCGGTGCCGTTGGCGACGGCGTCGAGCAGCTTCTCGGCGGCCAGGTCGAGCCGGGCGAGCTCGTCCGAGGCGAGCATGCCGACGGCGAACTGCGGCGCCTGCACGTTGCTCTGCACGAGCACCCGGTCGAGTTCGCGCTGCACGAGCTGGCGGAACCGCTGCACGACGTACAGCGCGAGCGCCGGCGGCACGACGACGAGCGACAGCAGGGACACGATGCCGGGCATGGTGTCGTGCGTGATCGGCGTCGACGCGACGGCCATCACGATGAACGCGATGCCGAGCGCACCGATGGCGACGGCGACCTCGCGGGCGGGTCGGAGCGTGGCGATCGGCAGCAGGGCGAACCCGGCGGCCATCGACGCGGTCGCGGTGTGCGCGATGTCGTGCTCGGGCCAGATGCCGATGAAGTCGAGCGTGACCACGCAGGCCAGCACGACGCAGATCAACGCGAAGGCCGGACCCGTCAGCCGTTCGCCGTAGGTGAGGACGCTGAGTCCGACCCCGACGGCGGCGACGACGTAGAGCCCCCAGGCGACCGCGGGCAACCACGGGTCGGAGTACTCGTTCCAGCGCACCAGGAAGAACGCGATGCCGGCGACGGCCTCGATCGCGGTGAGGACCGCGGCGCCGAGGCCGAGGTAGCCGGCACCGAGCGAGGCGCCGGGCTTGGCGGCCTGGCGCAGGGACCGGGCACCGGTGGACGTCGACGGGAGCCCTCTGGCCTGCCGGCGCTCGCTCGTCCGGTACCGCTCGCGCGCCTCGCGGCGGGTGCGGGGTGCTGGTGGAGCGGTCTCGCCGGGCAGGCTGCGGCCGATGGTGTCCTCGGGGACCCGGGTCATCGCGGTGCCTCCAGGACGACGGTGGTGCCGGAGCCCGGCGCGGAGAAGAGCTTCGCGTCGCCGCCGACCTCGCGCAGGCGGTTCACGACGCTCTCCTTGAAGCCGAGTCGCTCGGCGCTGACGGTGGTGAGGTCGAAGCCGACGCCGGAGTCGGTGACCATCGCACGGACGACCTCGTTGTCGTGGACGATCGTGACGTGCGCCTCGCCGACGCCGGCGTGCCGACGGACGTTCTCGAGGCACTCGCCGAGCGCGAGGAGGAACGCGTCGAGCACGTTCGACGGCAGCAGGACCTGCCCGGTGCCGTGCCAGCTGACCTCGAGCCCCATCCGGCCGAAGCGCTGCTTGACCGACTCGAGGGTCTGCCCGAGGGGCGATTCCTCTTCGCGGGTGAGCGAGTAGTCACCGGACTGCGAGGGCTGGGGGGTCGCACCGAGGCGCAGGTGCCGCAGCAGTCGGGCGTCCTCGGCGGCCTGCTCGCGCATCGCCTGCTCGGAGACGCCGACGCCGGAGTGCGCCAGCAGCGTCAGGGTCGCGAGCACGGTGTCGTGCAGCAGGCGGGCACCCTGGCGGCGCTGGGCCTCGGTCTCGCTGGCCTGCCGTTCGGCGCGGTGGGCGGTGCCGATGCTGTAGATGCGGCGGGCGACGCGGGGGATGCTGCGCGAGATCCAGATCGCCACGACGGCCATCAGGATCCACCCGAGCAGTGCCCCGCTGACCGGGGTCGACAGGAGCGAGCCCGATCCCCAGACCATGAGCACCACCACGGCGCCGCCCCCGGCGATGGTGATGCCGAGACCGACCGGGTGCCCGCGCTGGGCCATCAGCGGTGCCGAGAGCCCGCCGGCGGCCAGGGGCATGACGGCGCTGGCGACGAGGGGCCGCGCCGAGTCGGGGACTCCGGTGAAGAGCAGCACCATCGTGGCGAGCCCGGCGACGACGATGGCGGCGGTCCACCACACTTCGCCGCCGCGAGCGAAGCACACGAGGGCGGTGATCATCGCGGCGATGCAGAGGAGTGCGCCGATGAGGGGCGGCGTGGGCACGGCGGCCGCGGAGAGGATGCCCACGACGCTGACGAGCGCGCAGACGATGCCCACGACACGGGTCGCCGACCGCAGCAAGCGGTCGCGTTCCTGTGCGATGAAGTCCATCGATGTCCTGGTTGGTGACGATCTGGGCGGTGCGGGAAACCGAGCGTCGGTCAGTGCCGGGCTCCACGCCATCATTCCACGCGCGCCACCCGTTGGGGGGTCTTCGGCGCGCCGCGGTGGCTGGCGGGACCGCTCAGGACTCGAGCAACCGCCGCAGGTGCGCCCCGACCTGCTCGTGCTCGATGAGGAACCCGTCGTGTCCGAACTCGCTCTCGATCACCGCTGCGGAGTCCCCGTCGAGCGCGTCCGGCACGCCCGCGGCGATCCGGTGCTGGTCCTCGACGGGGAACAGCCGGTCGCTCGAGATCCCCACGACCAGGGTCCGCGCGGTCACGAGCCCGAGTGCCGCCGACACCCCGCCGCGCCCGGCGCCGACGTCGTGCGAGTCCATCGCGTACGTCAGCGTCACGTAGCTCGAGGCGTCGAACCGCCGGGTGAACTTGTTGCCGTGGAAGTCGAGGTAGCTCTCCACCGAGAACCGGCCGTCGTCGCCGAGCGGGGAGACGTCGCTCTGCCAGGACCGCGCAAAGCGGCTGTTCAGCTCGTCCGACGCCCGGTAGGTCATCAGCGCCATCCGCCGGGCCAGCGAGAGTCCGCGGTGCGGGCCCTCGCCGACGTCGGCCTCGTAGTAGTCGCCGCCCGCGAACGCCGGGTCCATCTGGATCGCCGCCCGCTGCAGCGAGTTCGCCGCGATCTGGTCGGCTGTGGTCTGCGCCGTCGACGCGAGGACCGCCAGCCGCTGCACACGAGCAGGGTGCGAGACCGCGAACTCGAGGGCGTGCATGCCGCCCATCGACCCGCCGACGACGGCCGCGAAGGTCTCGATGCCGAGCCGGTCGGCGAGCTGCGCCTGCACCTCGACCTGGTCGCGCACCGTCACGAACGGGAACCGCGAGCCCCACTCCGCGCCCGACGGCGACACCGACGACGGCCCGGTGGTGCCCTGGCAGCCGCCGAGCATGTTCGGCGCGATGACGAACCACCGGTCGGTGTCGATCGCCCGGCCGGGTCCGACGACGTCGCCCCACCAGCCGGCGGTGCGGTGGCCCGGGCCGGCGGCACCGGTCACGTGCGAGTCCCCGGTCAGGGCGTGCAGGACGAGCACCGCGTTGTCGCGGGCGGCGTTGAGCGTGCCCCACGTCTCGTAGGCCACGCGCACGGACGGCAGGCGGCCGCCGCGCACCCACTGCTCGCCGAGCGACTCGAAGTGGCGTGCACCCGGGTGGTCACCGGGACGCCAGGCACCGGTCACGGGCGGCTTGCCGAGGGTGCCGAGTTCGGTGCCGGGCACCAGGGTGGACGGCACGGAGTCCTCGGGGGTCGTCTGCCAGTCCATCGTGCGTCCAGTCTGCCGGGAGGCGCGGGTCGCCGCCGCCGTGTTACGTCACGCCCGGCGCGCGGCCGGGTGTCCGGGCCGCGCTCGCGTCGTCGTGGTCCGGGCGTCTGCGGGTTGGTGCGTGGGCGGGTGCGACAACGTCGACGTCGTACGACATCGAGGAAGTCGCACCGCCGCGTCGGCAACTGTTGCACGGGCGGGCAAACGACAAGGTCGACGTCGTGCGACGTCGACCTTGTCGTTCCGAGTCGGTGCCCCAGGCCGCGCGGGACCTACGCGCGCTGGCTCTCCTGCGCGATCGCCCGGGCCGCGGCGAGCCCGGCCTCGAGGTCGGCCTTCAGGTCGGCGATGTTCTCGATGCCGACCGACAGGCGCACCAGGCCGGGCGTGACCCCGGTGGTGAGCTGCTGCTCGGGGGTCAGCTGCGAGTGCGTGGTCGACGCCGGGTGGATGACGAGCGAGCGGACGTCGCCGATGTTGGCCAGGTGCGAGAACAGCTGCAGGTTGTCGACGAACGCCTTGCCCGCGGTCACCCCGCCCTTGAGCTCGAACGACAGCACGGCACCGACGCCCTTCGGCGCGTACCGGTTCGCGGCCGCGTACCAGGGCGACGTCGGCAGCCCGGCGTACGCGACGGTGGCGACGTCGGGGTGCTGGTCGAGCCACTCCGCGATCTCCTGCGCGTTCGACACGTGCCGCTCGATGCGGAGCGACAGGGTCTCGATGCCCTGCAGCAGCGCGAACGCCGTGTCCGCGGAGTTCGACGCACCGAGGTCGCGGAGCAGCTGCACCCGGGCCTTCACGATGTAGGCGAGCTCGTTGCCGACCGCCTCGGCGAAGACCGCACCGTGGTACGACGGGTCGGGCGTGTTGAACTCCGGGAACCGGTCGGCGTGCTGCGACCAGGCGAACTTCCCGCCGTCGACGATGATCCCGCCGATGACCGTGCCGTGGCCACCGAGGAACTTCGTGGCCGAGTGCACCACGATGTCGGCGCCGTGCTCGAACGGACGGATCAGGTACGGCGTCGCGATCGTGTTGTCGACGATCAGCGGGACGCCGGACTCGTGGGCGACGTCGCTGACGCCCGTGATGTCGAGGACGTTGATCTTCGGGTTGCCGATGGTCTCGGCGAAGAACAGCTTCGTGTTCGGTCGGACCGCGCGGCGCCACTCCTCGAGGTCGTCCTGGTCCTCGACGAACGTCGTCTCGATGCCGAGCTTCGCCAGCGTGTACTTGAACAGGTTGTACGTGCCGCCGTAGATCGACGACGACGACACGATGTGGTCACCCGCCCCGGCGATGTTCAGCACCGCGTAGGTCTCGGCCGCCTGGCCGGACGCGACGAGCAGGGCCCCGGAACCGCCCTCGAGCGCGGCGATCCGCTGCTCGACGACGTCGTTCGTCGGGTTCATGATCCGGGAGTAGATGTTGCCCGGCTTGGCGAGCGCGAACAGGTCGCGCGCTTCGTCCGAGTTCGCGAAGACGTACGAGGTCGTCTTGTAGATCGGCGTCGCCCGAGCCCCGGTGGTCGGGTCCGGCTGTGCGCCGGCGTGGACCTGGGTGGTCTCGAACTGCCACTGCGCGGCGTCGTGCTCGGTCATCTTGGTGCTCCTGTCCGGTGCGGCTGGTCGTCGGGTCGCCCTGCGCTCGGCCTGGAGGCGCGGCGCGGCTGTGCGTCGGGTGTCACGGTACGCAGGTGGCCGGGCCCGCACCACCGCACCCGCCTCGGGACGTAACGCGCGCGCCGGTCCCGCCCCGGGCCTCCCGGCCAGGATGGTGCCCGGGGCTGACGGCGGCGACCACGGGGGATCGGTCGCGGCCTGCCGCGACGTCGCGCGCTGCCGACTGAGCGCAGCGAAGACGACTGCTTGCGCGGAAATGTCACGCGTCGCGACGGAACAGCCAGTCGACCTTCGGCTCGAGCAGCCACCGCATCCCGCGCCGCACGAAGGGCTGCGCCAGGAAGAGGCTGACGGCACACGCGATGACGACCATCAGGAGCACGAACGGCCAGGCCGAGTGCTCGCCGGCCAGGACGCCGGACTCCCGGATCGGGTAGAGCACGAACGTGTGGAGCAGGTAGACGTACATCGTCGCCGCGCCGAACCGGGTGATCCAGATGTTCCGACGGGGGATGAGCACCAGGAACGACGCCGTCAGCAGGGTCGCGAGCAGCATCAGGCCGAAGCGCACCGCACCCGCCCACCAGGCGTCCTCGCCGAGCCCCGAGTAGGAGTCGTCGTAGAAGAACCAGTGGTGCAGGTCGAACTCCTTGAACTGCGGGATCCAGACCGCGCACGACACCGCCCACGCCGCGAACACCACGACGGCGGCGATCCGCACCCGGACGACCGTGCGGCGGGATGCCTCGTACCAGCGGTCGAAGACGCCCCACTGCTTGACCTGCCACCCGAGCAGGAAGAACGGCAGCAGGCTGATCGCGCGGGACAGCGAGAGCGTCGAGTCGACGTTGTCGAAGTAGCCGACGCCGATGCTGAACACGACCGCCCAGAACAGCGGCCACCGCAGCTGCGCCAGGTACGGCAGGATCAGCTTGAAGATGCCCAGGGCCAGCAGGAACCACAGGGTCCACGTCGGCTTCGTCGGGTTGAAGTCCTTGCCGCCCTCGACGATGCCCTGCACCACGGTCCAGATCGTCTGCATGATGATGTACGGCACGACGATGTCCGTGATCGTCCGGCGCATCCGCCTCGCCGTCGGGGTGTCGGCCGACGAGAAGTAGCCGCTGATCACACCGAACGCCGGCATGTGGAACGCGTAGATGAACGTGTAGAGCGCCAGGGCGTGCTCGCTCGCCGGCGTCTGCCGC
The DNA here is from genome assembly GCF_003234395.1 of Curtobacterium sp. MCLR17_051. Classification (NCBI taxonomy): domain Bacteria; kingdom Bacillati; phylum Actinomycetota; class Actinomycetes; order Micrococcales; family Microbacteriaceae; genus Curtobacterium; species Curtobacterium sp. MCLR17_051. Next base: position 151,340 of record NZ_QKTA01000003.1, read on the forward strand.
TGGATCGCGTGGCCGATGACCACGAGCGTGACCGCGACGAACCGCGCGGTGTCCCACATCGGGATCCGGCGCGGGGCTCGACCGGGCTCGAGCTGCGTCGCCGGGGCCGAGGGGGCGGGAGGGGCGGCATCCGTCGTCATCGCCGGTCACGTTACCGGATCGTGATCTGGACGGCCCGGTGCGGTGCCGGAAGCGTCCCGCTCGGTACGGTGGGCGGACCGGGCAACCACACGCCCGGTCACCGACGCAGGAGGCAGATCACATGGCAGCACGGCGCGCAGTCGTCACCGGAGCGAGCTCGGGCATCGGGGCGGCCACCGTCCGGCTGTTCCGGTCGCGGGGCTGGGACGTGCTCGCCGTGGCCCGTCGCGCGGCGAAGCTCGAGGCGCTCGCCGCGGAGACCGGGGCCGACACCCTGGTCGCCGACATCACGGACGCCGACGACGTGGCGGCGCTGGCCGCGCGGGTCGCGGACCTCGGCGGCGCCGACGTGCTCGTGAACAACGCGGGTGGGGCGTTCGGTTCGGCGAGCGTCGAGGAGTCCGACGTGGACGACTGGCGCGCCATGTTCGAGGTCAACGTGATCGGCACGAAGCGGGTCGTCTCCGCGCTGCTGCCGCACCTGCGCGACCGCGCTCGGGAGTCCGGGAGCGCCGACATCGTCACGGTGACCAGCACCGCCGGGTTCGTCGCGTACGAGAACGGTGGCGGCTACAACGCCGCGAAGTTCGCCGAGCACGCCCTGGTCGGCGCGCTCCGGCTCGAGCTGAACGGCGAGCCGATCCGGGTCGTCGAGATCGCGCCGGGCATGGTGAAGACCGACGAGTTCGCGCTCACCCGGTTCCGCGGGGACGAGCAGAAGGCCGCCGCGGTGTACGACGACGTGCCGGAGCCGCTCGTGGCCGACGACGTCGCCGAGGCGATCGTGCACGCGGTGGAGCTGCCGGCACACGTGAACCTCGACCTCGTGACGATCCGGCCGGTGGCGCAGTCGGCGCAGCACAAGCTGGCGCGCGGCCCGCTGACGCCCCGCTGAGCCGACCCGCGCCGGACTCGCGACCGACCCCACACCGCCCCCGCGCCGGACCCGCGCAGCGCCCGGGCGGCTGCCGCGGGTCGCGGGCGCGGGCTCCCTGCCGGTAGCGTGGTCGGATGCCGATCAGCAGCGAACCCGAGCCCGCGGCTCCGTCCACCGTGACCGTGACGAGCGGGCCCGAGGTACTCGGCTGGCTCGAGTTCGGTGACGCCGCACGCCTGCTCGCCAAGGACGTCCTGTCCAGCGGCTTCGAGCCCGAGGTCGTCGTCGCCGTCGCCCGCGGCGGACTGATCATCGCCGGCGCCGTGGCGTACGCCCTCGGCACCAAGGAGTGCGGCTCGATCAACGTCGAGTTCTACACCGACGTCGAGCAGCGGCTGGAGGAGCCGGTCGTGCTCGCCCCCGCCCTCGACGCCCCGAGCCTGTCCGGCAAGCGGGTCCTCGTCGTCGACGACGTGTCGGACTCCGGCCGCACCCTGCGCCTGGTGGTCGACATCATCCGGAACGCCGGTGCCGACGTCCGGAGCGCCTGCCTGTACTCGAAGCCCGGCACCGTCCTCGAGCCCGACCACGTGTGGCGCCGGGTCGACGGCTGGATCACGTTCCCGTGGAGCGCCCTCGCCCCCGTGACGGCCGAGTCGTGAGCATCCACCTGGTCGGCGGCGGTCTCTTCGCCGCCTCGGACGCCGCAGCACCGTTCATCGCCGAGGCGACCGCCCGTTCGGCAGCGGTCGGCCGGAGCGTCCCGCGCATCGCCCTGCTCTCCGTGGCGGGCCCGGACGGCGGCAGCCCGTCGTCGACGGCCGACATCGCCGAGGTCCTCGGCGGCCCGCGCACGGCCGAGGTGCTCGTCACCGAGGTCGCGGCCGGTCAGGTCTTCGACACCACCGTCCTGAGCGACGTCGACGCCCTGGTGGTCGGCGGCGGCGTCACCCCCGACTACCTGGCGGCGATCGCCCCGCTCGTCGACCAGCTCCGGCTGCTCGTCTCCGACGGTCTGCCCTACCTCGGCTACTCGGCCGGTGCGATGATCGCCGCCGACCGTGCCCTGGTGGGCGGCTGGCGCATCGGCGGCGTCGAGATCTGCCCCCAGGCGGCGTGCGAGGGGCTGGACGAGGTCGAGCTCCGCGAGGGCCTCGGCCTGGTCGACCTGACCATCGACGTGCACGCGGTGCAGGCCGGCACGCTCGCGCGGCTCATCGCCAGCGCCGAGGCCGAGTTCGTCACCGCCGGACTCGCGATCGACGAGGACACCACGCTCGTCGTCGGCGAGGGCGCGCTCGAGGTCCGCGGGACCGGCAGCGTCTGGCGTGTGATGGCCGGCGAGGAGTCGGTGGCCGTCGCCACCATGGGCGCGTAGCCGACGTGGAACCACGGCCACTGGCCGACCTGGTCGACCCCGGCTGGGCCGATGCCCTCGCACCCGTCGAACCCGACGTACACAGGATCGGCGAGTGGCTCCGCGACGAGACCGCAGCCGGTCGCCACTACCTGCCCGCCGGCGGCGACGTGCTCCGCGCGTTCACGAGCCCGTTCGACGCCGTCAAGGTGCTGGTCGTCGGGCAGGACCCGTACCCGACGCCGGGCCACCCGATCGGGCTGTCCTTCGCCGTCGACCCGGCCGTCCGTCCGGTGCCGCGGAGCCTGGCGAACATCTACCGCGAGCTCGCCGACGACCTCGGCGTGACGCCCCCACCGCACGGTGACCTGCGGGCGTGGTCCGACCAGGGCGTCCTGCTGCTCAACCGGGTGCTCACCGTGCAGGCGGGCGAGGCCGGCAGCCACCGCGGCAAGGGTTGGGAGGCGGTGACCGACCAGGCCGTCCGCGCCCTGGTCGCCCGTGGCACCCCGCTCGTCGCCGTGCTCTGGGGTGCCCAGGCCGGGTCGGTGCGACCGCTCCTCGGCGACACCCCGGTCGTCGCGTCGGCCCACCCGAGCCCGCTGAGCGCGTCGCGTGGGTTCTTCGGCAGCCGCCCGTTCTCACAGGTGAACGCGTTGCTCGAGTCGCAGGGCGCACCGCCCGTCGACTGGACGCTGCCCGCTCAGTAGGCTCGGCACGTGCTCGAGGAGGAATACCAGCGACGGCGGGTCCTGCCGCGGCACCTGCGTGCCCCGGCGGCGACCGAGACGGCCTTCGAGTACCGCATCCGTGCGGCCGAGGTGGGGGACCTGCCCCACGTGCGCGAGATCCACACGCACTACGTCCGCAACTCGTCGGTGACCTTCGACCCGGCGGCGTTCACGTACGCCGCGTGGAAGAAGCGCTACGACGACATCCGGAAGCGCCGCCTGCCGTTCCTGGTGGCGGAGAACCCCGCCGGGCAGATCCTCGGGTACGCCCTGGTCGACGCGTGGAACCCGCGGGACCGCTCGAACCACGTCGTCGAGGACTCGATCTACCTCGGCGCCGCGTCCGGTGGCAAGGGGCTCGGCCGCGCGCTGATGGAGGCGCTGCTCGACGAGTGCCGGTCGGCCGGCGTGCGCGAGGTCGTCGCCGTCATCGCGGACCGCCAGGCCGAGGCGTCGATCCGGCTGCACGAGCGGCTCGGCTTCGAGGAAGTGGGCCGGATGGGCAAGGTCGGCTTCAAGTACGACCGCTGGCTCGGCACGGTCACGATGCGGCTCCGCCTGCGCGGCCCGCGGCTGTTCGCGCGACGACGCTGACGGAGCCGACGCGGTCGACGCGCCGGACCTGACGGACGTCCGTCGCGCTCGAGACGCGGCCGCGGGGCGGACGGGAGGCCCGTGGCGGCCCCGGCACGCGCCTCCAGGCCGTCGCCCGGTCGCGTCAGCCTGCCGGCGCCTCGGTGATGAACTCGTCGCGCGTCACACGGAGCAGCGCGGTGGCCGCCGCCGCGGCGGCGTCCGCGTGACCGTCGACCGCTGCGCGCCCGACGGCATGGTGCCGGAGCGCCGCCTCGCGCGTCCAGCGCGTGATGGGGTCGCGCGACTCCGACGTGCGGGTGCGCAGGAGCGCCTCGACCGTGTCGGCGAAGTGCGCGAACACGGCGTTCCCCGACCCGGTGAGCAGGGCGCGGTGGAAGCGGACGTCGGCCTCCAGGTAGGCGCGGCTGTCCTCGCGTCCGCAGGCGTCGAGCATGTCCTCGGCGGCGGCGAGCACGGCGTCCGCGCCACCGGAGCCGGCGGCCAGGGACGCCGCGACCGGTTCGACGCCGAGCCGGAGCTCCACGAGCTCCCGCTGCTGCACGAAGTACGCCGGTGAGGTACCGCGCCACCGGATCACGGTGGGGGCGAGCAGCTCCCACGCGGTGATGTCGCGGACGAGCGTGCCGACCCGCTGCCGGGGCTCGACCAGGCCGAGGGACTGCAGGACGCGCAGGGCCTCGCGGACGACCGAGCGGGACACCCCGAACTCGTCGGCGACCAGTTCGGGTCGCACCACGGAACCCGTGGCCAGGTCGCCGTCGACGATCCGCTGGCCCAGGGTGTCGAGCACGTGGGCGTGCAGTCCGCGTGCGGTGGGCATCGTTTCCTCCGTGCAGTACGGGTCACGCGGTCGTCGTGACGCCGGTCCCATCGAAGCGGCAGACTCCGGGGACGGGCGGTTGGCGCGCGGGACGACGTCGTATAGTCTGATTAATCAGATTATTGAGGGTCGGCGTTCGTCGCGCCAGTCCACCCTCGACACGAAGGCGACGGAGCCGCGCAGCAGCGACTCCAGGAAGGGGCGCTGATGCCTCACGCTCTCCCGGACCACCTGCTCGCCGCAGGTGGCACCACCGAGACGGTCGACCCGTCCGGTTCGATCCCGCAGCTGATCATCGCGGCACTCGCCGGCATCGTGGTGATCATCGCGCTCATCACCTGGCTGAAGGTGCACCCGTTCATCGCGCTCACGATCGGCGCGCTCGGCGTCGGCATCGGCGCGGGCCTGGCGCCGGACAAGGCGGTCACGAGCTTCGGTGACGGCTTCGGCGCGACCATGACCAGCGTCGGCATCCTGGTCGGGCTCGGGGCGATGTTCGGCAAGATGCTCGTCGACTCCGGCGCAGCGGACCGCATCGTGGACACCCTGGTGCGGAAGTCGTCGAAGGCGGCGCTGCCGTGGACGATGGCCCTGATCGGCGCGCTCATCGGGCTGCCCATGTTCTTCGAGGTCGGCCTCGTCCTGCTCATCCCGATCATCGTGCTGGTCGCCAAGCGGAGCGAGGTGCCGATCATGAAGATCGCCGTCCCCGCCCTGGTCGGCCTGTCGACGATGCACGCGTTCGTCCCGCCGCACCCCGGCCCGCTCGTCGCGATCTCCACCGTCGGCGCGAACCTCGGCACCACGCTCGCCTTCGGCATCGTGCTGGCGATCCCCGTGATCATCCTGGCCGGGCCGCTCTTCGCCCGCTTCGCGGCCCGCTGGGTCGACATCCCCGTCCCCGACATGTTCGGATCGCGCGGGGCGGTCGCCACCGCCGGGCCGGGTTCGGGGCCGGGATCCGGGTCCGCCGCCTTCGCCGACGACCCGGCACACCCCGGACGGGAGGCCCGGCGCGGCCCCGCCACGCAGGACACCGCGTCCCTGCCCAACGGCAAGAGCGACTTCACGCGCGTCATCAGCGAGCCGCGCAGCCCGTCGTTCACCGTCGCCCTGATCGGCATCCTGCTGCCGGTCGTGCTCATGCTCGCCCAGGCGATCCGAGAGGCCACCGCCCCCGACGCCGCCGGCTCGTGGGTGAGCCTGCTCGACTTCCTCGGTTCACCGATGATCGCCATCGGCATCGCGGCCGTCTACGCGATGGTCTTCTTCGCGATCGGCGGCGGGATGGACCGCTCGGCGGTGTCGAAGTCGCTCGAGAGCGCGCTGCCCCCGATCGCCGGGGTGCTGCTCATCGTCGGCGCCGGCGGTGGGTTCAAGCAGGTGCTCATCGACACCGGCATCGGCGGCGTGATCGCCGACGCCGTCAAGGACTCCGGCGTCTCGGTGCTGCTCGTCGCCTGGGTCGTCTCGGCCCTGGTCCGCGTGGCGACCGGGTCGGCCACGGTCGCCACCGTGACCGCCGCCGGCATCATGGCGCCGATCGCCGCCGACCTGTCAACGCCGATGACCTCGCTGCTCGTGCTCGCGATCGGTGCCGGTTCCGTGTTCCTGTCGCACGTGAACGACGCCGGGTTCTGGCTGGTGAAGGGGTACCTCGGCACCACGGTGGGGCAGACGTTCAAGACGTGGACGGTGCTCGAGTGCCTCATCTCGGTGTTCGGTCTGCTCGGGGTCCTGCTGGCCGGGGTGTTCATCCGATGAGCGGCGCAGGAGGAGTTGCTGCTGCCGGTGCGGCCGACGCCGGGCTGGACGCCCGCGTCCTGGTGGTGATGGGGGTCTCCGGGTCCGGCAAGTCGACCGTCGCCGCCATGGTGGCGGAGCAGGTCGGGTGGGAGTTCGCCGAGGGCGACGCGATGCACCCGCCGGCGAACGTCGACAAGATGCACGCCGGCACCCCGCTCACCGACGAGGACCGCTGGCCGTGGCTCGACGTCGTCGCCGGCTGGATCCGCGGACACCTGGACGCCGGCACGAACGGCGTCGTGACCTGCTCGGCCCTGAAGCGCTCGTACCGCGACGTGCTGCGGGCCCCCGGGGTGGTGTTCGTGCACGTGGCCGGTGACGGTGCCCTCATCGAGGAGCGGATGTCGCAGCGTTCCGGGCACTTCATGCCGACGTCGCTGCTGCAGTCGCAGCTCGCCACGCTCGAGCCGCCGCAGTCCGACGAGGCCCACCTGACGATCGCCGCCGACCGCACCCCGGAAGAGGAGAGTGCCGAGGTCGTGGCGCGGCTCGGACTGGTCCGGATCCCGAGAGCCTGATCGGGCGGCGCTCGGCAGCATGGCCGCATGGCGATCGACGACTCCCTCTCGCTCCTGACCCGCGGCTACGGGTTCGGTGCCCACCTGTGGCGCCGGACCCTTCCGGGGGCGCGGGCGGTGGGCTTCCGACTGCTCGGACGTCCGGCGCTGCTCGTGCGTGGTGCCGAGGGCGTCGGGCTGTTCTACGACGGCGACCGCACGGCACGCCACGGCGCGATGCCGGCGATCGTGCAGCGGACGCTCTTCGGCGTCGGCTCGGTGCACAGTCTCGACGGGGCGGAGCACCACCACCGCAAGGCCACCTTCGTCGACGTCGCGTACGAGGACGAGCAGGTCCGGCGCCTCGCACCCCTGCTGACCCACGAGTGGGCGACCGAACGCGACGCCTGGCTGACCGGTGGCACCCGGTCGGCGTACGACGCGGCCGTCGGCGCGATCGGCCGCGCCGTCATGCGGTGGGCCGGACTGCCGGGGACGCCGGCGGCGAAGACCCGGTGGGCGGCGCGGCTCGCCCAGGTCGTCGACGGCTTCGGGGTGCCGTACTCACCGGAGTACCTGCAGGCCGTCCTGAACCGGCACTGGTCGGACCGGCACGCCCGGCGGCTGGTCGAGGCCGTGCGCGGTGGCCAGTTGACCCCCGAGCCGCACACCGCCCTGCACGAGTGGGCGTGGCACCGGGACCCCTCCGGGGCGCTGCTGCCGGCGCGGCTGGCCGGCATCGAACTGCAGAACAGCATCCGGCCGGCCATCGCGGTGGCCCGGTTCGTGGCGTTCGCGGCGAAGGAGTTGCACGACCGGCCGGAGTGGCGGGAACGGATCGCCGCCGAGAGCGCGGCGGCCGACACCGCTGACGGGGGGCGCGTCGATGGGCCACGCGTCGACGGTCCGCTCGCCGTCGGTCCGCGCGTCGACGGCCCGCTCGCCGTCGCCTTCGCGCAGGAGATCCGCCGGACGGCGCCGTTCGTGCCGATGCTGCCCGCCTGGGCCACCACGGACGTCGAGCTGGACGGCGAACACCTGCCCGCCGGCGGGCGCGTGGTGCTCGACATCACCGGGACCGACACCGACGAGCGCTCGTGGGAGCGTGCCGGCGAGTTCGACCCGTCGCGGTTCCTCGGCGTGGACGATTTCGAGTCCATCACGACGTTCGTCCCGCACGGCGGTGCCGACGTCGCCACGGGGCACCGGTGCCCCGGCGAGAAGGTCGCGATCGCCGCACTCGTGGCCGCGGTCTCGGTGCTGAGCGACCCGCGGCTGACGATCCTCGACGACGGGCTCCAGGTCGACCGCCGCCGACTGCCGACGAAGCCGGCATCGGGCGGCGAGGTCCGGGGCCGCTGCCCCTTCCACTGACCCGGTCTCAGCTGACCCGGGCTCAGCTGAACCGGATCGGGGTGCCGACGGGCAGCGCCGCGAGCGTCTTCGTCATCTCCGCCGAGATCCGGACGCAGCCGTGCGAGCTGCCGGTCGGGTCCGGGTAGTAGTGCAACGCGGTCAGTGCAGCGTTGCCGCCGTACGACGGGATCCGGGACGAGTGCGCCCCGGTCAGGATGATCGGGTTGCCCTGCGTGTACGCGACGCGGGTGTCGACGTACGCCGCCTCGACGTAGGTGGCGGTGTCGGCCGGGGTCGGGTCCTCCGGGGTCCCGAGCCGCGCGGCCTCGGTGGCGGTGACCTTCCCCTTCCGGGTGACGACGGACACGGTGCTGGCGGCGACGTCGACCGTGATCATCCGGTCGGTGCGCGTCACGGTGAAGTCGGCGGCCCGGGCCCAGGCGAACGTCGCGCTCGGGGCGTCCGGGTCGCCGCCGTCACCGGGGGTGCGGTTGCGGGACGGCGTCGACACCAGGAGCATCCCGCCGTCCCGGCCGGGGGAGCGACCCCACACCGCGGTCGCCGCGGGTCGGTTGATCGTCGACACCAGGTGGGACAGGGTCGCCACCGGCCGGGCGCGGCTCGACGGGCTCGCGTACAGGGCGACGAGCTGCGTGCGCGGGGTCGCGATCTGCCACGTGTCCTCGGGCTCCACGTCCCCGCCGTCGAGCAACTGCGGCACGACGGCGTCGTGGAACGCCAACGGCAGCGCGGCCAGGGTCGCGTCGGACGGTGCAGCGGGGACGGCCGCGAGCGTCGGCTTCGGTTTCGGCGTGGCGCTCGGGGTCGGTGTGGTCGTGGCCCGGGCCGCGCGGGTCGGCTCCGGTGCTGGCGACCCGACGGTCACCCCCACCACGACGGCAGCGACGGCGAGCACCACCACCCCGGCAGTCGTCGCGATCCAGGTGTTGCGTCGCATGGTGCTTCCCCCTCGGTCGATCCGTCAGCGTTCGGTGACGGTGCCGCCCTCGACCCGCCACTGCCGGTCGAGTCGGACGGTCTCCAGCATGCGCCGGTCGTGTGTGACGAGCAGCAGGGTCCCGTCGTAGGACTCCAGTGCCTGCTCGAGCTGCTCGATCGCGGTGAGGTCCAGGTGGTTGGTCGGTTCGTCGAGGACGAGCACGTTCACCCCGCGGGCCTGCAGCAGCGCGAGTCCGGCCCGGGTGCGCTCGCCGGGGGAGAGCGCCGAGGCCGGTCGGCCGACGTGGTCCGCCTTCAGCCCGAACTTCGCGAGCAGCGTCCGGACGTCGGCGGTCGTGTACTCGGGGACGATCGCCTCGAACGCCGCTGCCAGGGGCTGGTCACCGGTGAACGCCGCACGCGCCTGGTCGACCTCGCCGACCGCGACGCTGGACCCGAGCGAGGCCGTGCCCGTCGTCGGCGCCTGCTTGCCGAGCAGCGCCCGCAGCAGGGTGGACTTGCCGGCGCCGTTCGGGCCGGTGATGCCGATCCGGTCACCGCCGTCGACCTGCAGCGAGACCGGGCCGAGGGTGAAGTCGCCCTGGGTGAACGTGGCGTTCGACAACGTCGCGACGACGGCCGACGACCGGGGTGCGCTGCCGATGGTGAACTCGAGCTGCCACTCCTTGCGCGGCTCCTCGACCTCGTCGAGCCGGGCGATGCGGGACTCCATCTGCCGGACCTTCTGCGCCTGCTTCTCGCTCGACTCCGAGGCGGCACGACGGCGGATCTTGTCGTTGTCCGGGCTCTTCTTCATGGCGTTCCGCACACCCTGGCTCGACCACTCGCGCTGCGTCCGTGCCCGCGAGACCAGGTCGGCCTTCGTCGACGCGAACTCGTCGTACGCGTCACGCTTGTGCTGCCGGGCGATCTCGCGCTCCTCGAGGAACGAGTCGTACCCGCCGCCGAACAGCCGGTTCGACGACTGCGCCAGGTCGAGCTCGAGCACCGAGGTCACCGAGCGCGCCAGGAACTCACGGTCGTGACTGACGAGCACCACCCCGCCGCGCAGCCCGCGCACGAACGCCTCGAGCCGGTCGAGGCCGTCCAGGTCGAGGTCGTTGGTCGGCTCGTCGAGCAGGACGATGTCGAACCGCGACAGCAGCAGCGCGGCGAGCCCGACGCGGGCGACCTGCCCACCGGACAGTGCGGTCATCAGGGAGTCCGGGCCGACGCCGTCCGCACCGGAGTCGCCGGTGCCGGGTTCGAGGCCGAGGTCGGCGAGCACCGCCGGGATCCGGTCCTCCAGGTCGGCGGCCCCCGCGGCGAGCCAGCGGTCAAGCGCCGCCGAGTACCGGTCGGCCGCTGCGTCGCCGGCGTCGGGGTCCCCGAGCGCCGCCGCCGCTGTGTCCATCGCCACGGTCGCTTCGGTGCAGCCGGTCCGCCGCCCGAGGTACGCCGCGACGGTCTCACCAGCGATGCGCTCGTGCTCCTGGGGGAGCCACCCCACGAACGCGTCCGTCGGAGCCAGGGAGACCGTGCCGGCCAGCGGCTCGTCGACCCCGGCCAGCAGCCGGAGCAGCGTGGACTTGCCGGCACCGTTCACACCGACGACCCCGATCACGTCACCAGGCGCCACCGTCAGGTCGAGGGAGTCGAACAGCGTGCGAGCGGCGTACCCGCCGGACAGGCCCTTGGCGACGAGCGTGGCGGTCATGCGCCCATCGTCCCACGCGGAGCGGGCACCCCACGTGCAGCAGACTGGGTCGATGGACTCCTGCGTCTTCTGTGCCGTGATCGCCGGTGACGAACCCGCGACGTGGGTCGAACGCGAGGAGCACGCCGTCGCCTTCGCACCCCTGCCCGACTCGGTGCTCGCTCCGGGGCACACCCTGGTCGTGCCGGTCGAGCACACCGCCGACCTGCTCAGTGCAGGACCCACGGCACTCGCCGCCACCACGGCACTGGCGCAGCGCGTCGCCCGTGCGATGAAGGGTGCCCTCGGCGCGACCGGGACCGTCGTGCTGCAGGCATCGGGTGCAGACGCCGGCCAGAGCGTGCCGCACCTGCACCTCCACGTCGTGCCGTGCTGGCCGGACGACGCCACGACGCACTGGCCGGAGCGACGATCGGCGCACGTGGTCGACGGTGACCCGCACGCGCTCCTCGCCGAGATGTTCGAGTAGCCGCCCGAGCAGACCCTTCCCGGCCCGGCGCGACCCTCAGCCCCGGGGCGCCAGCCGACCCGCACCCACCGGCAGCAGCCCGCCCCGGTACTCGAGCGCCGTCGCGCCGCCGACCGACACCGAGGCCGCCCCGAACCGCCACGCGCGGTTGAACAGGTACACACCGATCACCGTGTCGCCGTCGTCCGGCACCGCCCACGTGCCGGTACCCCACTGTGCCGGGTGCCCCACACCGTCGACGGTGACGGTCGGCCGGGCGAACCAGGCGAACGGGGGCCGGACGAGCCGGAGTTCGATCCGGCGCTTCGTCGTGCCGGAGGGGAGAGTGGTGTCCACCGTCGAAGGATACGGGCCACCGCCGCCTAGGCTCGGAGCCGTGTTCGAACTCCACCACCTCTCCGCGCAGGAACTCTGGGACTGGATCCGCCGGGGGGAGGCGACCGCCCTCGAGGTCACCGAGCACTACCTGTCCCGCGTGGAACGCCTGGACGCCGGACTCGGTGCCTTCGTGACGGTCACCGCGGACGCTGCCCGGGCCCGAGCCGATCGCCTCGGCCACCTGGTGCCGACGTCGAGACCGTTGTGGGGCCTCCCGTCCGCCGACAAGGACCTGTACGACCGCGCCGGCGTCCCCACGCGGAACGGCACCGCGAGCCTGCCGGAGCGGCCCGCGTCGGCCGACCACCCGCTCGTCGCCGCGCTCGACGCGGCCGGTACCGTCAGCCTCGGCAAGACGGCGTCACCGGAGTTCGGCATGTCCTCGTCGTCCGAGACCCGGCTCGGCGTGACGCGGAACCCCTACGACACCACGCGCGCGCCGGGCGGGTCGTCGAGCGGTGCGGCCGTCGCCGTCGCCGCCGGCCTCGTGCCCGCCGCGGTCGGGTCGGACGGCGGCGGATCGGTGCGGATCCCCGCCGCGGCGACCGGGCTCGTCGGCCTGAAGCCGAGCCGCGGCCGCGTGCCGTCGATGCCCGGCCGCTCCGGCGTCGGCGGCCTGTCCGTCGCCGGGCCGCTCACCCGGTCCGTCGCCGATGCGGGCATGCTGCTCGACGCGCTGGTCGCGCCGACCGGGCTGCCGGAGCGGTCGCCCTACGCGCTCGTCACCCCCGACGTCGGCGAGGGGCCGTTCACCGCGGCGGCCGTCCGCGGCGAGGGCCGGTTCGTCGTCGGGGTGCTCGACGGCTCGCCGTGGGACGACACGGTCGACGTGGTCGTCGACCCCGCTGCACGGGCCGCCGTGGAGACCGCCGTGCGGGTGCTCGGCGAGGTCGGGCACGGCGTCGAGGACGTCCGGATGCCCCGTGTGCCGTACGCCGAGGCGTTCCGGGTGGCGTGGGAGAGCTCCGCTGCCCGACTGCCGCAGGTGCCCGGGATCGACCTGTCGGCGCTGACCCCCCTCGTGGCGTGGCTCGTGGCGCGCGGACGGGCATTGTCCGGCACGCAGGTCCTCGACGCGATGACGACGCTCGACACCTTCTCGACGACGCTCATCGGCGCGTTCGACCGGTTCGATGCGGTGCTCACGCCGACCCTCGCGATGACGCCGCGGCCCCTCGGCTGGTACGGCGACGACCCCGACGAGGACTTCCGCCGCCAGTGCGCGTACTCGCCGTGGACGTCGATGGCGAACGTGTCCGGGCTCCCCGCGATCACCCTGCCGGTCGGCGTGACCGACGACGACCACCCCGACGGTGGCGGGCTGCCGATGGGCGTGCAACTGATCGGGCGCCCCGGCGGCGAGCGCGTCCTGCTCGCGATCGGCGCGCAGCTCGAGCGCCGGTTGCGCTGGCAGCGGCGCCACCCGGCCGCCTGGACCGCCTGACGGGAGGCCCGGGGCCGCTCGGGTGCGCGGGGTGCGGGGGCGGGCGCTCGGGTGCGCGGCGCACCGTGCGGCGTTGTCCGGCTGGTGCGGCGTTGCTTGCTCGGTGCTGCCGTGTAGGCCGGCTCTGTGCGGGCAAGCCCGCACCGAGTGGCGGGGCGCGCACGGTGCGGTTTCGTGCATGTGGTGCGGGGTTGCTTGTTCGGTGTGGCCTTGTAGGCCGGCTCTGTGCGGGCAAGCCCGCACGGGGTGGCGGGGTGCGCACGGTGCGGTGGACTCGTGTGCGTCTGGTCTGGAGGCGCGGGGCGAGCTGGTGCCGTGCCTCCTGTCTTGCGCACGGTGCGGTTTGGTGCGTGTGGTGCGGGGTTGCTTGTTCGGTGTGGCCTTGTAGGCCGGCTCGGTGCGGGCAAGCCCGCACGGAGTGGCGAAGCGCGCACGGTGCGCCGCGCCGCCCGCCGCCCGCCGCCTACGGCAGCGTCGGCGCCGCCGCCACCAACGCCCGCGTCACCGGGTGCTGCGGCGCGTCGAGGAGCGACACTGGCCCGTGCTCGACGATGCGGCCGTCGGACATCACGGCGACCGTGTCGCACAGCCGCTGCACGACGCCGATGTCGTGCGACACCAGCACGAGCGTCAGCCCGAGGTCGTCGGCGAGCGACCGGAACAGCTCGATCACCCGGGCGCGGACCACCACGTCGAGGGCGCTCATCGGCTCGTCGCCGAACAGGATCCGGGGCGAGTGCACCACGGCCCGGGCGATCGCGATCCGCTGCCGTTGCCCGCCGGAGAACTCGTGCGGGTACCGCTCGACCGTGTCGGTGGGCAGGTCGACGCGCTCCAGCACGGCACGGACCAGGTCGTCGTGCGAGCCCGGGACCTGCAGGGCTCGCAGCGGCTCGGCGACGATCGCGCCGACGCGCATCCGCGGGTCGAGGGACGCGTACGGGTCCTGGAACACCACCCCGGTCTCGCGACGGAACCAGCGCAACGCACGCGCGGACCGGGACGCGACCACCGGACGGCCGGAGGCGGCGACGGTGCCGGCGGAAGGGGCCTCCAGGCCGGCGAGCAGCCGGACCAGCGTGGACTTGCCGGATCCCGATTCGCCGACGATGCCGAGCCGTGCGCCGGGGGTGACCGTCAGGTCGACGCCGTCGACGGCGGTGCGGACCGGACCTGGCTCGAACGGGCCGCGGCGGGGGAGTCGGTAGGTGCGGTGGAGACCGGTGGCCTCGAGGACGGGGAGGGTCACGGGGCGGTCCTCCTGGCGGTGGCGCGGGCGGCGTCGACGAGCGCGACCGTAGTGGGGTGCCGCGGTGCGGCGAGCAGGTCCGCGACGCGACCCTGCTCGACCACGCGGCCGGCGTCGAGCACCACCGCGGTGTCGGCGATGCGCGCCAGCACGGCGAGGTCGTGGGTGACGAACACCATGCCCGCCGGCAGGTGCTCGAACAGGTCGAGGATGCGGGCCTCGGTCGTGACGTCGAGCGCCGTGGTCGGCTCGTCGGCCACCAGGTACGACGGCTCACCCGCCATCGCCATCGCGATGCAGATCCGCTGCCGCTGCCCGCCGGACAGCTGGTGCGGGTACTGCCGCAGCAGCGACTCCGGGTCGGGCAGGCCCACGGACGCCGCCAGGTCGACGGCTGCCGCGCGCGCCGCGCGTCGGTCGAGCCCGCGGTGCAGCCGGAGTGGCTCCGCGATCTGCGCGCCCACGCGGCGCAGCGGGTCGAGCGCGGTGCCCGGCTCCTGGAACACCATCGCGATGCCCGATCCACGGTGGCGCGCGCGCTCGCGGTCGGGCAGGCCGACGAGTTCGGCGCCGTCCAGGCGGACGCTGCCGGTCACGACGGCGCCGGTGGGCTCCAGGCCCATCAGGGCGAGCGAGGTCATCGACTTGCCGGATCCGCTCGCGCCGATCACGCCGACGCGCTGGCCGGGAGGCACGGTGAAGGTGACGTCGTCGAGGATCGTCCGCCCCGTGATGCGGACCGACAACCCGCGCACCTCGAGCCCGGAGGCTGCGGTGGCAAGGGCTGTGCGGGCTGCGTCGGCGGGGCCGGCTGCGTGGTCGGTCATGCGGTCACCCCCGGCGTGGTCGTCGCCGGGTCGGCGCTCCGGTCGCTCGTCGTCAGCCGCGGGTCGGAGGCGTCACGTACCGCGTCGCCGAGCAACGACAGTGCCGCGACGACGATCGCGATGGCGGCTCCCGGCCAGGTCGCACTCCACGGGTGGACCCCGATGTAGGTCTGCAGGTCGGACAGCAGGCTGCCCCAGGACGCGGTGTCCGATCCGGCGCCGTAGCCCAGGTAGGACAGCCCGGCCTCGGCGAGCACCGCCGTGGCCATCGCGAGTGACAGCTGCACGGTGAACAGCGGCGCCGCGTTCGGCACCAGGTGACGGAAGAGCACCCCGGCACCGCCGACGCCGGACGCCCGGGCCGCGGTCACGTAGTCGCTCCGGGCGATCCGTCGGATCTCGCCGCGGGCCACGCGGGCGATCGTCACGCCGAAGGACAGCCCGACGCTGACGATCACGACGCCGAGCGACCCGCCGAACACCGCGGTCAGGAGCATCGCGGTGAGCAGGGTCGGGAACGCCACCAGGATGTCGAGCAGGACCGCGGTGCCCTCGCGCACCCAGCGGGCGGTGAGCGAACCGATCGCGGTGAGGACGATGCCGACGACGCTCGCGATCACCCCGGAGCCGACGGCGACGAGCACGGTGGTGCGGGTGCCGGCGAGCAGGTAGCTCGCGATGTCGCGGCCGGCGGCGTCCGTGCCGAACCAGTGCGCGGCGCTCGGCCCCTCCCACTGGTGGAACGGGTCGGCGCGGAACGGGTTCTGCGGTGTCCACACGAGCGACACGGCGGCGAGCACGAGCAGCAGGCCGAGCACGACGACGGCGAAGACCCCGGTCGGTCGGGACACGAGGCGGCGGATCATCCCTGCACCTCGCGCTGTCGGGGGTCGAGGGTTCGGTGCACGACGTCGACGGCGAACCCGACGAGCAGCACGAGTCCGGTGAGCACGAGCAGTTCCGACTGCACCTTCGTGATGTCGCGGCGGCCGACGTCGGTCACGAGCATCCGACCCACCCCGGGCAGGGAGAACAGCTGCTCGACGACGACGGCACCGACGAGCAGCCCGGCGATCTGGACGCCGAGCACGGCGAGCACCGTGAGGGCGACGCTCGGCAGACCGTGGCGGAGCAGCGCCTGCGTGCGGGTCAGCCCGACGGCGGCGGCGGTGCGCAGGTGGTCCGCATCGAGGACGGACAACGTGGCGGACCGGGTGAACCGGAGGATCACGGCGCCCTCGACGGCACCGATCGTCAGCGCGGGCAGCACGAGCGACGCGAACGCCCGCCCGGGTTCCGACCAGCCGTCGAGCGGGAAGCCCTGCGTCGGCAGCCAGTGCAGCGTCACCGCGAACAGGGCGACGAGGAGCATGCCGGCCCACACGACGGGCACGGCGGCGACCGCCTGCGCCGCGAACCCGATCACCGCACCGCCCGGACGACGACGGAGCACCGCGGCGACCACCCCGAGCGGGACGCCGATCACCAGGGCGGTCGCCAGGGACATCGCGGCGAGCGGCAGGGTGATCGCGAGCTTCTGCGCGATCTCCGGTGCGACGGCACCGTTCGTCACCAGCGAGCGGCCGAGGTCACCGCGGAACACCCCGCCGATCCAGTCGAGGTACTGCACCACGACGGGCCGGTCGAGTCCGAGCTGCTGCCGGAGCTGCTCCACCTGCGCGGGGGTCGACTGCGTGCCGGCGACGACCTGGGCGACGTCACCGGGCAGCACGCGGAGCGTGGCGAAGATGATGACGCTCGCCACGAGCAGGCCGACGACGAGCAGGAGCACCCGCCCGATGAGGAACCGGGTCACGACACCGATGCTACGGGGACGGACAGCCCGCCGCGGTCGCTCCGGGTCACTTGACCGCGAGCTTCGCCAGGTCGAGGCGCGAGTTGCCGCCGTCGACCGGGAAGCCCGTCACGCCGGAGCGCACCGCGGTGATCTCGGTCGCCGTGTAGAGCCACTCGCCGGCCGCGTCCTCGCTGACGATGCGTGCCGCCTTCCGGAGCGCCTCGGTCTTCGCGGCCTCGTCGGTCGCCGCGATCGACTGGGCGTACAGGGCCTGCACCTTCGGGTTGTCGTAGCCGAAGTAGTAGTCCGGGTTCGCCCAGTTGCCGAAGTCACGGGCCTCGACGTGGTCGACCATCGACAGGTCGAAGTCCCGCTCGCCGGACTTCGGTGCCTGGAACACCGAGGACAGCCAGGTGGCGAAGTCGACACGCTTGACCGTCAGGGTGATCCCGACGTCGGCGAGCTGCGACTTCAGCACGTCGCCGATCGTCGTCGGGTAGATGTTCGCGTAGGTGAGCGTCAGCTTCAGGTCCTGCTGGCCGGCGTCGGCCAGGAGCTTCTTCGCGTTCGCGGGGTCGTACGCGTCGATGTCGGTCAGGTCCTCGTAGCCGGGGTCGAGCTCCGGGATCGGACCGCCCTGCTCCACGCCGGTGCCGCCGATCGCCTTGATGAGCGCCTTCGCGTCGATCGCCTGCCGGATCGCCCGGCGCACGCGCTCGTCGGTGAAGGGCTCCTTGCGGTCGTTGAACGCCAGCGTGTACTTGTCGGTCGTCTTGCCGCTGTGCAGCGCGATGTCGGCGTTGCCCTGCAGCTGGCTCTGCAGCGTGCCGTCAACGGGGTTCAGGACGTCGAGGTCACCGTTCGCCATCGCGTTGACGGCGGTCGACGGGTCCGTGATGTACCGGAAGACGATCTTCGCGACCTTCGCCTTCGTGCCCCAGTAGTCCTCGTTGCGGTCGAAGGTGAGCGAGTCGCCCTGCTTCCAGCTCGCGACCTCGAACGGACCGGTGCCGTTCGCGCTGTCGGACAGGTCGTTGTCCGCCGCCTTCTCGAGCACCAGGCCCGAGCGGCCGGTCAGGTTCCAGAGCAGGTCGGAGTCCGGCTTCGCCAGCTGCAGCACGACGGAGTCGTCCGACGGCGAGGTGATCGACGTGACGCCCGCGAGCTTGGCCGAGTCGACGTACGAGTCGTTCGACTTGACCTGCTCGAGCGACCACACGACGTCGGCTGCGGTGACCGGCTTGCCGTCCTGGAACGTCGTGCCGTCCCGCAGCGTGAACGTGTAGGTCAGGCCGTCCTTCGAGACCTCGTGCGACGAGGCCAGCACGTCACGGATGTCGCCGTCGGCGGTCCGGCCGACGAGCCCCTGGTACACGTTGTCGATGAGCACCTGGTCGAGCGCCGCCCCGGACTGGGTGCGGATGTCGAGACTCGTCGGCTCGAGCACCAGCCCGACGCGCACCGTGGCGTCCTTGCCACCGGTGGTGTCGGACGAGCCGGAGCAGCCGGTCAGCGCCAGGGCGGAGACGACGGCGATCGCGGTGGCGGCGAGGGCAGCGCGCCCGATGCGCGAGGTGCGCGCGGTGCGACGGGGCAGGAGCGGACTCATGGGGTGGTGGGTTCCTTCCGGGCACGAGGGCTGGGATCGGGCCTCGCGCTCGCACGAGGGTACCGGCGGCTGGTGCCGTCCGGCGACGGTTCTTCGATCGGGTGCAACAATCCGTGCCGCTCCGCCCATGCCCGGATCGCCGAAGCCAGTTCGAGGGGTGCCTGGTTCTGCACCGCGTGCCGCGAGGTGACCGTCACGATCTCGGCGTCCGGCAGGCGTTCGGCGAACCCGGCGTGCAGCTTCGGGGAGACGTACCCGCGGTCACCCCGGACGAGCAGGATCGGCACGCGCAGGGCCTCGAGGTCCGGCCACGCATCGGCGAAGCGCCCCACCGACGACGTCCGCCCGGCGGGCAGGTGCGGGAAGTGGTGACGGCGAACGAGTCGCCCGTCCGCACCGAGGGCCGTCGTGTGCCGGGCCTCGCGGAGCAGCACCTGCCGGTCGTCGCCGACCCGCGCCTCGATCGCCCGGTCGACGACCTGCTCGAGCGACTCGAACGGCTCCTCGGCCTCGAGCGCGCGGGCGATCCGGTCCACCGCACGCTGCGCGAAGTCCGGCGACATGTCGACGAGCACGAGTCCGGTGACCCGCTCCGGTGCGGTGGCCGCGAGCCGAGCGGAAAGGATGGCACCGAGCGAGTGCCCGACGACGACGCCCGGCGGCACCGCGAGCGCGTCGAGCGCGGCGAGCACGCTCGGCGCCGTCGCGGCCGCCGCGTAGTCGGCGTCCTCCCGCCACGACGACCGGCCGTGGCCGGGCAGGTCGAGGGCGACCGCCGGCTCGCCTACGGCGAGTGCCGTGGTGTCGAAGCTGTGGGCGTCGATGCCGAGCCCGTGCAGGTAGGTGATCCGGGCCTCCTGGCCGTCGTCGCCCCACCGGATCGCGGAGGTCTCCTGCCCGTCCGCGGTGCGGACAACCTGCCTGGAGGCGCGGAGCGGCGTGGTCACGCCGCTCGCGCTGGCGAGGGCGGGCAGGTCGGCGAATTCGTCGTCGGGGGCTTCGGACACGGGGACGATCCTCGCACCGTTCCGGGGGCCTGGAGACGTTAGGTAAGGCATGCCATACTCGATTCCGTGGCAACCCGGTATCGCGTCTTCTCCGTCCGTGTGGCCGCCGTCACGTCGCTCACCCCGAACTTCGTCCGGGTCACGCTGACGGGCGACGCGCTCGCCGACTTCTCCTCGGTCGGTCTCGACCAGCGGATCAAGATCGTGCTGCCCCTGCCCGGCATCGGCTTCTCCGAACTGCCCGAGGACGAGGACTGGTACGCCGCCTGGCGCGCGCTGCCGGACGAGACACGCAACCCGCTCCGCACGTACACGGTCCGCTCGTTCCGGCCGGACGCCCGCGAGCTCGACATCGACTTCGTCGCGCACGGCGACACCGGTCCGGCGTCGCGCTGGGTGTCGGCCTGCCGCGTCGGTGACGAGCTGCGCATCGTCGGGCCGCGCGTCCCCGAGTCGCCGGAGGACCTGCCGACCGGGGCCGCCGAGTTCGCTCCCGGGCACGCGAACCGGATCCTGCTCGCCGGGGACGAGACCGCTGCACCGGCCATCTGCGCCATCCTCGAAGCCCTCGACGTCTCGACCGTCGGCCACGTCTTCATCGAGGTGCCCACCGACGCCGACCGGCTGCCGGTCACCGCGCCAGCCGGGGTCGAGGTCCGCTGGATCGCCCGCAACGGCGCCACCCACGGGGTCCGGATGACCGACCAGGTGCACGCCTGGGCCTCCACCGTCGCGCCGCCGTCCGCCGCCGCGTGCGAGCCGGCCGCCGAGCTCACCGACGTCGACGTCGACGAGCAGGTGCTGTGGGACGTCCCCGCGCCCGTCGACGAGCGCCCCGTCTACGCGTGGATCGCGGGCGAGGCCGGCTGCGTCAAGGAACTCCGCCGCCACCTGGTGCGCGGCGTCGGCATCGACCGCAAGCAGGTCGCGTTCATGGGCTACTGGCGGCACGGCAAGGCCGAGCACTGATGTCGGCCGCGGGCACCGCGCTCGGTCCGGTCCCGACCACCGCGCTGGGGGCCCGTGGGCTGACCCTGGCGTACGACGACCGGGTCGTGGTGGACACGCTCGACGTCGACATCCCCGACGGCGAACTCACGGTCATCGTCGGTCCGAACGCCTGCGGCAAGTCGACGCTGCTGAAGTCCTTCGCCCGCACCCTGAAGCCGCGTGCCGGCACGGTCTTCCTCGACGGGGCGCCGATCGACTCGTACCGCCCGAAGGCCGTCGCCCGGCGCGTCGGGATGCTCCCGCAGACCCCGATCGCCCCCGACGGCATCACCGTGCGTGACCTGGTGTCCCGGGGCCGGTTCCCGCACCAGGACCTGCTGCACCCCTCGTCCGGGTCCGACCGGCAGGCCGTGCAGGCCGCGCTCGAGCAGACGTCGACGGTGGAACTGGCGGACCGGAGCGTCGACGAGCTCTCCGGCGGGCAGCGGCAGCGGGTGTGGATCGCGATGGTGCTCGCGCAGCAGACCGACATCGTGCTGCTCGACGAGCCGACGACGTTCCTCGACATCGCGCACCAGTACGACGTGCTCGAACTGGCCTCCACGCTGCACGCCGCCGGTCGCACGGTCGTCGCGGTGCTGCACGACCTGAACCAGGCCGCGCGCTACGCCACCCACGTCATCGCGATGCGCGACGGGGCGATCGTCTCGGCGGGGGAGCCGTCGTCGGTGCTCACCGCGGACCTCGTCGAGGACGTCTTCGGCCTGCCGTGCGTCGTCGTCCCCGACCCCGAGACCGGCACGCCCCTCGTGGTGCCGCGGCGGCGCGCGGCCTGACGCGCGGGCCGGCTGGCGCCAGGCCGGGCCGGGCCGAGGTCGCACGATCTGCCGCTTGCCGGTCGTCCGGACGACGGTTCGCGCGACCACGACGATGCGCACGCGGCGTGTCGTGCGACTTCGGTCACGTGCCGTCGCCGAGTGGTCACGACTCGTCGTGGGTGGGGCGCCGAGTGGTCACGAACCGTCGGCTGGCGGCGCCGCAGGCGACGGTCTGCGACCGCTCGCCGCGCGCCCGGCGGGGTGTTGCGACCGGCGGGCAGGCGCGGTGGGCGTGGGGCGCGGCGGCCTGGAGGCTCGGGGCGGCGCCGGCACGCGCCTCCAGGCCGTCGGCCGGTCGCGTCCCGTCGCCTGACCGGCCTGCCGCCGAGTGGTCACGACTCGTCGTCGGCCGGGCGCCGAGTGGTCACGAACTGTCGGCTGGCGGCGCCGCACGCGACGGTCTGCGACCACGCGCCGCGGGGTAGGCGGGGTGTTGCGACCGGCGGGCGGGCGCGGTGGGCGTGGGGCCCGGCGGCCTGGAGGCTCGGGGCGGCGCCGCCACGCGCCTCCAGGCCGTCGACTGGTCGCGTCTCGTCGCCTGGCCGGTCCGCCGCCGAGTGGTCACGACTCGTCGTCGGCCGGGCGCCGAGTGGTCACGACCTGTCGGCTGGCGGCGCCGCAGGCGACGGTCTGCGACCGCTCGCCGCGCGCCCGGCGGGGTGTTGCGACCGGCGGGCGGGCGCGCCGAGGTCGCACGAACCGCCGCCCGACCGGCGTCGGGACGACGGTTCGCGCGACCACGACGATGCGCACGCGGCGTGTCGTGCGACCGCAGCACACCCGCCCCGCACCCGCACGCGTCAGCGGTAGCCGCCGTCCTCCAGGCCGGCCTCGACCTCGAACCGGTTCCGCAGCGGATCCCGCCCGGCGACGGCGTAGAGCAGCGGCATGAGCATGCCGTACCGGCGCCACTGCTCGACGTGCACCCGCTCGTGCCGGAGCACCCGCGGGCCGTCGTTGTTGCGGGTCAGGTACACCGAACCGACGCAGGTGCCGCCGCGCCGGAACACCCAGCGCGGCAGCCCCGTGCAGACCACGAGCCCGTCCTCCACCCGGATCCGCCCGGTCGACAGGGGGACGCCCACGGCGAGCCCGACGGCGGTCGCGAACACCCACCCCGCACGGGACACGGGGGAGTCGAGCAGCGGGTTGCGCACGCTCAGGCCGGGCGGCCGTACGTCTCGAGCAGGCGGAGCCAGATCTCGTTCATCGTCGGGTAGGCCGGCACCGCGTGCCACAGGCGGTCGATCGGGACCTCGCCCACGACGGCGACGGTGGCGCCGTGCAGCATCTCGGCGACGTCCTGGCCGACGAACGTGACGCCCACAACGACCCCGCGGTCCTCGTCGACGACCATCTTCGCGCGGCCCGTGTAGCCATCGGCCTGCAGGGAGGACCCGGCGATCGCACCGAGGTCGTACTCGACCGCGCGGACGTTCAGCCCCTGTTCGCGGGCCTTCGCCTCGGTCAGTCCGACGCTCGCGACCTCGGGGTCGGTGAAGGTGACCTGCGGCGAGGCGGCGTGGTCGGCGGTGGCGACGTGGGCACCCCACGGCTCGGTGTGCAGCGGCGTGCCCTGGTACCGGGCGGCGATCGCCTCGCCGGCGGCACGCGCCTGGTACTTGCCCTGGTGCGTGAGCAGGACGCGGTGGTTGACGTCACCCACGGCGTACAACCAGTCGGTGCCGTGCACGAGCATGGTGTCGTCGACGTCGAGCCAGTCGCCCGCGGTCAGGCCGACGGTCTCGAGCCCGAGGTCACGCGTGTGTGCGGCGCGGCCGGTGGCGGCGAGCACTTCGCTCGTGATGACGGTGGTGCCGTCGTCGAGCTCCGTGGTGACGAGACCGTGCTCGTCGCGGTCGACCCGGACCGGGTTGACGCCGGTGCGGACGTCGACACCGAGTTCGCGCAGGGAGTCGGCGACGAGTTCCCCGGCGAAGGGCTCCATGCCGCCGAGCAGACCGTGCCGGGCGACGAGGGTGACCTTCGCGCCGAGGGAGGCCCACGCGGTCGCGAGCTCGGAGCCGGAGACCCCGCCGCCGATGACGAGCAGGCTCTCGGGGACCTGCTGGGCGCTGGTGCCCTCGCGGGTGCCCCACGGCTTCGCCTCGGCGAGACCGGGCACCGGGGGCAGCGTGTGCAGGGAACCGGTGACGACCGCGACGGCGGCGCGCGCCGTGTGCGTCTCGCCGTCGACGTCGATGGTCTTCGGGCCGGTGATGCGGGCGTGCCCGCGGATCAGGTCGATGCCGGCGGACTCGAGCCACGAGACCTGGCTGTCGTCCTTCCAGTCCGAGGTGAACGAGTTGCGGCGGGCGAGCACGTGGGCAGCGTCGAGCGTGCCGGTCACGGCCTGCTTCGCACCGTCGAGCCGCTTGGCGGCGGCGAGGGCGTGTCCGCTGCGCAGGAGCGCCTTCGAGGGCATGCACGCCCAGTAGGAGCACTCGCCGCCGACGAGCTCGGCCTCCACGATCGCGACCGACAGGTCGCGCTTCCTGGCGTAGTCCGCCACGTTCTCGCCGACAGCGCCGGCTCCGATCACGATGAGGTCGTAGTCCGTCATGCTGCCGAGCGTACGCGGGACGGCAGGGCGTCCGCCGGTCGCGTCGGACGTGTGGTCAGCCCACCCGGGAGGCGCTGGTCACCGCTCCGACGACGCGCAGGATCACGCCGAGGTCGTCCACCGCCCGGTCCGGGTCGACGGGGGCGAATCCGGTGAGCGAGGCGCCGACGAGGCGCCGCCCGCGCGTCGCGGCCTGGATGCGCTCGACGAGCGCTGCGCCGTCGAGGCCGAACGGGACGGGTTCGAGCAGCCCGTCGACCTCGGACGGGTCGAGGACGTCGAGGTCGACGTGCACGAACACCGACGAGGCATCGGTCCGCTCGACCGCTGCGGCGAGGGCGTCCGGGGTGGCGGCATCGACGTCGAGGTGCACGATCCCGGCCTTGTCGAGGGCGGCTCGTTCGGCGTCCTCGACCCCGCGGACCCCGGCGACGACGACCGACGAAGCGGGGACGACCGGCAGGCCGGGGAACAGGTCGTCGGGGCGGTCGACCAGCAGGCGCAGGGCGGCGGTCTCGGCGGCGACGGGCTGGGCCCGGTTGAGCGCGCGGTACCCGCTGGACCCGGAGATCCGAACGAACGCGGTGTCCGGTGCGAGGGCGGCGGTCGCGCCGAGGACACTGGCGCCGTCACCGCCGACGACGAGCACCGGTTCGGTGGCGACGGCTGTTTCCTCGGCGACGCGTTCGGCGACGGCGAGCACCGAGGTGTAGCGGGCGACGGCGGTCTCGAGGCGGTCACCCGCTCCGGCCGGGACGTCGACCACGGTGGTGGACGCCCGGGGGAGGTCGGCCGCGATCGCCGACGCACCGTCCCCGAGGCGCATCGCGCGCGACGACGCCGAACCCTGCCACTGACCGACCACGAGGAAGTGCATCGTCTCAGTCTGTCAGCTGGGGTCCGGCGTCGTCAGGGCGTTCGTCAGATGCTCGAGGATCCGCCGGACTTCAGCGCGGCGAGCCGTGCCTCGACCTCGGCGTCCTTGCCGACGTCCTCGAGGCTCTCGAACTGTGCGTCGAGGCTCGACGACTGCAGCTCCTGCTGGCCGAGCACCTTCGCCTCTTCGCGGCGGACCTTCTCCTCGAAGCGGCCGAGGTCGCTCGTCGGGTCGAGCACGTCGATGTTGCCGAGGGCGTCGTTGACGCGTGACTGCGCCTCGGCGGTCTTCGAGCGGGCGACGAGGTTGTCCCGCTTCGCGCGGAGCTGCTCGAGCTTCTGCTCCATGCCGGCGAGACCGGTCTTGAGCTTCTCGACGGCCTCGTTCTGCGACGCCAGGTTCGGCTCCGCGTCCTTGACCTCCTGCTCGGCGGCGATCTGCTTGCCGATGGCGATCTTGGCGAGGTTGTCGAACTTGTCCGCCTCGGCCGACTTGCCCTCGGAGCGGTACTTGTCGGCTGCGGTGGAGGCGTTGGCGGCCTTCTGGCCCCACTCGACCGCGGCCTTCTTGTCCTCTTCGTGGTCCTGCTCGAGCAGGCGCACGTTGCCGATGGTCTGCGCGATCGCGGTCTTCGCGTCGGCGATGTTGTTCGTGTAGTCGCGGACGAGCTGGTCCAGCATCTTCTGCGGGTCCTCGGCGTCGTCGATGATCTGGTTGATGTTCGCGCGCACGAGGGTGGAGATGCGTCCGAAGATGGTCTGCTTGGCCATTGCTGTTCCCTTTCGTGGAAGTCCTGTGGACGGTGTTGTCGGGTCGTGTCTGGTTCTGGGGGCGGGGGGAGTGCGTCGGGTCAGAAGCGGCCGCCGCCGGAGAAGCCGCCGCCGCCCCCACCGCCGCCTCCGCCGAAGCCGCCACCGCCGCTGAAGCCCCCTCCGCCGCCGAAGCCGCCGCCGCCGAAGGAGCCGCCGCCGTAGCTGCCGCCGCGACCGCCGAGCAGGCCGCCGAGGACGAGTCCGGTGACGAGGCCGCCGAGCTGGGCGCCGCCTCCGCCACCGCCCTGGCCGCCGCCCCAGCCGCCGAGGTCGTCGTTGGCGGCGTCCATCGCGGCGGCCGCGTACTGCTCGGCCGCGCGGGCGGCGTTGAGTGCCTGGCCGGGGTTGTTCGGGGCGAGTTCGACGGCGTCGTCGTAGGCGCGCTGGGCCTCGGACAGCCGGGTCCGGGCGGTCGGGCCGATGCCGCCGCGGTGCAGGGAGACGTAGTCGCGGGCCTGGCTGATCCGGTTCCGGGCGTCGCGCAGGGCCGCGTCGAGCGCCTGGGTGGCGCGCTGGCGCTGTTCCTCGGCACCCCGTGCCGCGGCGATGGCCTGGTCGATCTCGGTGTTCGCCCGGGTCAGCGCGTCGACGGCCGCCACGGGGTCCTTCGGGTCGAGCCCCTGGCGGAGCACGGCCTCGGCGCGGGTGACCGCGGCGGCGAGGTCCGGCCCGCCCGAGCGCAGGCTGCGGGCGGCGGCGACGTCGCCCTGGATGTCGATGCGCATCGCCTCGGCGCGGGCGGTGGCCTCGTCGAAGGACTGCTCGGCGGCGAGTGCGCCGTCGGTGAGCTGCTGCACCTGGGCGAGCGCGTGCTGGGCGTCGCGCACGGCCACGACCGCCTCGCCCTTGTCGCCGGCGGCGATGGAGGCGGTGGCGGCGTTCGAGCGTTCGGTGGCGAAGGCGAGCACCTGGTGGGCCTGGTCGACGTTGTTCGCCACGGTGGCGAGGGTGCGGCCGGTGTAGCGGGCGCGGACGCGGTCGAGTGCCGCGGCGGCGGCCCCGACCGATGCCGGCGCGGCGGCCACAGCCTGGGCGAGCGATGCGGCCGCGTCCTCGATGCCGTCCTCGAGCGACCGGAGCTGGTCGAACGCCTCGGTCTGCTCCTCGATCGCGGCGTGCGCCCGTTCGCAGATCACGATGATCTGGTTCGCCCACTCGGCGCGCTGCTGGGGGGTGTCGGGGATCTCGTCGTCGAGCTGCTGCCGGATCGTGAAGGCCTTGCGGACCTCGCGCTGGGCGGCCTGCACGGCGTCGGCGAAGGGCTTGGCGGCGTCGGGGCCGAACTGCGCGCTCGCGAACCCGACCTCTTGCTCGGCGGTTCGGAGTTCGTCGTCGATCGTGACCAGGGCGCCGCCGGCGGTGCGTTCGAGGTCGGCGAGCGAGGCTTCCTGCGCCTCGGTCGCTGCGGCGGTGCGGCGCTTGTTGCGGGTCCGGATGACCAGGACCACGACGACGAGCCCGACGACCACGACGAGCAGCAGGATCCACAGCCAGGTCAGGTCCACCGGGGCCTGCGACTGGGTCAGCCCGTCGGCGAAGGCCACGGCGGCGCCGGACCAGTCGCCCTGCTTGAGCTCGGGGAGCAGCGAGTCGTTGACGGCGTTCTCCACGTCGGACGAGGAGATCGCGGTCTCGTTCGTCTGCTGCACGTCGTAGTTCCGCTCGTCGACCGCGACCGAGAGCAGGATGCCGTCGGTGTCGATCTGGTTCTGCTCGAGCACGGCCCGGCCCCACTCGGTGTGGTCGGTGGGGTCGGTGAAGGACGGCACGAACACGACGAACAGCTGCGTCTGGGTCTCGGCGTACAGGTCCTGCACGGCCTGCTCGACCTTCGACTGCTGGGATGCGGTCAGTGCGTCAGCCTCGTCGAGGACGTACGCGCCGCCCAGGTCGACGGGCGCCGTGGCGTGGGCGGTCGCTGCCGGAGCCAGGACGATCAGCATCGCGACGAGGGCGGCCGTCACACGGCTCCACAGCCGCGTTGTCCCCCTGTGCCCGCTCGATCCGTCCGTGCCCGATCCGTGCTGGACCGCTCGCATCCGTCCTCCGTCCGTCGCCGGTCGGTACCCCGTGGCACCGCACCGGACCGCGCCACGAGTGCGCTGTCGCCCGGAGTCTATCCAGGCCACGCAGGGGCACCGCCAGACTCTGGGGGAACGCTCCGGACCGTGCTTCCTGTGGACGTCTTGTCCCCCGTACCGGGGTATGCTGGCGCCACTGTTCGAGGATGAACGGAAGGGGAAGAACGATGGAACGCACCACGAGCACCGAGGTCGTCCCGCTCGAGGACGGCTACCACCGGGTGTCGACTCCGGCGACGGGTGTGATCGGTTTCGTGCGCGAGCACGACGGCCGTTACGAGGTCCTGCGCGGACGAGTTCGCCAGGCGACCCGCTCCGAGGGGCAGTACAGCACCATGAACGTCGCGCTCATCGCGCTGACGCACGCCTGATCCGCTCTGGGCGCGACCACACGACCGACGGGCGCTGCCCCGGTCGGTGGGTCGTGCCTCCAGACCGTCACGGTGACGCTCCGGACGCCGGCTGCTGACCGCGCGGACGACCGGGAGGCCCTGGTCGCCGCCGTCGCGTCGGCGACCGGCGCCGAGCCGGTCGCGGTGCGCGCGGGGCGCGTCTGTCCGCACTGCGCGGGGACCGACCACGGTCGTCCGTGGGCGACCGTCGCGGGCACCACGGTCGGCGTGAGCCTGTCGCGCGCACCGGGCGTCGTCGCCCTCGCGGTCGGACCGTCGGCACTCGGTGTCGACGTCGAACGGGTGTCGCGGGTCGCCGCTGCGCCGCTCGATGCGTTCACCTCGGACGAACTCCGTCGAGCCGACGGGGACCCGGCGCTCCTCGCCACGGCGTGGGCGGCGAAGGAGGCCGTGCTGAAACGCGACGGACGCGGGCTGCGCGTCGACCCGCTCGCGGTGGAGGTCGACGTGGTCGCCGGTACCGCCCGGTTCGAGGGTGCCGGACAACCGGTCACCGTGCTGTACCCCGCACCGGACGTCGTGCTCGTCGTCGCGGCGGGTGGCCTGTCCGTCGAGGTCGTCGGGACGGTCAGCGGGGGAGCGTGAGCACCTCGGCGCCGTCTTCGGTGATCGCGATGGTGTGCTCGGTGTGGGCGGTCCGCGCTCCGGTGGCACTCCGCAGGGTCCACCCGTCGGCGTCGGTGACCAGGACGTCGGTGTCCGCCATCACCCACGGTTCGAGCGCGAGCAGGAGTCCGGGCCGGAGCGCGTAGCCGCGGCCGGGGCGCCCGGTGTTCGACACGTGCGGGTCCTGGTGCATGGTCGAGCCGATGCCGTGCCCGCCGAACTCGACGTTCACCGGGTAGCCCGCCGCTTCGAGCACGGTGCCGATCGCGTGGGACAGGTCACCGATGCGGGCGCCCGGTCCGGCGGCGGCGATGCCCGCGGCCAGTGCGCGTTCGGTGGCGTCGATGAGTGCGAGGTCCTCGGGGCGTGCGGTACCGACGACGAAGCTGATCGCGGCGTCGGCGGCGATGCCGTCCAAGGACACCGCGAGGTCGAGGGTCAGCAGGTCGCCGTCCTGCAGCACCCGGTCGTGCGGCAGCCCGTGCAGGACGGCGTCGTTCACGGCCGTGCAGATGTGGTGGCCGAACGGGCCGCGGCCGAACGAGGGTGCGTAGTCGACGTAGCAGGAGTCGGCACCGGCGGCCTCGATCATCTGCTTCGCCCACCGGTCGATCTCGAGCAGGTTCGTGCCCACGCGGGCGCGTTCGCGCAGGGTCTGCAGGATCGTGCCGACGAGGGCTCCGGTGGCGCGGCCCTTGTCGACCTCGGCGGGGGTCAGGATCTCGATCACGCCGATGATCATACCGGTATTACTATGTGGTCATGGTCCGTCTCCCACTCCGTCCCGACGAGGTCGCGCGCGGTCGTCGCCTCGGTGCGCTGCTCCGTCGTGCCCGTGGTCCGCGGTCGATCGTGGACACCGCCCTGGCTGCGGGGATCTCGCCGGAGACGCTGCGGAAGATCGAGACCGGCCGCATCGCGACGCCGGCGTTCTCGACGATCGCGTCGGTCGCGGGCGTGGTCGGACTGTCGCTCGACGCGGTGTGGTCCGAGGTCAGCTGCGACCCGGCGGACGGCGAGCTGGCGGGCTAGCCGGCGCGGCGGCAGAGCATGCTGGCCGACGCGGCGGCGGCGCCTGCTGGCCGGCGCGGCGGCGGCGCCTGCTAGCCAGCGGGCAGCGCCGGCACCGACGCCTCGTCGATCCAGGGCCCGGTCACCGCACCGACGTCCGCGACCGAGCGGCCGGCGGCGTCCGCGAACGCACGGAGCACGTCCGGCACGGTCACGGATCCGTGCCGGTGCCGCTCGGTGATGCTCCGCAGCCCGGCGAAGAAGGCGTCGTCGCCGAACGTGCGGCGGACGGCGTGCAGGGCGAGGGCGCCGCGCTTGTAGACGCGGTCGTCGAACATGTCCTTCGCGCCCGGGTCACCGATCACCAGGTCCTCCGGCTGCTCGAGCAGTCCCTGCCGGTACCGCTCGGCCAGCTGGTCGGCGGTGTCGTCGCCGCGGTCCTCGGACCACAGCCACTCGGCGTAGCAGGCGAACCCCTCGTGCAGCCAGATGTCCTGCCACCGGGTGACCGTGACGGAGTTGCCGAACCACTGGTGGGCGAGCTCGTGGGCGATGAGACGGTCGGTCCCGTGCTCGCCGTCGACGTGGTTCCGGCCGAACACCGCCAGGCCGTGGGCCTCGAGCGGGATCTCCAGGTCGTCGTCGGTGACCACGACGCCGTACGCCGCGAACGGGTACGGGCCGAACCGGTCACCGAACAGCGCGAGCATCTCCGGCACCTGGCCGAAGTCGGTCTTCGCGGCGGCGGCGAGGTCGGCGGGGTGGTGCAGCGTGACGGGGACCCCGCTCGTGCGCAGCTTCGTGGTGCGGTAGCGGCCGATCTGCACGGTCGCCAGGTAGGTCGCCATCGGCTCGGTGGTGGCGTAGGTCCAGCGGGTGCCGACGCGGTCGCGCTCCTTGGCGAGCAGCTCCCCGTTCGCCAGGACGTCGTACGCCGCCTCGGCCGCGATCTCGATCCGGTACGTGGCCTTGTCGTCGGGGCGGTCGTTGCACGGGAACCACGACGGCGCTCCCGTGGGCTGCGCGGCGACGATGACGCCGTCGGACAGTTCCTCCCAGCCGAGCTGCCCCCACGCACTCCGGACGGGGTGCGGGGTGCCGCGGTACCGCAGGTGCACGGAGAACACGGTGTCGGCGGCGATGGGGTCGGCCGGGGTGACCGTCACCTTGTGCGTCGCGGTCGAGACCTTCTTGGCCCGGCGTCCGTCGACGTCGACCCGGTCGACCGTGAGCCCGTGCAGGTCGATCACGACCTTCTCGAGCGGCTCGAGGGCGCGCGCGGTGATCGTGGCGGTGCCGTCCAGGCGGTTCGTGGCGACGCGGTAGTCGAGACGGAGCTCGTAGTGCTCGGCACTCCACCGTCGGTCGCCGCTGTGCGGGGTGTACGGGTCTGCGGCGGGATCGGAGGGCACGGGGACAGTCAACCTCATGGCGCCGGTGGGGCGGTCACCGAGGGGGCTGCCGATGTCCACGGAGCGATCGGGTTGCCGGACCAGCGGGAACCCGTCGGCACCTGCTCACCGCGCATGACGAGCGAGGACGGCCCGACGGTCGCCCCGGCACCGATGCCGGCCGCCGGCAGGACCACGCTGTGCGGCCCGAGGGTCGCACCCGCGTCGATCCGGACGGTGTCGAGCTGCATCACGCGGTCGTGGAACAGGTGCGTCTGCACGACCGTGCCCCGCGCCACCGAAGCCCCGGAGCCGATGGTGACCAGGTCGGCCTCGGGTAGCCAGTACGTCTCGAGCCAGGTGCCGCGGCCGATCGTCGCACCGAGGCTCCGCAGCCAGACGGCCAGCGCGGGGGTGCCGGTGGCCTGCTCGGCGAACCAGGGGCGCGCGACGGTCTCGACGAAGGTGTCCTGCACCTCGTTGCGCCACACGAACGATGACCACAGCGGGTGCTCCCGGGCGGTGATCCGGCCGACGAACGCCCACTTCGCGATCGTCGAGACCACGGCGGCGACGGCACCGGCGGCGATGAGCACCGGTCCGGCGAGCAGTACCGTCCACCCGATCCCGACGGCCGACCAGAGCGCCAGCAGTGCTCCGGCCACGCCGAGCGCGATGGCGGCGGAGACCATCGGGGCCACCAGGCGCAGCAGCTCCCAGCAGCCGCGGGCGACCTTGAGCCGCCTGGACGGGCGGAACGTGCGCGCCTCGTCGAACTCCGTCGCCGCTCGCCGCAGCCGCACCGGGGGCGACCCGAGCCACGACGACCCGCGCTTGGCCTTCTTCGGCACCGCGGACAGCACCGCCACCAGGGCCTCGCGCGGCACCGAGCGTCCGGCCCCCGTCATGCCGCTGTTGCCGAGGAACGCGCGACGGCCGACCTTCGAACGACCGATCCGCACCCGACCGCCGCCG
Organism: Curtobacterium sp. MCLR17_051; assembly: GCF_003234395.1. Lineage (NCBI taxonomy): Bacteria > Bacillati > Actinomycetota > Actinomycetes > Micrococcales > Microbacteriaceae > Curtobacterium > Curtobacterium sp. MCLR17_051. Next base: position 183,517 of record NZ_QKTA01000003.1, read on the forward strand.
AGCTCGTACGTCGCCACCATCGTGTCGTCGGCCAGGAACGCCCCCGACGCGATCTGCGTCAACGCCGGGATGAGCAGCACCGTCGAGATCTCGGTGTCCCGACCGACCCGGGCGCCGAGCAGTCGCAGCCACACCGGCGTCACGAGTGATGCGTACAGCGGGAACAGCAGGGTGCGCGCCGCGTCGAGCACCCGCTCGGTCGACCACACCTGCCAGCCGATCCGGGAGCGCACCGGGTGCCGTCCCTCGTGCAGGCCGATGCCGAGCAGCCGCACCGCGACCACCACCAGCAGCGCGTACACCGCACCGGCGACGACCGTCGCCAGGGGGATCGTCAGCAGCGCACGGAGCACCGCGTCGCCCAGGGTCGACGCCCGCCCGACCAGGGCGAGGGCGACCAGCAGTCCGACCGCGACACCGACCACCGGCAACCCGGCCACGGCCAGGGACCCGGCCCCGTACGCGAGCAGCCAGCGTCGTCGGGTCGCTGGACGGGCCTCCCGGTCGTCACGAGCCGACCCGGTGCGCTCCGCAGGTGCCCCTGCCCAGCGTTCGCCCGCGGGCACGGGGCCGACGACGGCGGAACCCGCGGTGATCTCGGCACCCGCGCCGACGTGCGCCCCGGGCAGCAGCGTCGTCCGGCTGCGCACCACGGCGTCCTCGTCGATGCGGACGTGCCCCAGGTGGAACAGGTCGCCGTCGAGCCAGTGCCCGGCCAGGTCGACCTCGGGCTCGATCGAGGCACGCTTGCCGATCGTGAGCATCCCGGTCACCGGCGGCAGCGTGTGCAGGTCGACGTCCCTGCCGATCCGCGCGCCGAGGGCCCGGGCGTAGTAGCTGATCCACGGGGCGCCCGCCGTCGAGGGGCCGTCGACCGCCTCGGCGATGCGCTCGGCCAGCCAGACCCGCAGGTGCACCGAACCGCCACGGGGGTACGACCCCGGCCGGACCCCGGCGAGCAGCAGCCGCGCGAGCACCACCGTCAGCGCCATCTTGCCGATCGGCGTCACGAACACCAGGAGCGCCAGCACCAGCACCGGCCAGGGCAGCACCGGCAGGAACGGCAGCGTCGTCGCGTGCAGCACCGCGGCCACCAGGGCCGTCCACGTCAGCACCCGCAACCCCCGGAGCACCTGCACCGGCAGCCCGAGCAGCGTCATCAGCAGCCCCGTCGTCGGGGGCACCGGCGTGACGTCACGCGACGACGCCTCGACCGGGCCGGACTCGTCCAGCGCCGCCGCCAACGCCCCGATCCGCGGGTGGTCGTACACGTCCGCCACCGTCGTCGTCGGGAACCGCTCGCGGATGGCCGACACCAGCTGCGCCGCCGTCAACGACCCACCGCCGTGCGCGAAGAAGTCGTCGTCGACGCTCGCCACCGGCACCCCCAGGATCGCCGACCACCGCTCGGCGATCCACGCCACCGTGTCCGGCAGCATCGCCGCGTCCGTCGCCCCCGGCAACGGCCACGGCAGCGCCGCACGGTCGACCTTGCCCGACGTCCGCGTCGGCAGCGACTCCACCACGGCCACCAACGGCACCAGCGCCGCCGGCAGCTCCTGCCGCAACCGGGCGTTCGCCGCAGCCACGTCCACCGTCGCCCCGGCCACCGGAGCCACGTACCCGACCAGCACCTGGTTGCCCGCCGGGGTCCGCTGCACCACCGCGGCCCCACCCGCCACGTCGTCCAGGGCCTGCAGCGCCGCATCGATCTCCCCGAGCTCGATCCGCCGGCCACCGAGCTTCACCTGGTCGTCCGCACGCCCCTGGAACACCAGCCCCTCGGGCTCGTACCGCACCAGGTCCCCGCTCCGGTACGCCCGCTCCCACCCGAGCTCCGGGAACGGCGCGTACTTCTCCGCGTCCTTCGCCGGGTCCAGGTACCGCCCCAGCCCGACGCCGCCGATCACGAGCTCACCGACGCCGCCCGGCTCCACCCGCTGCCCGGCACCGTCCACCACGGCCAGGTCCCACCCGTCCAGCGGCAACCCGATCCGGATCGGCTGGCTCCCGTCGAGCAGGGACCCGCACGCCACCACCGTCGCCTCGGTCGGCCCGTACGTGTTCCACACCTCACGGTCACGACTCGCGATGCGCGCCGCCAGCTCCGGCGGGCACGCCTCACCACCGAAGATCACCAGCCGCACCTGCTCCAGCGCATCGTCCGGCCACAACGCCGCCAGCGTCGGCACCGTCGACACCACCGTGATCGTGTGCGCGATGAGCCACGGCCCCAGGTCCACCCCCGTCCGCACCAACGACCGGGGTGCCGGCACCAGCGCGGCGCCGTGCCCCCACGCCAACCACATCTCCTCGCACGACGCGTCGAACGCCACGCTCAGCCCCGCCAGCACCCGGTCACCCGGACCGATCGGCGCCGCCTGCAGGAACATCCGCGCCTCGGCGTCCACGAACGCCGCTGCACTGCGGTGGGTGACCGCCACACCCTTCGGCACCCCGGTCGACCCGGACGTGAAGATGATCCACGCGTCGTCGGTCTCACGGGGGAGCTCGGCGCTCGCCGCAGGGTCCGTCACCGGCAGCTCGGCGCCGTCGCGGTCGCGCAGGACACCGCCCGCGCCGATCACCCCGACGACACCGGCCTCGCCGAACACCAGGGTGGCGCGCTCCTCGGGGTCGTCCGCGTCGACCGGCACGTACGCCGCTCCGGCGGCGAGCACGGCGAGGATCGACAGGTACAGGTCACGCCCACCGGAGGGGATCCGCACCCCGACCCGGTCGCCCCGATGGACGCCCCGGCGTGCCAGGTCGTCGGCCTGCGCGCGCACGAGGTCGAGCAGGGCGGCGTAGTCGACGCTGCCGGCGGGGTCCTCGAGCGCCGTCGCGTCCGGGTGGGTCGCCGCGGTCGCCGCCAGGACGTCGAACAGGGTCCGTGGGGCGGGGGCGTCGCCGCCGCGGGCGAGTTCGAGCTGCGCGTTCCCGGTGCCGGTGGTCATCGAGGCCTCTTCCCGGTCGTGTGCGGGACGACCGGCCCGTGATCCTAGAGGGTCGAGGTGTCCTGCTCGGGAACGGACGGTGCCGCACCGGTCGGGCCGAGCGCCGCATCGGTCGGGCCGAGTGCCGCACGGGCCGCGTCGAGCGCCGTCGCGATCCCGACCGAGTCGTCCAGCGAGTGCACCGGGGACTCCGTGCGACCGTCCGCCACGTACTGCGCCAGCGCCGCCGCCTGCCACACGAGTCCCTGACGACCCCGCAGCCCCGTCGGCTCCGCCCAGTGGTCCTCCCCACCCGGGTGGTGCACCGCGAACGACGCCGGGAACACGAAGTGGTCGGTGTACCGGACCGTGGCCCGGCTCCCGGCGATCACCGCCAGCCCCGGCGTCCACGCCGTCATCGACGTGGCCACCACCGCCTGCGCGCCACGCTCCGCCGTCGACACCGTGACGGACTGGAGGTCCACCCCGCGATCCGAGACCGCCCCCGTCGTGCTGCTGGTCACCGGGGCGCCGGTGGCGAACCGTGCAAACCAGTGCCCGTAGACGCCGGCGTCGAGGAGAGCACCCCCACCCGCGGCGGGGTCGAACATCCGGTCCGCCGGGTCCGGGTCGTGCGGCCACCCGACGTCGACCGTCGCGAGGCGGACGTCGCCGAGGACCCCGTCCGCGAGCAGACGGGCGATGACCGTGGTGCCCGGCAGGTACCGGGTCCACATCGCCTCCATCGCGAGGACGCCCGCGGCCCGTGCGGCGTCGGCGAGGGTGCGGGTGTCCGCCGCCGAGGTCGTCATCGGCTTCTCGACGAGCACGTGCTTGCCGGCGGCGATCGCGAGCAACGCGTGCCCGAGGTGCTGCGGGTGCGGCGAGGCGACGTAGACCACGTCGACGGACGGGTCCGCCACGAGGGCCTCGTACGACCCGTGCACACCGGGCACGCCGTGGCGGGCGGCGAAGGCCGCGGCACGCTCGGGGGAGCGGGACCCCACGGCGACCACGCGCTGGTCGGAGTTCGCGTGCAGCGTCGCGGTGAAGTCGTTCGCGATCTCCCCGGGGCCGATCACACCCCACCGGAGCACGGGGCCGCCCCGCAGTGCGTGGACTCCGGGCACCGGGAACGTCATCGTCATGCCGGAACGCTACCGGGCTGACCCGGACCCGGTTGTGCGGCTCCTCGCCCCGGAACCGACCCGCATCGAGTCATCCGACCCAATCGCCCCGTGACACGGTCGATGAGAATCGGATTCCACGAACCGCCGCCGGTCGCGGCGTCGGGAACCCGAGGAAGGTCGTCACCGATGCCCACCCAGCCACCTCCCCACATCGACCGCGACGTGCGGTACTCGGACCGGCACGACGCCCTGGTCCTCGACGTCCACAGCCCGAGCACCGGATCGCCCCCGAGCACCGGCGCCGTCGTGCTCGTGCACGGGGGCGGCTGGTTCCGCGGGGACAAGTCCAAGGAGGACGGCCTGTCTGCCCGACTCGTCGACGCCGGGTTCACGGTCTTCGTCCCGAACTACCGGCTGGCACCGACGGACGTGTTCCCCGCGAGCAGGGACGACGTGCTCACCGCGTACGAGTGGGCGCTGCAGTCCGACGTCCCCTTCGACCGGAACAAGGTCGCCTTCTTCGGCGGGTCCGCCGGCGGGAACCTCGCCGTCGAGGGCGGCATCGCGACCGGCCGTCCCTCCGTGAGCTGGTCCGGGATCTTCGGCCTCGCCGAGATCATCCGCGCGACCGACGGCACGGTCTCCGCGGCGCCGACGACCCAGGACCTCGACGCGATGCGGAGCGCCGACATCGACCAGACCGGGCGGGACGACCCGTTCCTCCGCTGGGTGATCCTGCAGGAGGTCGGCGGCGACCGGTCGGCGCTCGCCGCGGCGTCCACGATCGAGCACGTGACGGCGTCGACGGGCCCCGTCTACCTCGCCAACTCGCTGGAGGAGTGGGTCCCGCGGTCGGACCCGATCGCCCTGCAGGCGGCGCTCGCCGCGGTCGGCGTCCCGAACACGCTGCAGCTGATCCCCGGTCTCCGGCACGCCGAGGGCTACACCGACCACGCGCTGCCCGGATCGCTCGCGTTCCTCGCGCAGGCGCTCGGGGTCGAGCACCGCTGAGCGGCGCGCGACGAAGGAGGACCCCCGTGCCCGACGACTCCACAGCACCGCTCCCGATCGGCCCGGTCGGCAACGTCTTCCTGTTCGTCGACGACCTCGAGGCCGCGGTCGCCTGGTACGCGGCCAGGCTCCGCCGCGAACCGGTCGTGCGTGGTGGCGCGCTCGTCGCGTTCGACATCGAGGGCGTCCGCCTCACGCTGCACCGCACCGACGAACTGAACACGCCGGGGCCGTCCGGCACGGTGCCGTACTGGACCGTGCCCGACGTGGACGCCGTCGTCGAGGACTGGGTCGCCAACGGTGCCGTCGCGCACCGGGGGCCGAAGACGGTGTTCACGGGAGAGCGGCTCTGCCAGCTGCTCGATCCCTTCGGGAACCTCTTCGGCGTACTTTCCAGTGCCCCCAGGAGGATTCGAACCTCCGCCCCTGCCTCCGGAGGGCAGTGCTCTATCCCCTGAGCTATGGGGGCCAAGGGGTGTCAACAACCGTAGCAGGTCCGGCGGGTGGTCCTGGACAGCGCGTGTCGCGCTGTGGACGTGCCGTCGGACGGCCGGGAGGCGCGGTGCGGGCCCGCCACGGGCCTCCCGTCCGCACCGTGCATCCGTCGCGATTCCGTGCGAGGTTCCGTGTCCCGTGCGGCGCAGCAGGCGCGCACGACGCACGGAACCTCGCACCAGATGGCGGACCCGGCACCGTGCGAGCGTCACGAGCCGGTGCGAGGTCCCGCGCTCCGTGCGGCGCTGCAAGCGCGCACCACGTGCGCAACCTCGCACCAGACGACGGACACGGCACGGTGCGTGGCCGCCGCCGGCCTGGAGGCGCGGCGCGGGCCCGCCACGGGCCTCCCGTCCGCACCGTGCGTCCGTCGCGATCCGGTGCGAGGTTCCGCGTTCCGTGCGGCGCTGCAAGCGCGCACCACGTGCGCAACCTCGCACCAGACGACGGACACGGCACTGTGCGTGGCCGCCGCCGGCCGGGAGGCGCGGTGCGGGCCTGCCACGGGCCTCCCGTCCGCACCGTGCGTCCGTCGCGATCCGGTGCGAGGTTCCGTGTTCCGTGCGGCGCTGCAAGCGCGCACCACGTGCGGAACCTCGCACCGGACGGCGGACCCGGCACCGTGCGTGGCCGCCGCCGGCCGGGAGGCGCGGTGCGGACCCGCCACGGCCCTCCCGTCCGCACCGTGCGTCCGTCGCGAGCCGGTGCGAGGTTCCGCGTTCCGTGCGGCGCTGCACGCGCGCACCACGCGCGCAACCTCGCACCGGACGGCGGACCTCGCACCGTGCCGGCGCGGCCCCGTCAGCCCGCGGGCGTCGCCGTCGCCGACCCGGACGGCTGCAGCGCAGCGTGCACCGCGTCGACGACGGGCTGCGCCCCACCCGGCTCGGTGAACAGCGTCGACTGCGCGGTGATCCAGTACGGGTCGGCGAAGGCATCGGCGCGGCCGACGTCGCCGCTCAGGGCGAAGTAGCCCTCCACGCGGTAGGTGGGGACAGACCCGCCCCGCTCGTACAGGGCGTCCTTCAGGTTGGTGAGCGACTTCTCAGGCAGGTCGGCGACCGCGAGCGTGATCGCCGTGGCGTCCGCGTCGGTGCTGACGAACCGGCACACGCGACCCTGCTGCTTCGCGATGGTCGCGGCGGGGGAGCCCTTCGCCGGGGTGAAGGAGTCGTCGAGCTCGAAGGTCTGCCCGTACACCGACAGTGCGCTGGTCGGCAGGAGCTCCGCGCAGGTCTGCGACACCGGCTTGCCCGCCGGGGTCGCGCTGGCCGACGGGGTGCTGTCCCCGCCGCCCGAGCACCCGGCGAGCACGACGGCTGCTGCGGTGGTGAGGGTGGCGACGGTGAGCGCCCGGGCACGGCTGCGGGGGGTCATCCCGACATGATGCTGCATCGACCGGTGCGGACCTGGGCGTCCCGGTAGGATCGGTCCTCGTGACTCCTGCCGAACTCTCCGCCGCGTACCTGTCGATCCTGACCGGGATCGTCGAGCGCCGAGGCGCGTCCGAGACCGTGACGATCGAGGAGTCCCACGTGGTGCTCGAGCGTCCGAAGAACCGCGCCCACGGCGACTGGGCCTCGAACGCGGCCATGCAGCTCGCGAAGCGGCTCGGCACGAACCCGCGCGAGCTCGCGACCGAGATCGCCGGCGAGCTGACCGAGCTCGACGGTGTGGACTCCGTCGACGTCGCCGGCCCCGGCTTCATCAACATCACGCTCGAGGCGGCCGCCGCTGGCGAGATCGCGCGCACCATCGTGGACGGCGGCGAGTCCTTCGGCACCGGCGACCTGTACGACGGCGTCCGGATCAACCTGGAGTTCGTCTCCGCCAACCCCACCGGCCCGATCCACATGGGCGGCGTCCGCTGGGCCGCGGTCGGCGACAGCCTGGCCCGCGTGTTCCAGGCGCAGGGCGGGCTCGTCACCCGCGAGTACTACTTCAACGACCACGGCGCGCAGATCGACCGGTTCGCCCGCTCCCTCGTCGCCAGCGCACTCGGTGAGCCCACGCCCGAGGACGGCTACGGCGGCGCCTACATCGCCGAGATCGCGGCACGGGTCATCGCGACCCTCGAGCCGGGCATCGACGTCCGCGACCTGCGGCGCGACGAGGCGCAGGAGCTCTTCCGTCGCGAGGGCGTCGACTTCATGTTCGCGGACATCAAGTCGTCGCTGCACGACTTCGGCGTCGACTTCGACGTCTACTTCCACGAGAACGCCCTGCACGAGTCGAAGGCCGTCGAGCGTGCGATCGCCCGGCTGCGGTCGGCCGGCGTGATGTACGAGGCCGAGGGCGCCGAGTGGCTCCGCACGACCGACTTCGGCGACGACCGCGACCGCGTCGTCATCAAGTCGGACGGCGAGCCCGCGTACATCGCCGGCGACCTGGCGTACTACCTCGACAAGCGCGAGCGCGGGTTCGAGCGGAACCTGATCATGCTCGGCGCCGACCACCACGGCTACGTCGGCCGGATGATGGCGATGTGCGCCGCGTTCGGGGACGAGCCCGGCAAGAACCTCGAGATCCTGATCGGGCAGATGGTCAACCTGCTCAAGGACGGCGAGCCGATGCGCATGTCGAAGCGCAACGGCACCATCGTCACGATGGAGGACCTCGTCGACGCCGTCGGCGTCGACGCCGGCCGGTACGCCCTGGTCCGCTTCGCCAGCGACACCGCGATCGACATCGACCTCGACCTGCTCACGAAGCGCACGAACGACAACCCCGTCTTCTACGTGCAGTACGCCCACGCCCGCACGCAGTCGGTGGCCCGGAACGCCGCGGCGGCCGGGGTCGACCGGTCGGTGTTCGACGCCGCGCTGCTGACCCACGAGTCGGAGAGCGCGCTCCTCGGAGCCCTCGCCGAGTACCCGCGGGTGGTCCGGCACGCAGCCGAGCTGCGCGAGCCGCACCGCATCGCGCGGTACATCGAGCAGCTGGCCGGCCTGTACCACCGCTGGTACGACTCCTGCCGTGTCACGCCCCTCGGCGACGAGCCCGTGACCGACCTGCACCGCACGCGCCTGTGGCTGAACGACGCCACCGGCCAGGTCGTCCGGAACGGCCTCGGCCTGCTCGGCGTGTCGGCGCCGTCCCGCATGTAGCGGTACTCCTTCCGCAAGACACCGGTGTTCGCGCACCGAACACCGGCATTCCGCGGTGTCGAGCGCGAACACCGGTGTTTTGCTTCCCGGCCGCCGCTGCGCCGGACGCGCACCGGGCCTCCAGGCAGGCTGCCGGGACGGGCTGGCAGGGTAGGACGCATGCCCGCAGCCACCGAACGCCCCACCACGCGCCGCCGCTGGCCCGTCGTCCTGCTCGTGGTCGTCGTCGTGCTCGCCGCCCTCGTCGTCGTCGCCGAGTTCGTGCTGCGCGGCGTCGTCGACCGGATCATCGCCCAGCAGGTCGAGCAGTCGCTACCGGACGGCACGACCGGCGAGGTCGACGCCCACGCGGAGGGCATCGTCATCCCGCAGCTCATCAGCGGCACGCTCGACCGCGTCGAGATCTCCTCGGAGAAGCTCACGGTGGACGGCATCCCGCTCGCCGCCGACGTCACCGCGCAGGACGTGCCGGTGGACGGCAAGGGCGACGTCCGCGACGTCGACGGCACGGTCACCCTGGCGTCGTCGAGCGTCAAGGACCTGGCGAAGTACAGCCCGCTGTTCGACCGGCTGAACCTGGTCGACGGCGGCGTCGAACTGACGGGGTCGTCGTCGGTGCTCGGCTACGACATCACCTACGCCGCCAAGGGTGCCGTCGTCGCGCAGGACGACGGCCGCGGCATCTCGATCACCCCTGAGAGCGTCCGGATCACGAACTCCGACCTCGGCCTCAAGGTCGACTCGATCCCGGGCGTCACCGGCGTCCCGGTGCAGGTCTGCACCGCGCAGTTCCTGCCCGAGGCGCTGCGGGTGCGCTCGCTCGACGTGTCGAAGTCGGACGCGACGGTCCGGATCACCGCGGACGCGCTACCGCTCAACGAGGACGGCCTGCGGACGGTCGGCAGCTGCGGCTGAGCGGACGGGTGCGTAACGCGGCCTGGAGGAACGGCTCGCGTCGGTAGGATCGGGTCCCGTGAGCGAGAACCCCCTTGCACCGCCGCGGCTGCGGTTCCCGACGGACGCCTCCGAACTGGTGGACCGCATCTGGCCCGCGTCCGCGACGCGGACCGACGACGGCACCCTGGCGATCGGCGGCATCAGCGCGACGGACCTGGTCGCGCAGTTCGGGACGCCCCTGTACGTCGTCGACGAGCGTGACGTCCAGTCCCGTGCCGTCCGTGTCCGGAACGCGTTCGCCGAGGCGTTCGAGCGCATCGGCAGCCACGCGCACGTCTACTACGCCGGCAAGGCCTTCCTGACGACGCAGGTCGTCGCGTGGATGGCCGAGGCCGACCTGCGCGTGGACGTCTGCACCGCCGGTGAGCTCGCGGTCGCCCTGGCCGGCGGCATCGACCCCGGCCGGCTCGGCTTCCACGGCAACGACAAGTCCGACGCCGAGATCGCCCGCGCGGTCGAGGTCGGCATCGGCACGATCGTGCTCGACAGCCACGAAGAGGTGCAGCGCGTCGCCCGTGCCGCCGCCGACGCCGGCGTCGTGCAGCGCGTGCGCATCCGGATCAACACCGGTGTGCACGCGTCCACCCACGAGTACCTGGCGACCGCTCGCGAGGACCAGAAGTTCGGCATCCCGCTGTCCGAGGCCGTCGAGGCCGCGGCAGCCGTCCGCGCCGAGCCCTCGCTCGCCTTCGTCGGGCTGCACTCGCACATCGGCTCGCAGATCTTCGACGACGCCGGCTTCCGCGAGGCCGCACGTCGACTCATGGACGTGCACGCGACGCTCGTGGCCTCCGGGCCGGTGCCCGAGCTGAACCTCGGCGGCGGCTGGGGCATCGACTACACCGAGGCCGACTCGGCCTTCGCCCCCGAGGACGTCGCGGAGGCACTGGCCACGATCATCGGCGAGGCCTGCGCCGAGCGCGGCATCCCGGTGCCGGACATCGCCGTCGAGCCGGGCCGCTACATCATCGGCCCGCCCGGGGTGACGCTCTACCGCGTCGGCACGATCAAGCCCGTCACGCTCGAGACCGACGACGGCGGCAGCGCGACCCGCACGTACGTCTCGGTCGACGGCGGGATGAGCGACAACATCCGTCCCGCCCTGTACGGCGCCGACTACACGGCCCGGCTCGCCCGCACCTCGGACGCCCCGGCGGTGCTGAGCCGCGTCGTCGGCAAGCACTGCGAGAGCGGCGACGTCGTGGTCAACGACGAGTACCTGCCCGGCGACGTGCAGCGCGGTGACCTGCTCGCCGTCGCGGCCACCGGGGCCTACTGCTGGGCGCTGTCGAGCAACTACAACCACGTGGGCCGCCCGCCGGTCGTCGCCGTCGCGGACGGCACAGCCCGTATCCTCGTGCGGGGCGAGACGATCGACGACCTCCTCGCCCGTGACACCGGGGTCGCCGCCGTGCCCACCGACGGCACCGGCCGCTGACCCCCGACCCGACCGGGTCCGCCCACCCCGCAGGGCGCACCCCCACCGACAGGAACCGCTACCAGATGATCGAATACCGCAACGTCCGTGTCGCGCTGCTCGGGGCCGGCTCGGTCGGTTCCCAGGTCGCGCGACTGCTCCTCGAGCACGGCGACGAGCTGGCCTCGCGCGCCGGTGCCGGGCTCGAGCTGGTCGGGATCGCCGTGCGCGACGTGGACGCCCAGCGCGACGTCGACCTGCCGGCGGAGCTCTTCACCACGGACGCTGCATCGCTCATCCTCGGCGCGGACATCGTCGTCGAACTCATCGGCGGCATCGAGCCGGCACGCACCCTCGTGCTCCAGGCCCTGCAGTCGGGCGCGGACGTCGTCACCGGCAACAAGGCGCTGCTCGCGACCCACGGCCCGGAGCTCTTCGCCGCGGCCGAGCAGGTCGGCGCGCAGCTCTACTACGAGGCCGCCGTGGCCGGGGCGATCCCGATCATCCGTCCGCTGCACGACTCGCTCGCCGGTGACCGCATCGTCCGGATCATGGGCATCGTCAACGGCACCACGAACTTCATCCTCGACCTGATGGACCGCAAGGGTTCCACGTTCGAGGACGCCCTGGCCACCGCGACGGAGCTGGGCTACGCCGAGGCCGACCCGACCGCCGACGTCGAGGGCTACGACGCCGCGCAGAAGGCCGCGATCCTGGCCTCGCTGGCGTTCCACACCTCGGTGCCGCTCGCCGCCGTGCACCGCGAGGGCATCACCCACGTCACGATCGACCAGGTCCGCGCCGCCCGCAAGGCCGGCTACGTCGTGAAGATCCTGGCGACCGCCGAGCGGCTCACCGACGAGGACGGCCGCGAGGGCGTCAGCGCCCGCGTCTACCCGGCCCTCGTGCCCGAGTCGCACCCGCTCGCGAGCGTCCACGGTGCGAAGAACGCCGTGTTCGTCGAGGCCGAGGCCGCCGGCGACCTGATGTTCTACGGCGCGGGTGCCGGTGGCATCGAGACGGCCTCGGCGGTCCTCGGCGACCTGGTCTCCGCGGCCCGCCGGCACGTCATCGGCGGCCCGGGTGTCGCCGAGTCGACGCAGTCCGAGCTGCCGGTGTTCCCGATCGGCACCGTCCGCACGAGCTACCAGATCACCCTGCACGTCACGGACGCCCCCGGCGTGCTGTCGACGGTCGCCGGCGTGCTCGCGAAGCACGGCGTCAGTGTCGAGACGGTCGAGCAGACCACCACCGGCGCAGCCGAGGGGACCGCGACGCTCGTCATCGGCACCCACCTGGCGCGCGAGGCTGACCTGGCGGACACCGTCGTCGCCCTCCGCGGCGAGGACGTCGTCCTGGACGTCACCAGCGTCCTGCGCGTCGTCGGTCGCTGACGCGACCACGGGCCTCCAGGCCGACCAGCCGGTCCACCCAGCCGCACCACCAAAAGATCCACCCCACCGGACAGAGAGAGAAGCCTGATGGCCCACCAGTGGCAGGGAGTCCTGCGCGAGTACGCCGACCGACTCGACGTGACCGAGGCGACGCCCATCGTCACGCTCGGTGAGGGCGGCACGCCGCTCATCCCGGCTCGTCGGCTCTCCGAGCGCACCGGCGCCGAGGTCTACGTGAAGTTCGAGGGCATGAACCCGACGGGTTCGTTCAAGGACCGCGGCATGACGATGGCGATCTCGAAGGCCGTCGAGCACGGCGCGAAGGCCGTCATCTGCGCCTCGACCGGCAACACCAGCGCCTCGGCCGCCGCGTACGCCACGCACGCCGGCATCACCGCTGCGGTCCTCGTGCCCGAGGGCAAGATCGCCATGGGCAAGCTCAGCCAGGCCGTCGCCCACGACGCCCAGCTGCTGCAGGTGCAGGGCAACTTCGACGACTGCCTCGACATCGCCCGCGACCTGGCGGCGAACTACCCGGTGCACCTCGTCAACTCCGTCAACAACGACCGCATCGAGGGGCAGAAGACCGCCGCGTTCGAGGTCGTCGACGTCCTCGGTGACGCACCGGACTTCCACTTCCTGCCCGTCGGCAACGCGGGCAACTACACCGCGTACTCGCGCGGCTACCGCGAGGACGTCGCCGCCGGCCGCAGCACCAAGCTGCCCCGCATGTTCGGGTTCCAGGCCGCGGGTTCCGCCCCGATCGTGCACGGCGAGGTCGTCCGGCACCCCGACACGATCGCGTCGGCGATCCGCATCGGCAACCCGGCCTCGTGGCAGTTCGCGCTCGAGGCGCGGGAGGAGACCGACGGCTACTTCGGTGCCATCACCGACGAGGCCATCCTCGCCGCACACCGCATCCTGTCTGCCGAGGTCGGCGTCTTCGTCGAGCCCGCATCAGCCATCGGTGTCGCCGGGCTCCTCGAGCGTGCCGACGCCGGTGTCGTGCCGAAGGGCGCGAAGGTCGTCATCACGGTCACGGGCCACGGCCTGAAGGACCCGCAGTGGGCCCTCCGCACGCCGGACGGCGGCGAGGTCACCCCGACGAGCGTGCCGGTCGACACGAAGTCGATCGCCGACGTGCTCGGTCTGGTCAGCGAGCAGTGATCTCCGACCGCTCGTCCGGACCGGGTGAGGGCATGACCGCCCGCAGTGCTGTACCGGCCGGACGGGCGGTCCGTGCGCTGCCGACCGGATCGGCGGTCCGCGTCCGGGTACCGGCCACGTCGGCGAACCTCGGCCCCGGCTTCGACTCGCTCGGCCTCGCGCTCTCGCTCTACGACGAGGTCGTGGTGCGCGTGCGCTCCGAACCCGGCGCGACCGTCACGGTCGAGGGCGTCGGTGCCGGTGAGGTCGCCACGGACGACACGAACCTCGTCGTCCGTGCGGTCCGCCGTGGCCTGGAGCACGCCGGTGTCGACCAGCCCGGTCTCGAGCTGCACGCCACGAACGCGATCCCGCACGGCCGCGGTCTCGGTTCCTCCGCCGCGGCGATCGTCGCCGGGCTGATGGCGGCCCGTGGTCTGCTCGAGGGCGTCGTCGACCTGGACGCCTCGACGCTCCTGACCCTGGCCACCGAGATGGAGGGCCACCCGGACAACGTCGCGCCGGCGCTCTTCGGCGGCCTGACGATCGCGTGGATGACCGCCGAGGGCCCGGCCTACAAGCGGCTCCTGGTGCACCGCGGTGTCGCCCCGGTGGTGTTCGTGCCGACCTCGACGCTCTCGACCAAGCTCGCGCGCTCCCTGCAGCCCGAGCAGGTCCCGCACGCCGACGCCGCGTTCAACGTCTCCCGCTCGGCGCTGCTCGTCGCGGCGCTCATCCAGAGCCCCGAGCTGCTGCTCGCCGCGACCGAGGACCGTCTGCACCAGGCGTACCGCGCCAGCGCCATGCCCGAGACCGACGCCCTGATCCGGTTGCTCCGACAGCACGGCCTCGCCGCGGTGGTCTCCGGTGCCGGGCCGAGCCTGCTCGTCCTCGGCAGCGACCCGGCACAGCGCCTGACCGCCGCCGAACTGGTGCAGCGACACGCCGAATCCGACTGGCGGCCGCTCATGCTGGCCGTCGATCTCGGTGGTGCTACAGTGGCAGCGCACTCGGCGCTCGAAGCCGAACCCGCGTAACCGTACGGATCGCTCGTCCTCAGGACAGCTCCTGCGACGTCGCAGGGTCCGGTGCGCGAGTGTGCATCTCTTTCTGATCACCGAATCCCGATCCGTCGTCTGAACGGCGGTCGATGCTCACCCTGCATCCGGGACGGTGGAAACTCTCCGCGTTCTGCGGTTCGAAAGGAAACACCGACCTTGACCGACAACAACTCCGCCCAGGTGGAGATCCCCAGCGATCTGCGTGCCCTCCGTCTCCCGGAGCTCCAGCGCATCGCCTCCTCGCTCGGCATCACCGGGCTCTCCAAGCTCCGCAAGGGCGACCTGATCGCCTCCATCGAGGACAAGCGTCCCGTCGACGAGACGCCGGCCGCCCCGGCCGCCGCCGTCGCCGAGACCCCCGCCGAGCCGGCCGCCACCGAGCAGCCGACCCTGCCGGAGCCCGCTGAGACCCCCGCGCAGCCCGCTGCCGAGGCACCCGTCGCCGACCCCGAGGCACCCGCCGAGTCGGCAGCCCCGAGCCGTGCCCGTCGTTCGCGCCGCGCGTCGTCCGGTGGCACCGTGAACGCCGCGCCGACCTCGGCCGCCGAGCACACCAACCACGGCCAGACCGGCACCGAGGACCTCCTCGCCGGGCTCGACCAGGTCCGCGCCGAGAAGGACGCCCAGGAAGCCGCGCAGTCCGGCTCGCAGCGTCGCGGCCGTGGCCAGCGGAACGCCGAGCAGCGTGGCACCGACCAGCGTGGCACCGAGCAGCGCGCCGCCGACCAGGGCCAGCAGGCGTCGGCACCCGCCGAGGCCGAGCAGCCGAGCCAGGCGGCCCAGCAGGGCCAGCAGGCCCCGACCTCCGCCGTCCAGGCCGACCAGGACCAGAACGAGTCCGGCGACCAGAACGACCAGGGCGACCAGAACTCCGAGCAGGGCGAGGGCGGCTCGCGTCGCGGTCGTCGCAGCCGTGGTCGCGGTCGTGGCCGTGGCCAGAACGCCGAGAACGGCGAGCAGCAGAACGGCGCCGAGCAGCAGAACGGCGGCCAGCAGAAGCAGAACGGCGCCGAGCAGCAGAACGGCGGCCAGAACGCCGGCCAGCAGAAGCAGAACGGCGGCGAGCAGCAGAACGGCCAGCAGAACGGCGGCCAGAAGCAGAACGACCAGCCGAAGCAGGCCGAGGCCAAGCAGGACGACAAGGCCGACCAGAAGCAGCAGCAGAACGCCGGCCAGCAGAAGCAGCAGACGAGCGGCCAGCAGAAGCAGCAGCAGCAACAGCACGCCGACGAGGCCGAGAGCGGCCGCAGCCGTCGCCAGCGCGACCGCAAGCGCGGCCGTGGCGGCCAGAACGACGACTTCGAGCCCGAGGTCACCGAGGACGACGTCCTGATCCCGATCGCGGGCATCCTCGACGTCCTCGACAACTACGCGTTCGTCCGCACCACCGGGTACCTGCCGGGCCCGAGCGACGTCTACGTCTCCCTCGGCCAGGTGAAGAAGTACCACCTGCGCAAGGGCGACGCCGTCGTCGGTTCGATCAAGCAGCCGCGTGACGGCGAGCAGCAGAGCCGCCAGAAGTACAACGCGCTCGTCGCCGTCGAGTCGATCAACGGCCAGTCCGCCGACGAGGCCGCGGCCCGCGTCGACTTCAACGACCTCACCCCGCTGTACCCGAACGAGCGCCTGCGCCTCGAGACGGAGCCGGGCAAGCTGTCGACCCGCATCATCGACCTCGTGTCGCCGATCGGCAAGGGCCAGCGCGGTCTCATCGTTTCGCCGCCGAAGGCCGGCAAGACCGTCGTGCTGCAGGCCATCGCGAACGCCGTCGCCAAGAACAACCCCGAGGCGCACCTGATGGTCGTCCTCGTCGACGAGCGGCCCGAAGAGGTCACCGACATGCAGCGCACGGTGAAGGGCGAGGTCATCGCCTCGACCTTCGACCGTCCCGCCGAGGACCACACCACCGTCGCCGAGCTCGCCATCGAGCGTGCGAAGCGTCTGGTGGAGCTGGGCCACGACGTCGTGCTGCTGCTCGACTCGATCACCCGCCTGGGCCGTGCGTACAACCTGTCGACCCCGCCGTCGGGCCGTGTGCTCTCCGGTGGCGTCGACTCGGCGGCGCTCTACCCGCCGAAGCGCTTCTTCGGTGCCGCGCGCAACATCGAGGACGGTGGCTCGCTGACCATCCTCGCGACCGCGCTCGTCGAGACCGGCTCCAAGATGGACGAGGTCATCTTCGAGGAGTTCAAGGGCACCGGCAACATGGAGCTCCGCCTGAACCGTCACCTCGCCGACAAGCGGATCTTCCCCGCCGTCGACGTGAACGCCTCGGGCACCCGTCGCGAGGAGCAGCTGCTCTCCGCCGACGAGGTCAAGATCACCTGGCGTCTGCGCCGGGCCCTCGCCGGGCTCGACCCGCAGCAGGCCCTCGAGATCGTGCTGCGGAACCTCAAGGAGACGCAGTCGAACGTCGAGTTCCTGGTGCAGGTGCAGAAGTCGGTCCCCTCGACCGGCGCCCACCACAACGGCCACCAGGAGTAACGCGTGTTCGAGTCGGTAGCGGGGCTGCTGGCGGAACACGAGGACCTGACACAGCAGCTGTCGGACCCCGCGCTCCACGCCGATGCGGCCCGGGCGAAGAAGGTGAACCGGCGGTACGCCGAGCTCAACCAGATCAAGTCCGCGTACGAGGCCTGGCAGGCGGCGGGGGACGACCTCGCCGCCGCCCAGGAACTCGCCCGTGAAGACGCAGCGTTCGCGGACGAGGTCCCCGGGCTCGAGGAGCAGCTGTCGGAGCGCCAGGAGCGTCTCCGCCGGCTGCTCATCCCGCGCGACCCCGACGACGGCCGTGACGTCATCATGGAGATCAAGGGCGGCGAGGGCGGCGAGGAATCGGCGCTGTTCGCGGCCGACCTCCTGCGCATGTACTCGCACTACGCCGAGACCAAGGGCTGGAAGGTCGAGCTCCTCGAGCGCACCGAGTCCGACCTGGGTGGCTACAAGGACGTCCAGGTCGCGATCAAGTCGAACACGACCGATCCGTCCCAGGGCGTCTGGGCGCACCTGAAGTACGAGGGCGGTGTGCACCGCGTCCAGCGTGTGCCGCAGACCGAGTCGCAGGGGCGCATCCACACCTCGACCACCGGCGTGCTGGTGTTCCCCGAGGTGGACGAGCCCGAAGAGGTCCAGATCAACCAGAACGACCTCAAGATCGACGTCTACCGGTCCTCCGGCCCGGGCGGGCAGTCCGTCAACACGACGGACTCCGCGGTCCGCATCACCCACCTGCCCACGGGCATCACGGTGGCGATGCAGAACGAGAAGTCGCAGCTGCAGAACCGCGAGGCTGGCATGCGCGTGCTCCGCGCACGCATCCTCGCGCGCCAGCAGGAGGAGCTCGACGCGATCGCCTCGGACGCGCGCAAGTCGCAGATCCGCGGGATGGACCGTTCGGAGCGCATCCGCACGTACAACTTCCCGGAGAACCGGATCGCGGACCACCGCACCGGCTACAAGGCGTACGACCTCGACCGCGTGATGAACGGTGCCCTCGAGCCCGTCATCCAGTCCGCCATCCAGGCGGACGAAGAGGCACGTCTGGCCGCCATCGGCGACCAGGACGCGTAAGCGCACACCCAGCCTGGAGGCCCGGATCACCGCCGACACGCCCCTTACGTACGCCGCGGATCGCCTGCTCGAGCAGGCGACCGCGGCGCTCGTCGCCGTCGGCGTGCCGACGCCCCGGGTCGACGCGGAGCTGCTGCTCGCGTGGGCGACCGACACCTCGCGCGGAGCCGTCCAGGCCCGTGCGCTGATCGGCGGCGGCATCGCCCCGGAGCACGTCGAGCGCTTCCGGCACGCCGTCGCCCGCCGTGCCACCCGTGAGCCGCTGCAGCACATCACCGGGCAGGCGTACTTCCGTGCGCTCACCCTGGCCGTCGGACCGGGCGTGTTCGTGCCCCGTCCGGAGACCGAGGGCGTCGTGCAGTTCGGCATCGACGCGCTGCGGGCGACCGCGGTCCCCGAGCCGATCGCCGTGGACCTGGGCTCCGGCAGCGGTGCGATCGCGATCGCGATGGACACCGAGGTGCCGAACGCCGTGGTCTACGCCGTCGAGCGGTCGGCCGAGGCCCTGCCGTGGACCCGGCGGAACGTCGACGCCCACGGTGGGACGGTCCGGCTCGTCGAGGGCGACCTCGCCGACGCGCTGCCGGAACTCGACGGCACCGTGTCCGTCGTCGTGTCGAACCCGCCGTACGTGCCGGATGACGCGATCCCGATCGACCCCGAGGTCCGCGACCACGACCCGGCGATGGCCCTCTACGGCGGGCCCGACGGCCTCGACGCCGTCCGGGCTCTCGCCGCGACGGCCTGGCGGTTGCTGGTGCCCGGGGGAGTCCTGGTCATCGAGCACGCCGAGCCGCAGGGCGCCGGCGTCCGGGAGGTCCTGGCGCGCCGGGGGTTCCGCACCCCGGAGACGCACGTCGACCTGACGGGGCGCGACCGCACGACCACCGCGACGCGCTAGACGGGGGCGAGCCGGGCCTCCCGTCGCTCGGCCGCGCGTGCGTGTGCCGGGTGGATCCGGGCGTACCTGGTGGGATCGGGCGTACCGGGTCGTCCGGGATGACCAGGTGTGCCCGTTCTTGCTTTCCAGCGCGACCGCGATGGGAAGGATCGGGCGTGGCGGGCGTGGGCGGGCCTCCCGTCGCTCGGCCGCGTGCGTGTGCCGGGTGGATCCGGGCGTCCCTGGTGGGATCGGGCGTACCGGGTCGTTCGGAATGACCAGGTATGCCCGTTCTTGCTTTCCAGCGCGACCGCGATGGGAAGGAACGGGCGTGGCGGGCTACGCGACGGGGGAGGCCTCGCGCTGCTGCGCCGCGACGAAGGCGCGGACGTGCTCCCGCAGGTCGGTGTCGTGCTCGACCAGGACCGCGTGGATGCCGACGCTCCGCGCACCCGCGATGTTCTCGGGCATGTCGTCGGCGAAGAAGGTGCGCTCCGCGGGGACCCCGTGGTGGGCGATCGCCCGCTGGAAGACCTCCGGCTCGGGCTTCCGTGCGCCGAAGTTGCTCGACGTGTCCAGGTGCTCGCCGAAGACCTCGGGCAGGGACGGCGCCCACTCGTGGATCCAGCGGCCGGCGAGTGGACCGTTGTTGGTGAGCAGCCCGACACGCCCGTGCTCGCTCGCGATCCGGACCGCCTCGATGCGTTCCGGCAGCTCGGTCATGGCGGATCCGCGGATTCGGGCCCAGTCGGCCTCGGGGACGTCGCACTCCATCGCGCGCTCGAACGCGGCGAGGTACTCGTCGCCGTCGGCGAACCCACCGGCCTCGGCACGCATCTCGTGACCGCAGTCCCACCAGCGGCGACGGAGCTCCTGGAACTCGTGTCCGGTGAACTCGGAGAGTGCGGCCATGCGCACCTGCCAGTCGTACCGGACCAGGACGTCGTCCATGTCGAAGAGGAACAGGAGCGGGGGTGCGGGCGTCTCGTTCACGATGTCCACCATTGTGTCGCACTATCATCGTCGAGTCATGGCATCCCGATACGACTGCACCGACTCCGACGGGCTCCTGACCGGGATGCGGCTCGCACGTGCCGCCCTCGGACGCGGAGAGCTCGTCGTGGTCCCCACCGACACCGTCTACGGCCTCGCCGCGGACGCCTTCAGCGCGACGGCCGTGCAGCGGCTGCTCGACGCGAAGGGCCGCACGCGGCAGTCGCCGCCGCCCGTGCTCATCCCCGGTCCGCCCACGCTCGACGCCCTCGCCAGCGAGGTCCCGCAGCCGGTGCGCGACCTGGTGGCCGAGCTCTGGCCGGGCGGGCTGACCGTCATCCTGCACGCACAGCCGTCGCTCGACTGGGACCTCGGCGAGACGCGGGGCACGGTGGCCCTGAGGATGCCGGACTCACGGATCGCCCTCGAGCTGTTGCAGGAGGTCGGGCCCCTGGCGGTCTCGTCCGCGAACTCCACGGGCGACCCGGCCGCGATGGACGTCGACGCCGCCGAGCGCATGCTCGGTGACAGCGTCGCGATCTACCTGGACGGTGGACCCGTCGAGGTGCACGACGGCTTCGAGGCCAGCACCGGGTCGACGATCGTCGACGCCACCGGGCTGTCGGACGGCGGGAAGCTCCGCATCGTCCGGCACGGGGTGATCCCCGACGAGGAGATCATCCGGGTCGTCGGAGCCGACCTCGTCACATGAAGTACTACCTGCTCGCGGGGGCCATCGCCGCGGTCGTGAGCTTCGTGATGAGCCTGATCGTCTGGAAGCTCGGGCTGAAGTACAAGTGGTACCCGCAGGTCCGCGAGCGGGACGTGCACCGCACCCCGACGCCACGGCTCGGTGGCATCGCGATGTACATCGGCGTCATCGTCTCGCTGCTCGCGGCCTGGTTCCTGTTCCCGTCGATAGCGGGGACCGACTACTTCCGGCTGGTGTTCTCCGAACCGGGTCGCGTGCTCGCGGTGCTCGGGGGAGCGACCATCATCGTGGTCCTCGGTGTCGCGGACGACATCTGGGACCTCGACTGGATGACGAAGCTCGCCGGGCAGATCATCGCGGCGGGCATCCTCGCCTGGCAGGGCGTCGCGATCGTCTCGCTGCCCATCGGCAACACGCTGGGCGTCGGCTCGTCGTACATGAGCCTGATCTTCACCGTGCTGGCGGTGGTGCTCGTGATGAACGCGGTGAACTTCATCGACGGGCTCGACGGCCTGGTGGCCGGCGTCGCGATCATCGCCGGCGGGGTCTTCTTCCTCTACACGTTCTTCATCAACCGCGTGGTCGTCCAGACCGAGTTCTTCTTCAACCTGCCCTCGCTGCTCACCGCGGTCCTCGTCGGGGCCTGCTTCGGCTTCCTCATCCTGAACTGGCACCCCGCCAAGCTCTTCATGGGCGACGCCGGTGCGCTGCTCGTCGGGTTCCTGATGGCCACGAGCGCGGTCTCGGTCACGGGCAACATCGACCCGGCGGCGGTGCAGACACGCCAGGCGCTGCTGCCGGCGTTCATCCCGATCCTGCTGCCGTTCGCGATCCTGATCGTCCCGATCCTGGACTTCGGTCTCGCGG
This sequence comes from Curtobacterium sp. MCLR17_051, assembly GCF_003234395.1. NCBI lineage: Bacteria > Bacillati > Actinomycetota > Actinomycetes > Micrococcales > Microbacteriaceae > Curtobacterium > Curtobacterium sp. MCLR17_051. The sequence goes on from NZ_QKTA01000003.1 coordinate 205,193, forward strand.
TCACCCGACGGCTCAGCGCGGGCAAGTCGCCGTTCTCGGCCGACCGGAAGCACCTGCACCACCGCCTCCTCGACATGGGGCACTCGCACTTCCACGCGGTGCTGATCTTCTACGCGTGGACCGCGACCGTCGCCTTCGGGTGCCTGCTGTTCCTCTTCGTGGACTGGTACTGGGTCGTCGTCTTCGTGTCCGTCGGCTTCACCGTCTGCGCCGTCGCGACCTTCGCGCCGCTCGGCCGGAAACGCACCGAGATCGCCGCCCAGACCGCCAACCGCTCCGCCGCCGTGGTGGACGCCAGCCTCGACCCGCTCGACCGGGCCGCCAACGACCGCACGATCCCTGGAGACATCACGTGACCGCACCGAACGCGCTCGACCACGTCCGGCCGGTGTTCCGCCGCATCATCACCTGGGGTGCGGTCCTCGCCGTCGCCCTCGCGGTGGTCGGCGGGCTCATCGGGTTCCTCGTCGCGGACGGCCCCGGGCTGGTCGGGGGACTGCTCGGCGCCGTGCTGAGCGTCGTGTTCCTCGGGCTCACCGCGGTCAGTGTCCTCGTCGCGCTGCGCGTGTCGAAGGGGCAGATGATCTCGGGTGCCTTCTTCGGCATCGTGATGGGCACCTGGCTGCTCAAGTTCATCGTCTTCATCGTGCTGCTGGTCCTGCTCAAGGACCGCGACTGGGTCGACTTCCCGGTGCTGGCGATCGTGATCATCGCGGGGGTCGTCGGCTCCCTGGTGATCGACGTCGTCGCCGTCGCGAAGGCCCGCACCCCGATCGGCGTCCGGCTGCCGGGGGACGGCCTCGACGACTCCGCGGACGCTGGGAACCCGACCCCCCGCGTCTGAGAAGCCGGGAAGCCTCTCGCACCTGATAGGCTTCTCGAAGTCCGCTACCGGAGCCTTTCGCTCGGGGCGGACGAGCCTCCACAACGTCCACCATCGCGTGCCATGATGTGCGCGCGCCGACACAGGAGACAGCGCTGCTATCCCACGCTCTTCCCCTGTCCCTCTCCGCTGCGGTTGACACCGTCGCGGCGGGGAGCAGCAAGGCCGCCGAGTTCCATGGTCCGTCGATCAACGAGTTCTTCCCCGATGCTCTTCTGTGGGCAGGGACGCCGTTCGAGATCGATCGGCTCGTCCTCATCCGTTTCTTCGCCGTCGCCGTGCTCCTGGTGTTCGCGTTCGTGGGCACCCGTGCACTGAAGCTCGTGCCGAACCGCGGTCAGGCGTTCATCGAGTACGCGTTCGACGTCGTCCGTCGCAACACCTTCGACAACCTCGGAGAGAAGGACGGCAAGCGCTTCCTGCCGCTCCTGGCGACGATCTTCTTCGGCGTGCTGTTCATGAACCTGACCGGTCTGGTCCCGTTCATGAACCTCGCCGGCACCAGCCGCATCGCGATGCCGATGATCCTGGCGATCGTCGCGTACCTCGCCTTCATCTACGCCGGCCTCCGCAAGCACCCGGGCACGTTCCTCAAGAACTCGCTCTTCCCGCCCGGGGTGCCGTGGCCGCTGTACATCATCGTGACGCCGATCGAGCTCGTCTCCACCTTCGTGCTCCGTCCCGTCACCCTGACGCTGCGACTCCTGATGAACATGGTCGTGGGGCACCTGCTCCTCGTGCTGTTCTTCTCGGCCACGCAGTTCTTCTTCTTCGACGCTTCGCTCGGCTTCAAGGCCTTCGGCGTCGGGACCATCGCGTTCGGCATCGCGTTCAGCTTCTTCGAGGTCCTCGTCGCGCTGCTGCAGGCCTACGTCTTCATGCTCCTCACCGCCGTCTACATCCAGCTGGCGCTGGCCGACGAGCACTGATTCCTCACTGACCCCCTACGGGACCGGCGACCGTCGGACCCGCACCTCGAAAGGAAAACACGTGGACGCAACGACCGTTCTCGCGGAGATCAACGGCAACATCGCGACGGTTGGCTACGGCCTCGCAGCGATCGGCCCGGCCATCGGTGTCGGCATCGTCGTCGGTAAGACGATCGAGTCCGTCGCTCGCCAGCCCGAGCTCCAGGGCCGCCTGACGACCCTCATGTACATCGGTATCGCCTTCACCGAGGCCCTGGCCTTCATCGGTATCGCCACGTACTTCATCTTCACCAACTAAGGTTCCTCGATGCAGAACGCACTCATCATCGCGGCGGAGGAAGCGCACAATCCGCTGATCCCGCCGGTGTACGACATCGTGTGGTCGGCGCTCGCCTTCGTCATCATCTTCCTGGTGATGTGGCGTGTCGTCACGCCGCGCATCACGAAGATGCTCGATGAGCGCACCGAGGCCATCGAGGGCGGCATCAAGAAGGCCGAGGCCGCTCAGGAGCAGGCCGCTGCTGCGCTCGACGAGTACAACAAGCAGCTCGCCGACGCACGTGCCGAGGCTTCGCGCATCCGTGAGCAGGCCCGCGCCGACGCCACGGCGATCGGCAACGAGGTCCGCGAGCAGGCGGCCGCCGATGCAGCACGCATCACGGCCAACGCCCAGGCGCAGATCGAGGCCGAGCGCCAGAGCGCCGTCCAGGCACTCCGGTCCGAAGTGGGCACCCTCGCGCTGGACCTCGCGTCCGGTGTGATCGGTGAGTCCCTCAAGGACGACGCCAAGTCGACCGCAGTGGTCGACCGCTTCCTCGCCGACCTCGAGGCCTCGCAGGCCACGAAGACGGGGGAGCACTGAGCATGCGCAGCGCTACCAGAGAAGCACTCGCGTCCACCAGGGCGGTGCTGTCGGACCTCGGTCCGAGCGCCGGCCTGGCCGCGGGTGCCGAGATCCTCGCCTCCGGGCGTGCGATCGCCGGTGCGCCGCAGTTGCTCGGGCTGCTGTCCGACCCCACGGCCGACGCGGCCGGCAAGAAGGTCCTCATCGACCGTGTCTTCGCCGGACAGTCGGACGCGACGCGTGCGGTCCTGACCGCGGTGGCCGGCTCGCGCTGGTCCTCGCAGCAGGACCTGCTCGCGGGCATCGAGGACGCGGGCATCCGCGCCGTCGCCGCCACCGCGGGTCCGGACTCGTCGATCGAGTCGGAGCTGTTCGCCTTCGAGACCGCCGTCCGCTCGGACGCCGGCCTCGAGCTGGCGCTCGGCACCAAGCTCGGCAGCCCCGAGCAGAAGGGCGCGCTCGTCGAGCGGCTCCTCGGTGCCAAGGCCTCGGAGCAGACGATCACGATCGTGTCGGCCCTGGTGCAGCAGCCCCGCGGCCGCCGCATCGGTGAGATCGTCCGCGACGCGTCGCGCATCGTGGCCGAGCAGGCCGGCAAGCTCGTCGCGACCGTCGTCACGGCGACGCCACTGACCCCCGCCCAGTCGGCCCGCGTCACGCGCGGTCTGTCCGAGCGGTACGGCAAGGACATCAGCATCAACCAGGTCGTCGACCCCACGGTCGTCGGCGGGGTCCGGGTGCAGATCGGCGGCGACGTCATCGACGGCACCGTGTCCACGCGACTCTCGGAGCTCCGGCTCCAGCTCGCCGGCTAGGCGTACGGTCGAAGCCGCTCCTCCCCAAGTCCACAACGGGAACTGCCGAGTCCGGCAGCGTCACCCTCTCGGAGCCGAAGGGCCCCGGAAAACCACAAGGAAAATCCCATGGCAGACATCACCATCAGCCCCGATGAGATCCGTGATGCCCTGAAGGACTTCGTCTCGAACTACGAGCCGACGAAGGCCTCCACGGCCGAGGTCGGGCACGTCACCGACGCCGGTGACGGCATCGCCCACGTCGAGGGTCTCCCCGGCGTCATGGCGAACGAGCTCATCCGCTTCGCGGACGGCACGCTCGGCCTGGCGCAGAACCTCGATGAAGACGAGATCGGCGCCATCGTGCTCGGCGAGTTCGGCGGCATCGAGGAGGGCATGGAGGTCACCCGCACGGGTGAGGTCCTCTCCGCCCCCGTCGGCGACGCCTTCCTCGGTCGCGTCGTCGACCCGCTCGGCGCCCCGATCGACGGTCTCGGCGAGATCGCCGCAGAGGGCCGTCGTGCCCTCGAGCTCCAGGCTCCCGGCGTCATGGCCCGCAAGTCGGTCCACCAGCCGCTGCAGACCGGCATCAAGGCCATCGACGCGATGATCCCCGTCGGCCGTGGTCAGCGTCAGCTGATCATCGGCGACCGCCAGACCGGCAAGACGGCCATCGCGATCGACACGATCATCAACCAGAAGGCCAACTGGGAGTCCGGCGACGAGGAGAAGCAGGTTCGCTGCATCTACGTCGCCATCGGTCAGAAGGGCTCCACGATCGCCTCCGTCAAGGGTGCGCTCGAGGACGCCGGTGCGATGGAGTACACCACCATCGTCGCCGCTCCGGCCTCCGACCCGGCCGGCTTCAAGTACCTCGCCCCGTACACCGGTTCGGCCATCGGCCAGCACTGGATGTACCAGGGCAAGCACGTCCTCATCATCTTCGATGACCTGTCGAAGCAGGCCGAGGCCTACCGTGCGGTGTCGCTCCTCCTGCGTCGTCCGCCGGGCCGCGAGGCCTACCCGGGTGACGTCTTCTACCTGCACTCCCGTCTGCTGGAGCGTTGCGCGAAGCTGTCCGACGAGCTCGGCGCCGGTTCGATGACGGGTCTCCCGATCATCGAGACCAAGGCGAACGACGTCTCGGCGTACATCCCGACCAACGTCATCTCCATCACCGACGGCCAGATCTTCCTGCAGTCGGACCTCTTCAACGCGAACCAGCGTCCGGCCGTCGACGTGGGCATCTCGGTGTCCCGCGTCGGTGGCGACGCCCAGGTGAAGTCGATCAAGAAGGTCTCCGGCACGCTGAAGCTCGAGCTGGCGCAGTACCGCTCGCTCGAGGCGTTCGCGATGTTCGCGTCCGACCTCGACCAGGCGTCGCGTCGTCAGCTGGAGCGCGGTGCGCGTCTGACCGAGCTCCTCAAGCAGCCGCAGTACTCGCCGTACCCGGTCGAGGAGCAGGTCGTCTCGATCTGGGCCGGCACGAACGGCAAGCTCGACACCGTCCCGGTGCCGGACGTGCTCCGCTTCGAGTCCGAACTGCTCGACCACCTGCGTCGCAACTCCGACGTCCTCACGACCCTGCGCGAGACGAACCAGCTCAGCGACGAGACCGTCGCCGATATGGACAAGCAGATCGACGAGTTCACGAAGAGCTTCCAGACGAGCGACGGCAAGACCCTCGGCTCCGAGCAGTTCGACGCGGCTGACGCCGAGGACGTCGACCAGGAGCAGATCGTCAAGGGTCGTCGCTAGATGGCAGCGCAGGTCCGGGTCTACCGCCAGCGGATCAAGTCGGCGAAGACCACGAAGAAGGTCACCCGCGCCATGGAGCTGATCTCGGCGTCGCGGATCCAGAAGGCGCAGGCCCGTATGGCTGCGTCCGGTCCGTACTCGCGGGCCGTCACGCGTGCGGTGTCGGCCGTGGCGACGTTCTCGAACGTCGACCACGTCCTGACCACCGAGCCGGAGTCGTCGACCCGTGCAGCCGTCGTGCTCTTCACCTCGGACCGCGGCCTGAACGGCGCGTTCAGCACGAACGTCCTCAAGCAGGGCGAGGAGCTCGCCTCCCTGCTCCGCAGCGAGGGCAAGGACGTCGTCTACTACCTGGTCGGCCGCAAGTCCGTCGGGTACTTCGCGTTCCGTGAGCGTCCGTCCGAGCAGCAGTGGGTCGGGAACACCGACCAGCCGGAGTTCTCGACGGCCAAGGAGATCGGCGACGCCGTCGTGGCGAAGTTCCTCCAGGACACCGCTGACGGCGGCGTGGACGAGATCCACATCGTGTTCAACCGGTTCATCAGCCTGGCGACCCAGGAGCCGCAGGTCGTTCGCCTGCTGCCCCTCGAGGTCGTCGAGGGCATCGACGAGCCCGAGGGCAACGAGCCCCTGCCGCTCTACGAGTTCGAGCCGGACGCCGATGCGGTGCTCGACTCGCTGCTCCCGGTCTACATCGAGAGCCGCATCTTCAACGCCATGCTGCAGTCGGCTGCTTCCGAGCACGCCGCGCGTCAGAAGGCGATGAAGGCGGCCAGCGACAACGCCGACTCGCTGATCCGTGACTTCACCCGACTCGCGAACAACGCGCGTCAGGCGGAGATCACCCAGCAGATCTCCGAGATCGTCGGCGGCGCCGACGCCCTCTCGTCGAAGAAGAAGTAGTCCGCGTCGTTCGCGGACAGATACCCACCCTCAGGAAGGCACCAGCCATGACCGACACCGCAACCACCGCGGTCGAGACGTCGTCGGCGCCCGGTGTCGGCCGGATCGCCCGTGTCACGGGCCCCGTCGTCGACATCGAGTTCCCCCACGACGCAATCCCGGAGATGTACAACCTCCTGTTCACGACCATCACCATCGGTGACTCGTCGCAGGAGATCGGCCTCGAGGTCGCGCAGCACCTGGGCGACGACCTCGTCCGTGCCATCTCCCTGAAGCCGACCGACGGCCTGGTCCGTGGCCAGGAGGTCCGTGACTCGGGCGCTCCGATCTCGGTCCCCGTCGGCGACGTCACCAAGGGCAAGGTCTTCGACGTCCTCGGGAACGTGCTCAACACGGACGAGAAGCTCGAGATCACCGAGCGCTGGCCGATCCACCGCAAGGCCCCGGCCTTCGACCAGCTCGAGTCCAAGACCTCGATGTTCGAGACCGGCATCAAGTCCATCGACCTCCTCACCCCGTACGTGCAGGGTGGCAAGATCGGCCTCTTCGGTGGTGCGGGCGTCGGCAAGACCGTCCTCATCCAGGAGATGATCCAGCGCGTCGCGCAGGACCACGGCGGTGTGTCGGTGTTCGCCGGTGTCGGTGAGCGCACCCGTGAGGGCAACGACCTCATCGGTGAGATGGAAGAGGCGGGTGTCTTCGACAAGACGGCCCTCGTGTTCGGCCAGATGGACGAGCCGCCGGGAACGCGTCTCCGCGTGGCCCTGTCGGCGCTGACGATGGCGGAGTACTTCCGCGATGTCCAGAAGCAGGACGTGCTCCTCTTCATCGACAACATCTTCCGCTTCACGCAGGCCGGCTCCGAGGTCTCGACGCTGCTCGGCCGCATGCCGTCCGCCGTGGGTTACCAGCCCAACCTCGCCGACGAGATGGGTGTGCTCCAGGAGCGCATCACCTCGACGCGTGGTCACTCGATCACCTCGCTGCAGGCGATCTACGTGCCGGCTGACGACTACACCGACCCGGCTCCGGCCACCACGTTCGCGCACCTCGACGCGACGACCGAGCTCTCCCGTGAGATCGCATCGCAGGGTCTGTACCCCGCGATCGACCCGCTGGCGTCGACGTCGCGCATCATGGACCCGCGTTACCTGGGTGCCGACCACTACGAGACGGCCACGCGCGTCAAGCAGATCCTCCAGAAGAACAAGGAACTGCAGGAGATCATCGCCATCCTCGGTGTCGACGAGCTCTCCGAAGAGGACAAGATCACGGTCGAGCGCGCTCGTCGTATCCAGCAGTTCCTCTCGCAGAACACCTACATGGCGAAGAAGTTCACGGGTGTCGAGGGCTCCACGGTGCCGCTCAAGGACACCATCGAGTCCTTCCGCGCCATCGCCGACGGCGAGTTCGACCACGTTGCGACCCAGGCGTTCTTCAACGTCGGTGGCATCAACGACGTGGAAGAGAAGTGGGCTCAGATCCAGAAGGAGAACCGCTGACATGGCGGGTCTCAGCGTGAGCGTCGTCTCGGCGGACCGTGAGGTCTGGTCGGGCGACACCACCATGGTCGTCGCACGGACGACAGAGGGCCAGATCGGCATCCTCGCCGGACACGAGCCGATGCTCGCGATCCTGGCGCAGGGTCAGGTCCGCATCACGCGGGCCGATGGGTCGACCGTCGCGGTCGACGCCGAGGACGGCTTCCTGTCGGTCGAGCACGACACGGTGACGATCGTCGCGCGGCAGGCCGCGCTGGCGTCCTGACCGGACTGACCGTCCTGCTCCCGCCTTCGGAGACGAAGCGGGAGGGCGGGGACACGAGGCGCACGCTCGATCTGCGTGCACTCTCGTTCCCGGAACTGGCCGATGAGCGGGCCGCGGTGATCACCGCGGCCCGCTTCGTCAGTTCCGAGGAGTCCTCGGCCAGGACGGCGCTCAAGCTCGGTCCGAAGTCGATCGCCGAGCGGCTCCGGAACCTCGAGCTCGACACCTCGGGCACCATGCCCGCGATCGAGCGGTACACCGGGGTCCTCTACGACCCGTTGGGCGCGCAGGACGCGGATGCTGCGACCCGCGCGTGGTGGGCGGAACACGTGGTCGTGCAGTCCGCGATGTTCGGCCCCATCGGTGCCGGTGACCCGATCCCGGCGTACCGGCTCTCACACGACTCCCGGCTCGGCTCGATCCGGTTGGCCGCGCACTGGCCCGCGGTGTCGACCCGTTCCCTGCTGACCCGTGCGGACGGCCTGGTGCTCGACCTGCGGTCCGAGGGGTACCGGCAGCTCGGTCCCGTGCCCGGAGCGGTGGCACCACGGGTGGTGAGCGTCGACGGCTCCGGTCGTCGTCGTGCGCTGAACCACTGGAACAAGACCGCGAAGGGCCGCCTGGTGGCGCTGCTCGCCCGCACCGGCGCGAGCATCGGCAGCATGGACGACCTGGTCGGTTGGGCGGCCGCGAACGGCGTGGTCGTCGAGCGCAACGAGGGTGGCTGGGACCTGGTCGCCGAGAGCCTGGAGCCCGTCGTCGCCTGAGCGGGTGCCGGGTCGGCTCGTCCTCCACAGGCGTGAGCGGGCTCGCTCCGGTCCACAGATGGTCGGGGCGACCCTGCCTGGAGGCTCCCAGCACGTTTCGATGGCGTGCATGATTCCTCTCACGGCACAGTCCAGCCCCGGCTCCGCAGTCCGTTTCCCTCGCGAGATCGCCGCGGCGGTCACCCTCCCCGCTGCGGCGGCCGCGCTGGTCGCGCCCGGTCGCGCCGACCTGTCGACGGCCGCTGCGACGGCCGTGGTGACCGCGTGCGGCGCACTCGCGCCCCGGATGGCCCTGGTGCCGTTCATCGCGGCGCAGGGCACACCGGACCCCCGGTCGATCCGGGTGTTCGACCCCTTCGCGGACCCGACACCGCCGGCGCTCCACGGTTTCGGCCCGGCTCCCGATCGGGCCCGCGTGCGGCTCGCCGGTGACCGGTGTGCCGATGCGTGGCGCGTGTGGCGGGCGCAGGACGGCCCGTTCGACGGATCGTCGGGCGCTGCCGGCGCCCTGTCGCTCGGCGCCTGGTGTGCGTGGGCGCTCGGGTCGTGGGCCCGGGCGGAGACGCGTGCCCGGTACGCCCTCGAGACCCGCGCGGACGACCCGCTCGCGGGGCTCGTCCTGCGCTCGGTCGTCGCGGGCAGCGGGCCGTCGTGGGAGCGTCGATGACGTGGGGTCGACCGGATCGTCTACGGTGGGGGAGACCACACTGGGAGGGCTCCGGTTGTACGACGACGACATCGAGGACACCGTCATCCGGCGACCCCGACGATCGCTGGGCGACCGGGCGGCGGACGCCGTCGACGACACCGTCATCCGGCGCGCAGGTCAGGTCGTCCCGGGAGCCGGTCCCGACTCCGACTCCGACCCCGGTTCCGACGACGGGGTCCTCGGTGACACGGTCATCCGGCCCGCGGCCGGGGCAACCGACCAGCCACCCGCAGCGGTGGATGACGTCGATCCTGAGGACACCGTCGTCCGGGTGCCGGCGCGACCAGGTGCCGGGCCGAGCCCGTTCCTGGGTGCCGCCCCGGGCCTCCCGGCCGTCCCGGCGGTGCCCGCCGCCCCCAGGGCACGCGTGCCCTCGATCCGCATCGGCGACCGCACCTTCCGGCTCGACCACCCGGTGGTCATCGGGCGACGGCCGTCGCTGCCGCGGGTCACCCGTGGCCCGCAGCCCGAACTCGTGACCGTGCGGTCGGCGTACGGGCAGGTGTCGTCGTCCCACGTCCGGATGCACGCCGAGGGGGAAGCCGTCGTCGTGCAGGACCTCCGGTCCACCAACGGGACCGTCGTCCGCCCGGCCGGTGCACCCGCCTACCGCATGGCATCGGGTGCGTCGATCGTCGCGCTGACGGGTACGGTAGTCGAGGTCGGTGACGGCAACGCAATCGAGGTCCTCTCGCCGTACCTCCGGGTCGCACCGACGGCAGAGGGGCTGCCTCCGGTTCCCCCGTGGCCCTCCGATCAGACAGCACACGGCACGCCCCGACCCACCAGAGAGCGATCCTGACACGTGACCGAACTCGGCCGAGCAGCCACTGCGCACGCCATCGACGTCCCCGGTGCCGACGGCGCCACCCTGACACTCTCGTGGGGAGCCGCGACCGACGTCGGTCGGCGGCGTGACCACAACGAGGACAGCTACATCGTGGGCGCGCCGTTCTTCGTCGTCGCCGACGGCATGGGCGGACACCTCGCGGGCGACCGTGCCAGTGACGCGGTCGTGCGTCGGCTCGAGCAGGTGACGGCCGAACCGTTCACCACGCGTCAGGGCATCCAGCGTGCGCTGCTCCTCGCGACCGCCGACATCGAGCGTGCAGCCGGCGGCAACGCCATCGGCGCGGGCACCACCGTCACCGGGATCGCGCTCGTGGCCTCGCTCGGGCAGCCCGCGGCGCTCGTGTTCAACGTCGGTGACTCCCGCACCTACCGCATCGAGGACGGCGTGCTCCGCCGCGTCACCGTCGACCACTCGGTGGTGCAGGAGATGGTGGACGCCGGCCTGCTGCGTGCCGAGGACGCCGAGCAGCACCCGGACAGCAACGTCATCACGCGTGCGGTCGGCTTCGGCGAACCGCCGGCACCGGACTGGTGGACCCTGCCCCTGCGGGCCGGTGACCGCTACATCGTCTGCTCCGACGGGCTGACCAAGGAGCTCGGCGACGCCGGCATCGCGCGCATCGCGGCACGTGAGCCGGGCGCGCAGGACCTGGCGGAGCGCCTGGTCGGCGACGCCGTCGTGGCCGGCGGTCGTGACAACGTCACCGTGGTGGTGCTGCAGGTCGATGCCGCACCGGACGACGGCGACCTCGAGGACACGCTGCCGCGCCACTAGCTGGCCCCCGAACTGGGGGAACACGTCGAGCTGTGGGGGATCGGCGTGCGGAATGTCGGTCACCCACGCTTCGTACAATGACATGGCCACGTCGAGAGAGCTGGCCGCTCGGCCGGGGGAGGAGAGGACCATGGCGAGACGCCTGCCGTCCAACCCGCCCGTGATCGGCGGTTTCAGTCCCGTGCACGTCCTCGGGTCCGGTGGCTTCGCCGACGTCTTCCTCTACGAGCAGGACATGCCCCGACGACAGGTCGCGGTGAAGGTGCTGCTGGACGAGGTCGTCGACGACCGCGTCCGGCAGATGTTCCAGGCCGAGGCCAACCTGATGGCCCGGCTCAGCACGCACCCGTCGATCCTCACCGTCCTGCAGGCCAGCGTCGCCGCTGACGGCCGTCCCTACCTGGTGATGGAGCTCTGCTCCTCGTCCCTCAGTGAGCGCTACCGCCGCGAACCGATCCCCGTGTCCGAGGTGCTGTCGATCGGCATCCGCATCGGGTCGGCGCTCGAGACCGCACACCGTGAGGGCGTGCTGCACCGCGACATCAAGCCGTCGAACATCCTGCTGACGGCCTACGGCAACCCCGTGCTCTCCGACTTCGGCATCGCCGCGACGATCGGGGGTACCGACCCCGACGAGCCGATCGGCATGTCGATCCCGTGGTCCGCGCCCGAGGTCCTGATCGACGAGTCGCGCGGCACGATCCAGTCCGAGGTGTACTCCCTCGCGGCGACCGTGTACTCGCTCCTCGCCGGGCGCAGCCCGTTCGAGATCCGCGGCGGCAAGAACGGTGCGAACGACCTGATGCACCGGATCGACAAGGGCGGCGTGAAGCCCACCGGTCGCACCGACGTGCCGCCCTCGCTGGAGCGCCTGCTCGCCTCGGCGCTGTCCCGCAAGCCGCAGGGCCGCCCCGCGACGGTGATCGAACTCGTCCGGGGGTTCCAGCAGGTCGAGGCCGAACTCGGCATCCCGCAGACGTCCGCCGACGTCGCGGTCGAGGCCTGGGCGATCTCGACGCCGACCCCGCACGGTGAGCGCACCGTGATCCGTGAGCTGCAGCCACCCACCCGGGTCGGCGGGCGTCGTCGGACCCGCCGTGCGGTGCAGGGCGGGGTCGTGGCCGGCGGTTCGCACAGCGTCGGCACCGTGCACCGCACCGGGTCCGTGACGCGGGCCCGGCGCCGGACCCGTTCGACCCTGGTCTGGGCGACGTCCCTCGCCGTCGTCGTGGTCGCCGCCCTCGCGATCGCCACGGTCGTCGTCGTCGGTCGGCTCGGCGCCGGGGCGATCCCGGTCGTGGCCGAGGTCCGCGCCGAGCCGTCGCCGCAGTCCGTGTCCTTCAGCTGGACCGACCCCGGGCTGCGTAGCGGCGACACGTACGTCATCTCGTCCAACGGGTCGTCGAGCCAGCAGACCGGCACGACGTTCGTCGTCTCGGGCGAGCGGGGCGACGAGGAGTGCATCGCCGTCGCCGTGAACCGCGACGGCAAGACGGGTGCCGCGAGCGCGCAGAAGTGCGCGACGATCGGGAGCGCCGGGTGATCCGCGCCCTCCTCGCGAAGCACCGCTCCGCCGCCGTGACGACCGGTGCCTCGGTGCTCGTCGCCGCCGTCGTCGCGACCACCGCCATCGTCTCCACCGGGTACCACACGCAACGCGTCGACCTCGGCGACGGCACGGTCTGGGTGCCCTCGGCCGAGTACGGCGCGGTCGGCCGGGCGAACACCGGCATCCTGCAGCTCAACACCGCCGTCGAGACGGCCAGCGACGACCTGTCCGTGCTGCAGCGCGGCTCCACCGTCTACAGCGTGGACGAGACGAAGGGCACGGTCGCCCGGGTCGACGTCGCCGACGCCACCGTGGGTGATGCGATCACGCTGCCGGCGGGGACGCCGCAGGTCTTCTTCGCGGGCGACACCGCGGTCATCGGCAACGCCGACACGGGCGAGCTCTGGGCGACCCCCGCGAACGACCTCGCCGAGTTCGACGCGTCGGCCAAGGCAGACCTGACCCTGGGCGCCGACACCGTCTTCGACGCCTCCGACGGCCACGTCGCGGTCTACTCCGCGAAGACCGGGACGGCGTCGCTGATCGACGTCGGCACGACACTCACCGTCGCCGAACGGTGGAAGGTCGACATGGACCGCGGCGACGACTTCCAGGTCGCCACGTTCGACGGTCACCTCGCCGTGCTCGACCGGACGAGCGGTGCCCTGTCGGTCGACGGCCGCACCGTCGAACTCGGCGACCGGGTGGGGTCGTCGCCGGCCCTCCAGCGGTCCTCCGACAGCACGGCCCAGGTCACGGTCGCGGGCACGGCGGGCCTGGTCCGCGTCAGCGCCTCCGGCACCGTGGACGCCACCGCGCTCCAGGTGGCCGGACGAGCCGCGCGGCCCTACGTCGACGGCTCCTGCACGTACGCGGCGTGGGCGGGCGGGCAGGCGATCGACACGTGTGACGGCAACGCGCTGCAGCGGCTGGCGAGCACCGGCGGCACGAGCGAACTGCAGATCCTGCACAACGGCGACACCGTCGTCGCCAACGACCCGACGAGCGGCCGTTCCTGGGCGATCGACCGGAGCGGGCAGCTCATCGACAACTGGGCCGACCTGATCAAGCAGGACGACGAGCGGCAGCAGGAGCAGGTCTCCGACGACGACCCCGAGGTCGACAAGGACCAGAAGCCACCGGTGGCGGTGGACGACGAACTGGGCGCTCGTCCGGGACGCACCACGAGCCTCCCGGTCCTGCTGAACGACTACGACCCGAACGGTGACCCGATCATCGTGAGCGAGGTCGGCACCATCTCGAAGTCCGCCGGCCGCGTCGCGATCGTCGGCGACGGTCAACGCCTGCAGGTCACGCTGTCGTCGCGCGCCACCGGGACCGTGACGTTCCCGTACACGATCACCGACGGCAACGGCGGATCGGACACCGCGACCGTCCGGATCAGTGTGCGCCCCGACAGTCAGAACGAGGCGCCGCGGCAGGTCCGTGACACCTCGGCCGACGTCGTCCAGAACGGGCACGTCGTCTCGAACGTCCTCGGCGACTGGGTCGACCCGGACGGTGACCCGGTGTACCTGGAGTCGGCGACCGCGTCGAACGGTGACCGGGTGTCCACCACACCGGACGGCCTGCTCGACTTCCGGAACGACAGCGGCCGGACCGGTGAGCGCTCCGTGCAGCTGGTCGTGAGCGACGGTCGCGCCGACGGTCGGGGTGCCGTGACGGTCCGGGTCGCCAAGCAGGGCACCGTCCCGCTGCGCGCCGATCCGTTCCCCGTGTCGGGGTACGCCGGCAAGGCCTTCACGGTCGAGCCGCTCGACCACGTTCGAGGTGGCAACGGCACCGTGACACTGACCAGCGTGTCATCGGCGTCCGGGCTCACCGTCACCCCGAGCTACGACGCCGGGACCTTCCGGGTGCAGGGGGACCGGGCGGGTGACCACCAGCTCGAGTACACGGTGACCGACGGTGTGAAGACCTCGAGCGGCATCGTCCGGGTGACCGTCCTCGCGCCACCGGATGCCTCGACGGCGCCGATCACCACGCCGAAGACGGTGTTCGTGAACACCCTGTCGACCAAGGACACGGACGTCACCGCGACCGACATCGACCCGGCGGGCGGGGTGCTGCTCGTGACGGCGCTCGACGGACCCCCACGGGGCAGCGGTGTGCAGGCGAGCATCCTCGACCAGCACACGGTCCGTGTCACGCTCACGGCACCCCTCGACGGGCCGGTCTCGTTCGGGTACACGGAGACGAACGGCCTGGCGTCGTCACCCGGCACGATCACGGTCGTCGAGATCCCGAAGCCCGACCGCATCCAGCCCCCGGTCGCCCAGCCGGACAGCGCCACCGTCCGTGTCGGCGACGTCGCGAACATCGACGTGCTCGACAACGACACCCAGCCCGAGGGCGAGCCGTTGACGCTGCAGCCCGAACTGGTGCAGAACGTCCCCGGTGACGGCGGCCTGCTGTTCGTCTCCGGCGACCACCTGCGGTACCTCGCCCCGAAGACGCCGGGCAACTACACCGCCGTCTACCGGGTCGCCGGCCCGGACGGCCAGTACGCCGACGCCGCGGTGTCGATCTCGGTGCGCGAGCGTGACGCCGCCACGAACAACCCGCCCGTCCCGCAGACCGTCACCGCGCGCGTCGTCGCCGGTTCGTCGGTGCGGGTCAGCGTGCCGTTGAACGGGATCGACCCGGACGGCGACTCCGTCCAGCTGGTCGGCGTGGGCTCCAACCCCGACAAGGGGTCGGTCTCGGACGTCGCCTCGGACGCCCTGACCTACGAGGCGGGCGACTACTCGGCCGGCACCGACGAGTTCACCTACACCGTCGTCGACGCCCTCGGGGCCCGTGCCACCGGCACCGTACGGGTCGGCATCGCACCCCGCGCCGAGCAGGCCTCGAACCCCGTGGCCGAGGCCGACCACGTCACGATCCGCCCCGGTGGGTCGGTGACGGTGCGCGTCCTGCAGAACGACTCCGACCCCGAAGGCGGGCAGCTGACCGTCGCGCAGGCCGAGCCGACGGCAGAGGACGTCACCGCCAAGGTCCTCCGGAAGCAGCAGATCCGCGTCACGCCTCCGGAGTCGGCGAAGAGCGGTGACTTCGCGGTGCTCTACACCGTCGCGAACAGCAGCGGGGGATCGAGCACGGCCTTCCTCACGGTGACCGTCGACCCCGACGCCCAGCCACTCCGGCCCGAGGTCGACGACACGACCCTCGACCTGCAGGACATCCTGCACCGGCAGAGCGTGACCGTCGACGTGCTCGACAACGTCTTCTTCGCCGAGGGCACCGCGGCCGACCTCCGCGTCGGGGTCGTCCCCGGCTACGGCGACACCGCGACGCCCACCGACGACGGCCGCATCACCGTCCGGTTGACCGACGACTCGCAGGTGATCCCGTTCTCGGTCGCCCGGGCCGACCACCCGGACATCGTCTCCTACGGCTTCATCAACGTGCCGGGCTTCGACGACGCCCTGCCCCAGATCAACCGCAGCGCCGGTGCGGTCACGGTGAAGAGCGAGGCCACCGTCCGCATCCCGCTGCAGGACTTCGTCGTGACGGCGAACGGCGAGACCGCGAAGATCACCGACCGCGGCACGGTCAAGGCCACCCACGCCAACGGGCAGAGTCTGGTGGTGGACTCGTCGACGCTGCAGTTCACGTCGTCGAAGCTCTACTACGGCAAGGCGTCGATCTCGTTCGAGGTGACCGACGGGTCGTCGGCGAACGGCGGCAAGGGCCGCGTCGCCACGCTCGTGCTCCCGATCACGGTCACGCCCCGGTCGAACCAGCCGCCGGCGTTCACGGGATCCTCGGTCGAGATGCAGCCGGGCGAGACGCGCAAGATCGACCTGACGAAGCTGACCGACTACCCGTACCCCAGGGACCTGCCCGAGCTCCGGTACTCGATCGTCGGCCGGCCGGCCGCGGGGACGACCGCGTCGATCGCGAAGCAGCAGCTCACGATCTCGGTCGCCGACACCGCGAAGAAGAACACCACCGCGGCGATCGGGATCGGTGTCGCGGACGACGCCAACACCGGTCGCGCCGGCACCGTCACCGTCGGCGTCGTCGCCTCCACCCGTCCGGTGGTCCAGCCCGGTGCCGACCGGTCAGTGACGAAGCGCGGGGCGACCACCACCATCGACGTGCTCACGAACGACCAGCCGACCAACCCGTTCCCGGGTGAGCGGTTGCGCGTCGTGAACATCCGGGGTCTGTCCGGCGGGCTGCCGAGCGGCGTCACCGTCACACCGAGTGGTGACCGCACGCGCCTGCAGGTCTCGGTCGCCGACACTGCGAAGCCCGGCGACGCCCACCTGCAGTACCAGGTGGCGGACGCGACGAACGACCCCGACCGGTACGTCTGGGGCGACGTCACCATCTCGGTGCAGGACGTCCCGGACGCTCCGGGCGCACCCACCCGCACCGGCTCCTACGACGGCGGCCAGGTCACGCTCACGTGGTCGACTCCTCAGGGCAACAACTCGCCCATCACGGGCTACCGGGTCGTCGGGACCAACGGCGTCTCGAAGAACTGCGGGACCGCGACGGTGTGCACGCTGACCGGACTCGACCCGAAGGCGTCGTACCGGTTCCAGGTCGTCGCGACCAACGCGATCGGTGACTCGAAGCCCTCGTCCCGCTCGGGTCCGATGAGTGCGGACTTCGTGCCGGCGCCCCCGAAGGGCATCACGGTCACGCCGAGCAAGGCGACACCGAACCAGCTCGACGTCAAGTGGGGCAAGGTGTCCGCGCCGAACAACGGCAGCGCGGTCGACGACTACATCGTCACGATCGAGGGCCCGGGCCTGTCGACCACGCGGCACACCGGTACCGCCACGAACACCTCGTTCACCGGCGCCCAGAGCGCTGCCCAGTACAAGGTCACCGTGTCCGCTCGCAACGACGCCGACCGCAACGGCACCGTCGTGCAGTGGAACTCCGCGTCCGCCACCGGCAGTGCCGTCGGGACACCGGGCAAGCCGACGAACCTCCAGGCGGTCGCCGGGGACCAGGCGGACTCGTCCGGGCGGTCGACGGTGACGGTGAGCTGGAGCGCCGGCGACGCCGCCGGCGGGACCGGCCTGCGGTACGCCGTGTTCCGATCCGGCAACGTGGACTGTGCTGCTCCGCCCTCGAACTCGCTCGGCAGTTCGAGTCCGACGCGCGACTCTGGCGTCGGCGGTGGCTCGACCCGGTACGCGGTGACCGTGACCAACAGCTACTTCTGCAACGTCGAGTACGTCGACGCCGTGACCTACGAGCGGCCGTCCGGCACCGGCAGGCCCTCGGTCGACGTCGTCCCCGCCGGCACGAACCTCTGGAACGTGAGCGTCACCGCCTCGTCGAGGCCCGCACACCACTACCAGCTCGAGACCGGCGGGCAGCCGATCACGCTGCAGCCGGGCCAGACCTGGACGGGTGTGCCAGGGTCCGGCGCCCGGAACGTCTCGGCACCGTTGACCGTCCGCGCCTGCGGTGGCCCGGGGAGCAGCTTCTGCTCGTCCGATGCCGACTCGTGGACGGGGAACGCCACGGCGCTCGACGCGAACCTCTCGGTGGCGACCGCTCAGCAGGGCCAGCCGATCGCCGTGACGGGGCCGAGCGGCAGCGGGATCACGGTGCGGTTCACGGCGTACTGGTACGCCAGCGACGACGGCAACGGCTTCCCCACGACGTCGAGCTGGGACGCGGGTGAGACTCCTCCGGAGCCACCCTTCTTCGCCAAGTCCGTCAAGGTCCGCGCGTACGTCACCGCGACCGACGGGTCGGGTTCGACCCAGGCGAGTGAAGCAACCGACGCCTTCCCGGTCGCAGCGGCACCCGAACCGGACCCCGCTCCCGAGCAGCCCGCCCCGGAACC